>NZ_JBIDBS010000006.1:34791-334879 GCF_043204165.1 Streptomyces sp. NPDC047982 | reverse complement strand
CCCCCCCCCCCCCCCCCCCCCCCCCCCCCCCCCCCCCCCCCCCCCCCCCCCCCCCCCCCCCCCCCCCCCCCCCCCCCCCCCCCCCCCCCCCCCGGTCCCGCGCATCCCGCGCCGGTCCAAACGCCCCTCAGTCCTCCGGGAGTTCCACGGGGGCGATGTCGTCGAAGACGTCGCCGGGGCCGGGGTTCGTCGGGTCGGTCGCGCCGCCGAACCGGGTCATCACGCCCCACACGGCGTTGAGCGCGGTCTGCACGGCACCCTCGGCCCAGCCGGCCGTCCAGGAGATGTCGTCGCCCGCGAGGAAGAGGCCCCGCCGGTCGGCGGGCAGCCGGTCCTGCATGAAGTGGGTGAACAGCCGCCGCTGGTACCGGTAGTGGCCCGGCAGGTTGGCCTTGAACGCCCCCATGAAGTACGGCTCGTTCTCCCACGAGACGGTCACCGGGTTGCCGATGATGTGCTTCCTGATGTCGACGTCCGGGTAGATCTCGCCGAGCGACTTCAGCATGACCTCCATCCGCTCGTTCGCCGACAGCGGCAGCCACTTCAGGCTGTCGTCGCACCAGGTGTACGAGAGGCAGATGACGGCGGGCTTGTCGGGGCCGTCGTCCAGGAGGTAGGTGCCCCGGGTCATCCGGTCGGTGAGCGTCATCGACATGCGGTCCCGCCCGGTCGGCACCCCACTGCCGTCGACGGCCTCGTCCCGCCAGAACGGCCGGTCGACGGGGACGAACAGCTTGGACGACTCCATGTAGTGGGTGCGTTCCATCGCCGTCCAGTGGTCGATCGGGAAGAGCGCGTCGTCGCAGTCGATCTTCGAGAGCAGCAGCCAGGACTGTCCGGTGAAGATCACGGCCGGGTAGGTGCGGATGTCACCGGTGGCGTCGGTGACGGTGATCCTGTTCCCGGCGGTGCGGTGCAGCCGGGTGACGGCGGGGCGCGGTTCGCCGCCGTGCAGCGAGGACAGCGAGGTACCGAGGGGCCAGTGGACGATCTTGCGTGGTTCGCGTTCCCAGAGCCGCAGCGGGAGTTGCTGGCTGCCGCCGACGATGGAGCGGTGGTGGTCGTCCGCCTCGGTGTAGACGACGCGCAGGATCTCCAGGATGGAGTTGGGAAAGTCGGTGTCCCAGCCGCCGGTGCCGAAGCCGACCTGTCCGAAGATCTCCCGGTGCTTGAACGACCTGAAGGCGTCCGAGTCGCAGAGGAAGCCGTAGAAGGTCTGGTTGTCGAGCCGGTGGACGAGCCTCGACCACAGCTCCCGGACGCGCGGCACGTCGCGCTCGCGCATCGCGCGGTTCATGTCCGAGAAGTCGGCGTCCTCCTCCAGGCACCGGTTCCAGGCGTCCATCACGTCCCGGTACACCTGCGGCAGGTCGTCGATGGTCCGCGCGTAGTGCGACTCGCCCTTGAGGTCGACGACGGTCGACGGGGTGGCCGGGGCGAGCGGGTTGGGGAACGGCCTGGTCTCCAGACCCACCAGGTCGATGTAGTGCTGGAGCGTGGTGGAGGAGGGCGGGAAGCGCATCGCGCCCATTTCCGCGGTGAGTCCGGGATCGCAGCCGTCGAAGCCGACGGTGCGCAGCCGTCCGCCGATCCGGTCGGCCTCGTACACGACGGGCCGCAGGCCCATCTTCATCAGCTCGTACGCGGCGACGATCCCGGAGAGCCCGCCGCCGATGACGGCGACCTCGGAGCCGTGTTCGGTCGCCGGAATCTGCCCGATCCCCGCGGGGTGCGCGAGATAGTCGTCGTACGCGTACGGGAAGTCCGGTCCGAACATGGTGATGGGCTCGGCGGCCTCGGTATGCTGGGCGGCGTTGGGCACCGTGGACGTCATGGGGTACGGACTCCTTGCACGGGAACGAGAACGGTGGAACGGAGGGGCGGCGGGCCCTGGCTCAGGCGAGGGAGCCGTACAGGCCGGGGCGGCGGTCGCGCAGATACGGGTTGGCCTCGCGCGACGCGCCCAGGAGCGCGGTGTCGACGTCGCCGACGATCAGTTCCTCGCCGCGTCCGGCGCGGGCGCGGACGGTGCCGTCGGGGCCGGCCAGGCAGCTCAGCCCGACGAAGTCGAACGCGCCCTCCGGGCCCGTCCGGTCGGCGTACGCCACGTACATCTGGCTCTCGAAGGCCCGGACCGGGACGAGCGATTCGGCGACGAACTGGTACGGGTGCATGAGCGCGGTGGGCACCAGCAGCAGATCGGTGCCGGCGAGGGCGTGCGCGCGGACGTTCTCCGGGAACTCGACGTCGTAGCAGATCAGGATCCCGACGCGGACGCCGTCCACTTCGGCCTGGACGAGGGGCTGCCCGCCCGGGGTGAACCACTCCTGCTCGAAGTCGCCGAAGAGATGGGTCTTGCGGTAGTCGGCGAGCGCCGCCCCGTCCGGGCCGACGAGCCGTGCGGCGTTGAAGACCCGCTCGCCGTCGCGCTCCGGGCAGCCGTACAGGACCGCGAGCCCGTACCGGGCGGCGATCTTTGCCACGGCCCCGGCGGACGGTCCGTCGGCCGGCTCGGCCAGCCGGGCCACGTCGGCGCCGATCGCGTAGCCGGTCAGGAACAGTTCGGGGCAGACCATGAGCCGGGCCCCGGCGTCCGCCGCCCGTCGCGCCGCCTCGTCGAGCGTCGCGAGGTTCGTGTCCACGTGCCCGGGGCGTCCGGAACTCTGGAGCAGGGCGGTGCGCAACGACGGCATGTCTGACCTCGGACGACGGGGCGGGGCGGGACGTATTGACGGTACGGTCCACCGCTCGGGGCGGACAAGGCGCGACCGTTGCGCATCCACCGTTGATCCATTGCGCGTCATGGGCCCGCCGCGGCGATTCATTGCGCCGGGTGTCGTCCCAGGTCAGAAGGGTGACGCAGGTCTCAGCCGGTCCGACCGGGCGGGGTCCGTCCGGTCTTCTCGGCGCACCGCGCCTACTGCGGCGGCCCGGACGAGTACCGGCGCAGCAACGGCGAGAGCACCAGCACGGACTTGGTCCGCTCCACGTACGGCTCGCCCGCGATCCGTTCCAGCACCTGCTCGAAGTGGCGCATGTCCGCGGCGAAGACCTGCACCAGCGCGTCGGCCTCGCCCGTCACCGTGGACGCCGACGCGACCTCCGGATAACGCTCAAGACCCTGCTTGATCGCCTCCGGGGAGGTGTTGCGGCTGCAGTAGATCTCGATGTAGCCCTCGGTCTCCCACCCCAGCGCCGCCGGGTCGACCCGCACCGTGAACCCGGTGATCGCCCCTTCGACGCGCAGCCGGTCCACGCGGCGTTTCACCGCGGGCGCGGAGAGGCCCACGAGCGCGCCGATGTCCGCGTAGGAGCGCCGGGCGTCTTCGGCGAGGGCGTGGACGATGCGTTCGTCGAGGTCGTTCAGGCGCACGTCGGGCGGTTCACTTCTCTGCGATGGCCGGTTCGGGGGCGGCGCGGGCCGCCCCCGAAGTAGACCACGTCACCGCCCCGCCGGGCGCGCCCGGCGGGGCGGTGGGAACGGGAAGCGCCTCGCGGGCGCGGCCTCGTCAGAAGGGGAACCGCGAGCGGCCGTACTGCACCGAGATCCACTTCTGGGTGGTGAACGCCTCGACCATGGAGTCGCCGTTCAGCCGGCCGAGGCCGGAGCTCTTCTCGCCGCCGAACGGGACGATGGGCTCGTCGTGGACCGTGCCGTCGTTGATGTGGATCATGCCGGTGTGGATGCGCTGCCCGACCCGTACGCCGCGCTCGATGTTGCCGGTGTGCACCGCACCGCTCAGCCCGTACGGGGTGTCGTTGGCGATCCGTACCGCCTCGTCCTCGCCGTCGAACGGAACGACGAGGGCGACCGGTCCGAACAGCTCCTGGGACAGGACGGGGGAATCGGCGGGCAGACCGGTCAGCACGGACGGGCTCACCAGGTTGCCCTCGGCCCTGCCGTGCAGCAGGGCGGTGGCCCCGTCCTCCACCGCCTGGTCGACGAGCGAGGTGATCGCCTCGGCCTGGGTGGCGTTGATCAGCGGGCCGATCACGGTCCCGGGGGTCGCCGGGTCGCCGACCGGCAGCGACGCGACCTTGGCGACGAACTTCTCGGTGAACTCCTTCTCCACCGCCCGGTCGACCAGGATGCGGTTCGCGGCCATGCAGACCTGCCCCTGATGCACGTAGCGGCTGAAGACGGCCGCGTCCACGGCGTAGTCCAGATCGGCGTCGTCGAGGACGATCAGCGCGCTGTTCCCGCCGAGCTCCAGCACGGCCCGCTTGAGGTTGGCCGCGCAGACCGTGGCGACGTGCCGCCCCACCTTGTCCGAACCGGTGAAGGAGATGACCTGCGGAACGGGGTGCTCCAGCAGCGCGTCGCCGATCTCGGCGATGTCGGTGACCACGACGTTGAGGAGCCCGGCCGGCAGCCCCGCCTCCTCGAACACCTTCGCCACCAGCGTGCCGCCGCAGACCGGGGTGTTCTGGTGCGGCTTGAGCACCACGGCGTTGCCGAGCGCCAGGGCGGGGGCGACCGACTTCAGCGACAGCAGGAACGGGAAGTTGAAGGGGCTGATCACGCCGACGACCCCGACCGGCACCCGGTAGACGCGGTTCTCCTTGCCCTCGGTCGGCGAGGGCAGGATCTGCCCGGCGGGCCGCAGCGCGAGCTGGATCGACTCCCGCAGGAACTCCTTGGCCAGGTGCAGCTCGAAGGCCGCCTTCAGCCGGGTGCCGCCGAGCTCCGCGACGATCGCGTCGCCGATCTCCTCCTCGCGCTCCTCGACGATGCGCAGCGCCCGTTCCAGCACCTGCCGCCGGGTGTACGGGTTGGTCTCGCCCCAGGCGTACTGGGCGGTCTCGGCGGAGCGGTACGCCTGGTCCACCTCGTCGGCCGTGGCGACCGTGATCGAGGCGAGCTTCTCCCCGTTGTACGGATTGAAGTCGATGATGTCCCAGGACCCCTTGCCCGGCCTCCACTCTCCGTCGATGTACTGATGGGCCAGGTCAGTGAAGAAGGACATGAGATCCCTTACCGCAGAGAGGGGCGGGCAACTGGGCGCCGTTCATATTACTGAGAACCCGGCACAGTTGGGCCTTCGCCCCGGGCCGATGGGGGCAGAATCGGACAACCGTGCCCCGCATGCCCACTGGAAAGCGGTTGCCCCTCACGGCGTGAACAGCCATGAGGGGCAACGGTTTTGTGGCGGGCGCGCAATCAACGCCCGGCCGTGGAACGGCCATGACGGCCACCGGGTCGACTCCGAGCGATGGTCCGCCTCGTGACGGGCAGCGGGATCAACTCCAGCTTGCGTGCAGCGGCTTGCCCTCGGCGTACCCGGCCGCGCTCTGCACCCCGACGACCGCCTTCTCGGCGAACTCCTCCAACGACGCCGCGCCGGCGTAGGTGCAGGAGGAGCGGACGCCCGCGATGATCGAGTCGATCAGGTCCTCCACACCGGGCCGGACCGGGTCCAGGAACATCCGCGAGGTGGAGATGCCCTCCTCGAAGAGGGCCTTGCGGGCCCGGTCGTACGCCGACTCGTCCGACGTACGGCTCCTCACGGCGCGCGCGGACGCCATGCCGAAGGACTCCTTGTAGAAGCGCCCGTCGGCGGACTGCTGGAGGTCTCCGGGCGACTCGTACGTACCGGCGAACCACGAGCCGATCATCACGTTGGACGCGCCCGCAGCGAGCGCCATCGCGACATCGCGCGGGTGCCGGACGCCGCCGTCGGCCCACACGTGCTTGCCGTACTTCCTCGCCTCGGCGGCGCATTCGAGGACCGCGGAGAACTGCGGCCGGCCCACACCCGTCATCATCCGGGTGGTGCACATGGCGCCCGGTCCGACACCGACCTTGACGATGTCCGCACCCGCCTCGACGAGGTCGCGCACCCCTTCGGCGGCGACGACGTTGCCCGCGACGACCGGCACCCGCGGGTCGAGCGCCCGGAGCGCGCGAATGGTGCCGATCATGGACTCCTGGTGCCCGTGCGCGGTGTCCACCACGAGCGTGTCGACGCCCGCGTCGAGCAACTGCTCGGCCTTGCCCGCGGCGTCGCCGTTGATCCCGACCGCGGCGGCGATCCGCAGCCGGCCCGAGGCGTCGGTGGCCGGGGTGTACAGCGTGGCACGCAGCGCGCCCTTGCGGGTGAGGATCCCGACGAGCCGGCCGTCCGCGTCGACCGCGGGCGCCAACTTGCGGTGGGCACCGTCGAGTTCGTTGAAAGCGTCGCGCGGTTCGATGTCCGCGTCGAGCTGCATCAGGTCCCTGGACATGACCTCGGAGAGCTGGGTGAAGCGGTCGACACCGGCGAGGTCGTGGTCGGTGACGACACCGACGGGCCGGTGCTCCGCGTCGACGACGACACCGGCGCCGTGTGCGCGCTTGGGCAGCAGGAACAGGGCGTCGGCCACCGTCTGGCCCGGGGTCAGCACGATCGGCGTGTCGAGCACCAGATGGCGCTTCTTCACCCAGGAGACGACATCGGTGACGACGTCGATCGGGATGTCCTGCGGGATGACGACCAGCCCGCCGCGACGGGCGACCGTTTCGGCCATCCGACGGCCCGCGATGGCCGTCATGTTCGCCACGACCAGCGGGATGGTGGTGCCGGTGCCGTCGGGCGAGGAGAGATCGACACCCTGGCGGGAACCGACCGCCGAACGCCCCGGGACCATGAAGACGTCGTCGTACGTGAGGTCGTACGGGACCGAGGGGGACTCTGTGTAGCGACCGGTACCGGGCTCAAGAAAGCGCATGATGCTCATTTTTTCATACGAAATGGCGCAGGTCGCGCCCACAAAGGCACAGCAAAGCGGCCCGGCGCTCGTATGTTCCTCCAAGGAAGACGCACAGGAGCCCCGGGCGAGCGGAACCCCCTCCTCCGTCACGCGGCGTGCCCGGTGACCCTCGCACGCCCCGCGGCATTCGTAATCATTCACGATCATCATCCCTGGACCTGGCGACAAGCGGTCGGGTAGCTTCAAACCCGCAGGTCCCGCGGGTCACCACGACGCCCGGAGGAGGAGGCGGAGGAGTCACAACCCCCGCCAGAGGTACGACCGGAGAGGATCAAGGCCCACCGTGGACAGTGAACTGCCGGACATCTACTGCCCGTTCCCCCAACGCACCAACCCGCACGTCGCACACACGCGGTCCCATCTCGACGCATGGATTCGCAACACCGGTCTGGTACACCGGGATTCGGCCATGGAGCGCTTCGAGCAGGCGGACTTCGGGGCCTTCGTCGGCATGGTGTATCCGACCGCCGACGCCGAGCGGCTCGACCTCGTCGCCGACTGGTTCGTGTGGCTGTTTCTCGTCGACGACCAGCTCGACGACGGCCATCTCGGCCGCAGCCCGGAGCGGGTGCGCGACGTGGTGGCCGTGATGAGGTCCGTGATCGAGGGCAAGGGCACGGGAACCACGCCGGACGAGGAGCTTCCCGCCGCCGTGGTCGCCCTGGTCGACCTGTGGGAACGCACGACGCCGAACGCCGCCGCGCACTGGCGCGCCCGGTTCGGCTGGCACCTGACCGAGTACCTCACGACGACCACCACCTGGGAAGCCGGGAACCGCGCGGCCGGTGTGGTGCCGTCCGAGGAGACCTACATCGCCAGGCGGCGCCACACCGGCGCGATCCATGTCTGCATGGATCTCATAGAGATCGTCGCCGGGATCGAGGCTCCCGAGTCGATCCACAACGACTCCCGGTTCATCACCGCGCTGGAAGCCTCGTGCAACGTCGTCTGCTGGGCCAACGACGTGTACTCGTACGAGAAGGAACAGGTCCTCGGCGAGATCCACAACCTCGTCCACCTGGTCCGCCACCACCGCGGATACGACAAGCGGAAGGCGCTGGAACACGTCTGCGCCGAGACCGACCGGGAGACCAGGCGGTTCCTCGCCGCCGAGGCCGAGCTGCTGAGCTCGTACCCGCAGCTGTCCGGGATCCTCCTGCCGTACCTGGACGGGATGCGCAGCTGGATGCGGGGCAATCTGGACTGGTCGCGCCAGACCCCGCGCTACAACCCGGCGGACGTGGGCCAGTACGAGGAACCGGAGGAATACCTGGAGGCGACGGTTCTGGGCGTCGCCCGGGACTGACCTCCACGTTCCGCCCGCGGGCCGTCCGATCGATCCGCGGGCGGAACACCGTTCTCACGAGGCTGCGAAAGCCGCTCCCCCGGCCGTGGGGATGCCGCCTTGATGACGGCGCGGACACGGCGGCCGGTGACGGTCATCGCCGCCACCGGCCGCCGGGCCCGCACCCGTTCAGGCCCCGTCGGGGTCCGCCCGCTCCAGCGCCGGGCGCCTCGGCGCCGCCGACTCGGTCAGCAGGTACTCGGCCGCCGCCGTGTCCGTCACCAGGCTGGTGACCAGGCCGGACCGCAGCACCGCCCCGATCGCGGCGGCCTTGCGCCGACCACCCGCGATCGCCACCACTTCCGGGATCCGGCGCAGCCGGTCGGCCTCGACCGTGATGCACCGCTCCCCCAGGTCCCGGCCGACCCGGCGCCCCTCCGTGTCGAAGAGGTGCGCGGACATCTCCGCGGCGACACCGAGCGAGGCGTAGTGCGCGCGCTCCTCGTCCGTGAGCATGTCGTGGACGGTGGAGATGCCCGGCTCCCAGGAGCCGATGGACACCGCGGCGACGGTCACCTTGTCGAAGTAGTCGAAGGCGCGGGCGATGCCCGTCTGGTGGCGCAGCGCGGCGGCCGTGGCCGAATCGGGCAGCAGCATCGGCGCGTAGATGGGGTGGGCCTCGCCGCCCGCCACCTGGGCGGCGCGCCGGACCGCCTCGACCGAGCCGCGTTCGGCCGTCCCCGCGTCGTACACGCCGGTGAGCTGCACGACGGTGCACGGGGGCAGCCGGTCGAGGGCGGCGGCCATGTGGATCGTGGACCGGCCCCACGCGAGGCCGAGCACATCGCCCTCGGTCACCAGTTCGCCGAGCAGATCGGCCGCGACCTCCCCCAGGTTCTCCGGGTCGGGTGCGTCGTCGGGCTCCTCCGCGGGCGATTCGACGACCACCGCGTGACGCAGTCCGTAGCGGGCCCGCAGCGCGTCGGAACGCTCGGCGTCCAGCTCGGCGGGGACACGGATCTCGATGCGCACGAGGTCGCGTTCGAGCGCCGTCTCCAGGACCCGGGCCACCTTGAAGCGGCTGACACCGAACTCCTCGGCGATCTGGATCTTCGATTTTCCTTCGAGGTAGAAGCGGCGGGCCATGGCCGCCGCCTGCACCAGCTCCGCGGGCCCCATCCGCAGGGCGGACCGTCCCGCCGACATTGCAGACACCGCGATCTCCTCACTGCTCTTCACACTCTCGATACGCCGTTCATCCTGTCAGATCCGGCGATCCCTGATCGGTCCCGTCGGACCGCGTATCCGCCCTTGGCCGGGCCGATTTCCGTTCGGAGCCGGAGCGCGTTCCGGCCGTGGTCGCGGGTCAGTGGCGGCAGGCCCAAGCGGCCGAGGTGATGGCCGCGTCGGCCTGGGCGCGCAGGGCGCGCACCGCTTCGGCGGGGTCCTCGGCCCCGTAGACCGCCGAGCCGGCGACGAAGACGTCCGCACCGGCCTCGGCGCACTGCTCGATGGTGGACCCGCAGACGCCTCCGTCGACCTGGAGCCAGAGTTCGAGCCCGTGCTTGGAGATCAGCTCACGGGTGCGGCGGATCTTCGGCAGCATGATGTCCAGGAACGCCTGACCGCCGAAGCCCGGCTCCACCGTCATGATCAGCAGCATGTCGAGCTCGGGGAGCAGGTCCTCGTACGGCTCGATGGGCGTCGCGGGCTTGAGCGCCATGGAGGCACGGGCGCCCTTGGCCCGGATCTCCCGCGCCAGCCGTACGGGGGCGGCGGCGGCCTCCGCGTGGAAGGTGACGGATCCGGCTCCCGCCTCGACGTACTGCGGCGCCCAGCGGTCCGCGTCCTCGATCATCAGATGGCAGTCCAGCGGGGTGTCCGTGGCCCGGCTGAGCGATTCCACGATCGGTACGCCGAGGGTCAGATTGGGGACGAAGTGGTTGTCCATCACATCGACGTGGAGCCAGTCGGCGCCTTCCACCGCCTTCGCCTCCTCGGCGAGACGGGCGAAATCGGCGGACAGGATGCTGGGGTTGATCTGGGCCATGTGCCAAGCCTGCCATGCTCCGCACCGGTTCCCCGACCCTGCGCGGGCCAAAGCCTCACGGGATCGTTACAGTTCGCGGGATCCCGGCCGCACCATCCGCCCGATCCGGACGTTTCGGCCGTCGCGTGCGGGCCAGGGCGGTCCGTGGACGACGGCCGGTCCGCGTCAGCCGGTGCGCCGCAGAAGCGCCAGGTACATCGCGTCCGTGCCGTGCAGATGCGGCCACAGCTGGACGTCGGGGCCGTCCCCGAGCGCGGGCACTCCCGGCATCAGCGGGCGGGCGTCGATCCATTCCGCCTCGACCGGCCGGCCGCCGCGCCCCCTGAGCACGTCCTCGACGACGACCCGGGTCTCCGCGAGATGCGGCGAGCAGGTCGCGTAGCCGACGACGCCGCCCACCCGTACCGCCGCCAACGCCTCACGCAGCAGCCCGCGTTGCAACGGCGCGAAGCCCTCCAGGTCCTCCGGCCGGCGCCGCCAGCGCGCCTCCGGGCGGCGGCGCAGCGCGCCGAGGCCGGAGCACGGCACGTCCATCAGGATCCGGTCGAAGGTGCCCGGACGCCACGGCGGACGGGTGCCGTCGGCGGTGACCACCTGGTACGGGCCGGGATTGCCGGCCAGTGCGCGCTCGACGAGGCGGGCCCGGTGCGGCTGCTTCTCGGCGGCGAGCAGGCCGGCGCCGCGTCCGGCGGCCAGTGCGCCGAGCAGGGCGGCCTTGCCCCCGGGCCCCGCGCAGCCGTCGAGCCACCGGGTGTCACGGCCCTCCAGCGGGGCGTGGGCGAGGGCGGCGGCGACCAGCTGGCTGCCCTCGTCCTGGACCCCGGCGCGCCCTTCCCGCACCGCCTCCAGGACGCCCGGCTCGCCGCCCTCGGCCATCCGCACGGCGTAGGGCGACCAGCGGCCGGGCAGGCCGTTCTCCTCGCCGAGGGCCCTCAGGAGTTCCTCGGTGGTGGACCGGCCGGGGCGGGCGACGAGCGTGACCTCGGGCCGTTCGTTGTCCGCCTCCAGGAGGTTCTCGATCCCGGCGCGGCCGCCGCCCAGCGCGTCCCAGAGGGCGGAGACGACCCAGCGGGGATGCGAGTGCACGACCGCGAGATGGTCCTCGGGGTCTTCGTCGTACGGCGGGGCGACGCGCGCCACCCAGCCGTCGAGGTCGTCCGCGGCGACCTTCCGCAGGACGGCGTTGACGAACTTGGCCCGCCCCTCGCCGAGCACCACCCGGGCCAGTTCCACACTGGCGGAGACCGCGGCGTGGGTGGGGATGCGCGTGCCGAGAAGCTGGTGCACGCCCATGTCGAGCACGTCGAGGACCGGCGGGTCGACCTCGCGCAGCGGCCGGTCGATGCAGGCCGCGACGATCGCGTCGTACGTCCCCTGGCGCCGCAGCGTCCCATAGACCAGCTCGGTCGCCAGCGCCGCGTCCCGGTTGTCGAAGTCGCCCGCGGCGCGGGCCTTCTTCAGCAGCGGGGGCAGGACGAGGTTGGCGTACGCGTCGCGTTCGTCGACGGCCCTGAGCGCCTCGAAGGCGAGGAACCGGACGGGGTCCTTCTTCGGACGGCGATGCGGCTTGGCGGGACGGCGACGCTGCTGGTCGTTCACGTGAAAGGTGCTCCGCTGGTGGTGAGGGGACGAACCCCCCAAGCCTACGTCGCCGTGCCCGGCCCCCGGGGCCCTCAGGCCCCCAGCAGCTCGCCGTGGACGATGCGCACGCCGCGGGCCCAGTCCGCGGCCCGCATCGGCTTCTTGCCCTGCGGCTGGACCCAGAGCAGTTCGACGGCGTGCGACCCGGTGCCGACGTACACATTGTTCTTCGCCGCCGACAGCTCGCCCGGCGCCAGGTCCGCGCGGTCCGTCACCGGGGTCACCTGGACGAGCTTGAGGCGCTCGCCGCGGAACACCGTCCACGCGCCGGGGGCGGGGGTGCAGCCGCGCACCACCCGGTCGACCCGCAGCGCGGGCTCGGACCAGCGCACCCGCGCGTCCTCTGCGGTGATCTTCGGGGCGAGGGTCACGCCCTCGGGGGGCTGGGGCACCGCGTGCAGCGTGCCGTCCTCGATGCCGTCCATGGTCGCGACGAGCAGCCCCGCCCCGGCGAACGCCAGACGGGTGAGCAGGTCGCCGCTGGTGTCGGTGGGACGCACCTCCTCGGTGAGGACGCCGTACACCGGGCCGGAGTCGAGCCCCTCCTCGATCAGGAAGGTCGACGCCCCGGTCACCTCGTCCCCGGCCATGACCGCGTGCTGGACGGGGGCCGCGCCGCGCCAGGCGGGCAGCAGCGAGAAGTGGAGGTTGACCCAGCCGTGGGCGGGCACGTCGAGCGCGGTCCTGGGCAGCAGCGCCCCGTAGGCGACGACCGGGCAGCAGTCCGGGGCGATCTCCCTCAGCCGTGCCAGGAAGTCCTCGTCGCGCGGCCGGGCGGGCTTGAGCACCTCGATCCCGGCCTCCTCCGCGCGCTCCGCGACGGGGCTCGCGACCAGTCGGCGGCCCCGCCCGGCCGGTGCGTCGGGCCGGGTGACGACGGCCGCCACCTCGTGCCGGTCGGAGGCGATCAGGGCGTCCAGGGCGGGTACGGCAACCTCGGGGGTGCCTGCGAAGACGAGCTTCATGGGTGGCTGACTGCCTCTCGGGCCGGAACGTACGGGGAACTGCGACGCGGGGGGCCGACCGGCACGGTGGGATGACGCCGCTCCGCTCCGCCGGTCGGCCCCCAAGTCTATGGGCCGGGCGCTCGGGGGGCGTACGCGTCACCGCGCGCCCCTCCCGGATGCGCTCGCGCCCCCGCACGTGACCAGATCACCGACTGTCGCGTTGGTCAAGAGAGATTGACCGAAGCGAGCCGCCATGGTGCGGCCCGATCCCTTTCAACGCCGGTTCGAGAGGCTTCTTCATGGCCGACCACGCAACCCACGACGCCCAAGCGCGGGCCAGCCTGCATCTGTTGGTGCGGGACATCGAGCGGGTCCGGCGGCAGGTGGACGCGCTGCGCACGCTCACCGCCCAACTGGGCAACGTCTACCGACCGCGCCGCTCCGGCCCGTCCACGGGCTTCGTCGTCTACGGCAGGGCCCCGGCCCCCACCGTCAGGCTGGCCCAGGAACTGCGCGACAGCGTCGAGACCCTGGTCACCGCGGCGGTGGACTTCGACCGCTCGCTGGGCTTCTCCTGGGACGCGGTGGGCTCCGCGCTCGGGGTCACCAAGCAGGCGGTCCACCGCCGCTACGGCGCGCGCCGCAACGCCCGGCAGCCGGGAGCGGCCGAGCCGGGCGCGGAGAGCGCCGTGCCGCGCCCGATGCCCATGGCGCCCGGCTCCGGCGGTACGCCGCCGCTGCCCGCCGTGCCCGCCGCACGCTCCATGCCCCCGCAGCCCCCGGTGGAGCGCCCGGCACTGCGCGAGGACCTGCGCCCCGGGGTCTTCCCCGGCCCGCGCAACGGCTGACCACCCCGTCCACTGCCCCGCCGCGCCCGACGCACGGCGGGGCAGCCGCATCCCGGCCCGGGCACTCCCCGGTCCGGGCCCGACGTCGGCGCGGCGGACGCGCCCCGGGTGCGCACCACGCCACGATTCCGGGTGCCGGGCCGGGCGGCGCCGAACGGGCACGGACCGCCCCGGGCCCCGGCCCCGTCGTCACACTGCCGCCTGTCGAGACCCGGCACCCACGCCCGCGGCGTCGTCCGACCCGTCCATGCACGTGCCGCGCGAGCGCGATCCTTCGCCGTGCCCTCGCACGGGCCGGACGCCGCACGGCCCGGCCTCCGGCCGACCGACGGCACTTCGACGACGGGGCCCGGTCGTCAGCCGATGTCCGGCGGGTCCACCCGGATCCGGACCTGGTCGCCGCCGCCCCGGGAGAGCCGCGCCGCCTGCGCCGCCTTCAGCGCGGACGCCAGGGCCGCGCCGCTGCCCGGCGGAACCCTCACCAGGGCCCGCTCCCAGGACTCCCCCGGCGGGGCGTCCCCCGGCCTGCGCGGCCTTCCCGGTTCGGTACGCGCAAGCGGGACCGGGCCCAGCACCTCGGCCTCGGGCGGCAGCTCGGCGGCGGCGAAGAAGGCGGCGAGCGCCTCCGGCGAACCGGTCACCGACGCCATGCGCGACACGGGCGGAAAGCCCAGCTCCGCCCGCTCCGCCAGCTCGCGGCGGGCGTGCCCGACCGGATCCCACCGCACCAGCGCCTGCACGGGCCGCAGGGTCGGCTCGGCGACGATCACCACCGTGCCGCCCTGCGCCCGTCCCCGCACCAGCGAGGCGGCGGCCGTCCACCGCCGCAGTGCCTCCTCCCCGGCCCGAAGATCGGGGCGCCCGACCAGCGCCCACCCGTCCAGCAACAGCGCCGCCGCGTATCCGCCCTCGGCCACCGGTTCGGCGCCGGGAGTGCTGACGACCAGCGCGGACGCGTCCGGCACCGACTCCAGGACGTGGTCACGGCCCGAGGTGCGGACCGGGACGGCGGGGAACGCCCGGCCCAGCTCCTCGGCGGTCCGGCGCGCGCCGACGACCTGCGCCCGCAGCCGGGCGGAGCCGCAGGCGACGCAGTGCCATTCGGCCTCGGCGCGCCCGCACCAGGCGCATTCCAGATCCTGCCGGTCCGGTGCCTGGAGCGGCCCGGCGCAGTGCCGGCACCGGGCCGGTTCGCGGCAGCGCTCGCAGGCCAGTCGGGGTACGTACCCGCGGCGCGGCACCTGGACCAGGACAGGACCCTCGCGCAGCCCGTCGCGGACCGTCCGCCAGGCCAGGCTGGGGAGCCGTGCCGCCCGTGCGGCCCCGTCCCCCGCCAGTTCCCCGTCGCCGACCGTGCGCACCAGGGGCGCCGCGGTCCGCAGCTGTTCCCGGTCCGCACCCAGGGGCAGCGCCCAGCCGCTCTCCACCAACTGGGCGGCCTCCACCGTGCAGCTCGTGCCGCCGAGCAGGAACGCGCACCGCGCGTGCGCCGCCCGGAGTTCGAGCACCTCGCGCACGTGCGGGAAGGGGGCGTTGTCGTCGCTGTGGCTGGAGTCCCCGTCGTCCCAGACGGCCACCAGGCCCAGGTCAGCGACGGGCGCGAACATCGCGGCCCGCGTCCCGACCACCGCCCGGACCGAGCCGCGCCGCACGGCGAGCCACTCCCGGTACCGCCTCTCCGGCCCGGAGTCGGCGGTCAGCAGGGCGTGGCGCCCCTCGCCGAGCAGTTCGGTGAGGGCCGCGTCCACCCGGCCCGCGGCCCGGCCGTCCGGTACGACGACGAGGGCGCCCCGCCCGGAGGCGAGCGTCGCGGCCACGGCCCCGGCGATCTCGCGCGGCCAGTGCGGTCCGGGCAGCGCCGTCCACACGGCCCGGGGAGCACCGCCCTCGGCCAGGGCCCGCAGGAACGCGGGCCCTTGCGCGTACCGCTCCCAGCTCCCGGGCGCGGGCGGGGGCGGCGGGGGCAGGGGCGCGGGCGAGGGCCTGGACTCGGCCCTGCCGTTGCGGGGCGGCACGGCCAGTTGCAGCACATCGGCGAGGCTGCCCGCGTACCGGTCGGCGACGGCGCGCGCGAGCGCGAGCAGCTCCGGGCTCAGCACCGGTTCGGGCGACACGACGTAGGCGAGCGCGGCGAGCGCGCCCGTGTAGTCGGATTCGGCGAGCCGCTCGACGAGGAAGCCGTCGATCAGCCCTCCGCCCTCGCGCCGTCCGCCGCGGACGTGGCGGGCACCGGCGCCGAACCGCACGCGCACCCGCACCCCGGGCCGGGCGTCGGCGTCGAGCTCCTCGGGCACGGCGTAGTCGAAGTACTGGTCGAGGTGGAGCGCGCCCTTGTTGACCAGGACCCGGGCGACGGGCAGCTCCTTGGCGAGCGCGGCACCGCGCCAGGTCCGCGGCTTGGCCCGCGGCACCTTCGCCTTCCGCACGGTCTCCCGGATCAGCGCGAGCTGCTCCGGAGCCCCGGGCCCGGGGTCGCCGGATCGCTTGTCGTCGCTGCTCACAGCCACATTCCTACCAGACCCCTCGGACAGCGCCTCCCCGCTCGCAACCCGCCCCGGAGCAAAGCGCCGGGACAACGCACCGGGGCCCGGACACCACGGCGGTGTCCGGGCCCCGGCGTACGCACTGAGGGCTGTTTACCGGGCCTTCGTCACAGCCCGGCGGCCTTGCGCAGCTCGTCCACGCGGTCCGTGCGCTCCCAGGTGAAGTCGGGGAGCTCGCGGCCGAAGTGGCCGTACGCCGCGGTCTGGGCGTAGATCGGACGCAGCAGGTCGAGGTCGCGGATGATCGCGGCCGGGCGGAGGTCGAAGACCTCGCCGATGGCGTGCTCGATCTTCTCGGTCTCGACCGTGGCGGTGCCGAACGTCTCGACGAACAGGCCGACCGGCTCGGCCTTGCCGATCGCGTACGCGACCTGCACCTCGCAGCGGGCGGCGAGACCCGCGGCGACGACGTTCTTGGCGACCCAGCGCATGGCGTAGGCGGCCGAGCGGTCGACCTTGGACGGGTCCTTGCCGGAGAAGGCGCCGCCGCCGTGGCGGGCCATGCCGCCGTACGTGTCGATAATGATCTTGCGGCCGGTCAGACCGGCGTCGCCCATCGGGCCACCGATCTCGAAGCGGCCGGTCGGGTTGACCAGCAGCCGGTAGCCGTCGGTGTCCAGCTTGATGCCGTCCTCGACGAGCTGCGCCAGTACGTGCTCGACGACGAACTCACGGATGTCGGGCGCGAGCAGCGAGTCGAGGTCGATGTCGCTGGCGTGCTGCGAGGACACGACGACCGTGTCGAGGCGGACCGCCTTGTCGCCGTCGTACTCGATGGTGACCTGGGTCTTGCCGTCGGGGCGCAGGTAGGGGATGGTCCCGTTCTTCCGGACCTCGGAGAGCCTGCGCGAGAGCCGGTGCGCGAGGTGGATCGGGAGCGGCATCAGCTCGGGCGTCTCGTCGCACGCGTAGCCGAACATCAGGCCCTGGTCGCCGGCGCCCTGCTTGTCGAGGTCGTCGCCCTCGCCGCCCGCGGCGGAGCCCTCGACCCGCGTCTCGTAGGCCGTGTCGACGCCCTGCGCGATGTCGGGCGACTGGGCGCCGATGGAGACCGAGACACCGCAGGAGGCGCCGTCGAAGCCCTTCTTGGAGGAGTCGTAGCCGATCTCCAGGACCTTGTTGCGCACGAGGGTCGGGATGTCGGCGTAGGCCTTGGTCGTGACCTCACCCGCAACATGCACCAGACCGGTGGTGATCAGGGTCTCGACGGCGACGCGCGAGGTCGGGTCCTCGCGGAGCAGCGCGTCGAGGATCGTGTCGCTGATCTGGTCAGCGATCTTGTCGGGGTGGCCCTCGGTGACGGACTCCGAGGTGAAGAGACGGCGGGACACATCGCTCCCTGGGGTTGCAGCGGCTGCTGGCTGATCATTTGGCGGACCGCCGGGAGCTGCGCCCGGCACAATCCGCGCACAGTTTATCGGTCACTCTCCTCCGGCGGACAGCGTGTCTCGTTCCTCGGGAGCGCCGAGGCCCCCGAAAGGGCTCGTCAAGGCGCTGAACCAGCCTCCCCGAGATGCCTTCCGTGCCCGGGTTTCCGGGGCTTCGCGGAGTGCCGGACCATGAAACGAGATCTTCATCCCAACCGCGGCGACACGAGGTCCCAGACCGTGTCGGCGAGGGCTTCCTTGGGTCCGTACGGCACCGCTGTCTCGGTGCCGTCGTCGGCGAGCACCACCGCCTCGTTGTCCTCGGAACCGAAGGTCCTGCGCTCACCCACCTCGTTGACGACGAGAAGATCGCAGCCCTTGCGGCGCAGCTTCTCGCGGCCGTGGGCGAGGACGTCGTCGGTCTCGGCGGCGAATCCGACGACGATCTGGCCCGGCCGGGCGCGTCCTGCGGAGACCTCGGCGAGGATGTCCGGATTACGAACGAGCGCGACAGGCTCCGGTTCCTGCCCGTCCTTCTTCTTGATCTTGCCCGGCGCGTACGCGGCGGGGCGGAAGTCGGCGACCGCGGCGGCCATCACGACCACGTCGGCGTCCGCCGCGGCCTTCAGCACCGCCTCGCGCAGTTGCACGGCGGTCCCGACGCGCACGACATCGGCGCCCGCGGGGTCGGGCAGGCCGGTGTTGGCCTCGATCAGGGTGACCCGGGCGCCGCGCGCGACCGCGGTGCGCGCCAGGGCGTATCCCTGTTTGCCCGAGGAGCGATTGCCGAGGTAGCGCACCGGGTCCAGCGGCTCGCGGGTGCCGCCCGCGCTGATCACGACGTGCCGGCCCGCCAGGTCCGGTCCGGCGGTGCCGCGGGCCAGCACCCGGCGGCAGACCTCGAAGATCTCCCCGGGGTCGGGCAGCCGGCCCTTGCCGGTGTCGACGCCGGTGAGCCGGCCGACCGCGGGCTCGATGACGACGGCGCCGCGGCGGCGCAGGGTGGCGACGTTCTCGCGGGTGGCGGGGTGCTCCCACATCTCGGTGTGCATGGCGGGTGCGAAGACGACCGGACAGCGGGCGGTGAGGAGCGTGTTGGTGAGCAGGTCGTCGGCGAGGCCGTGGGCGGCCCGCGCGAGCGTGTCCGCGGTGGCGGGGGCGACGACGACCAGGTCCGCGCCCTGCCCGATCCGGACGTGCGGTACCTCGTGGACGTCGTCCCAGACCTCCGTGGCGACCGGGTGGCCCGAGAGGGCCGACCAGGTGGCGGCCCCCACGAAGTTCAGCGCCGACTCGGTCGGGACGACCCGTACGTCGTGACCGGACTCGGTCAACCGCCGCAGGAGTTCGCACGCCTTGTACGCGGCGATGCCCCCGCTGACCCCAAGAACGACCTTCGACTTGTCCACTGCGTCTCCCCGCACTCGGATTCGGACTCCCCCATGCTGCCGCACCGCGCCCGGTGCGACACGGTCGCCCCTGGACGCACCACAGGCCCGGCGGCCGTGGCCGCCGGGCCTGTGGTGGAGGTGCGATTCCTGCCTACTGCGCGGGGCCCTCGACGGCCTCGGACGTGAGCAGGCCCGCGTTGATCTCGCGGAGCGCGATCGAGAGCGGCTTCTCGTGCACGTGGGTGTCGACGAGCGGACCGACGTACTCCAGGAGGCCCTCTCCGAGCTGCGAGTAGTACGCGTTGATCTGGCGCGCGCGCTTGGCGGCGTAGATCACGAGGCTGTACTTCGAGTCGGTGGCCTCGAGGAGCTCATCAATCGGCGGGTTGATGATGCCCTCGGGCGTGGTGATGGAAGAGGACACTCTCTGCCTTCCGAAGGGGGTGAGGATCAAAGAAACCTTTGACTGCGTGAGGCTCCGCACTGGTGACGGTACCGACGTGTCCGTCTGTCACATGCCGCGTACGCCGCACGTGCCCGGGTGAGTCAGTCGGTGCCGTCGGTGCCGTCGCTGCGGCCGGAAGCCTCCAACATCAAGGCTAGCAGCTCGCGTGCCACGTCCTGGACGGAGGTGTTGACCAGCGTCGTATCGAACTCGGACTCGGCGGCCAGCTCGACCTTGGCGGCGGTGAGCCGGCGCTCGATCACCTCGGCCGACTCCGTCCCGCGGCCGGTGAGCCGGCGGACCAGCTCCTCCCAGCTCGGCGGGGCCAGGAAGACGAGCCGGGCGTCCGGCATGGACTGCCGGACCAGCCGGGCGCCCTGGAGATCGATCTCCAGCAGCACTGGCTCACCCGCCTCCAGGCGCTCGATCACGGCCCGGCGCGGCGTGCCGTAGCGGTTGCCTGCGAACTCGGCCCACTCCAGCAGCTCGCCGTTGGCGATCAGCTTGTCGAACTCGTCGTTGTCCACGAAGAAGTAGTGGACGCCGTCCTGCTCGCCGGGACGCGGCTTGCGGGTCGTCGCCGACACCGAGAGCCACACCTCGGGGTGGGCCTTGCGCATATGAGCGACGACCGTGCTCTTGCCGACCCCGGAGGGGCCGGAGAGCACGGTCAGCCGCGGACGTACGTCCGGGGGTACGGGGGACGTCCCCCGGGATGTTGCAGCCATGGAGCGATTATCCAGGTTCTCAGGGGTGCCTGAGAACGTCAGGCGGCGCTGCCGCCGAACTCGCGCTCCAGGGATGCGATCTGGTTGGAGCCGAGACCCCGGACCCGGCGGCTCTCGGAGATGCCGAGCCGCTCCATGATCTGCTTGGCACGGACCTTGCCCACGCCGGGCAGGGACTCCAGAAGGGCGGAGACCTTCATCTTCCCGATGACGTCGTTCTCCTGGCCCTGCTTGATGACCTCGTGGAGGGAGGCGCCGGAGTGCTTGAGTCGATTCTTGACCTCGGCCCGCTCCCGGCGAGCCGCGGCGGCCTTTTCGAGCGCGGCTGCGCGCTGTTCAGGGGTAAGGGGCGGAAGAGCCACGCCTACGTCACCTCGGATGTCGATCTGTCGGATACGGACCGGTGAGGAAGCTGTGCGTCCCACACCAGGCGAGCGACGCACCACGCGTGCACGTCGGCTCTCGACGGAGACTAGCGGCCCGGGCCGCTCGAGTCAGCGAGAACCAACGAAAAGTCCTGGTCAGCCTCCATCGACCAGGACATTCCGGACATAACGTCCGAGTTTTTCGTTTACGATTCACCCAACGCCGTGATATCTGGCATGGTCATGCACCCGCGACGGCCGTCCGGACCTCGTCCGTCAGCCGTTCGGCGGCGTCGCGCAGCCCCGCCGCGTCCGGTCCCCGGCTCAGCACGCCGCGGCTCACGCTGGGCAGCACGTTGCCCACCGCGTCGCCGAACACTCCGGGGAGGTCCGCGGGGGTCGCCCCCTGGGCCCCGATGCCCGGCGCGAGCAGCGGACCGTTGACGGCGAGATCCACGCCCGCGTCGCCGAGCGTGGCGCCGACCACCGCGCCGACGGAACCGAGCGGCCGGGCCCCCTCGTTCTCGGCGGCGACGTGGTCGAGCACCACCTGGGCCAGCGAGCGGCCGTCGGCGGCGGTGGCGCGCTGCACCTCGGCCCCCTCGGGGTTGGAGGTGAGGGCGAGCACGAAGACGCCCGAGCCGGAGAGCACCGCCGCGTCCAGCGCCGGACGCAGCGAGCCGAAGCCCAGGTACGGCGAGACGGTGACGGCGTCCGAGAACAGCGGGGAGCCGGGGTCCAGGTAGGTCGCCGCGTAGGCGCCCATGGTCGAGCCGATGTCGCCGCGCTTGGCGTCCATCAGCACCAGCGCGCCCGCCGCACGCGCCTCCTCGACGGCCTTCTCCAGGACCGCGATGCCGCGCGAGCCGAAGCGCTCGAAGAACGCGGACTGCGGCTTGAGGACGGCGACCCGGTCGGCCAGCGCCTCGACGACGGTCCGCGTGAACCGCTCCAGGCCCGCGACGTCGTCGTTCAGCCCCCAGGCGGTGAGCAGCGAGGCGTGCGGGTCGATGCCGACGCACAGCGGCCCGCGGGTGTCCATGGCGCGGTGCAGACGTGCGCCGAACGGTTCCTGGATCATGCCGTGACCTTCCTGGTCTGCGCGCCGACGGCCTCGGCGAGGGTGGCGTACGGGGAGGCGGCCAGGCGCGCGGCCAAGCCCTTGTGGATCGCCCGGGCGTAGAACGGGCCCTCGTAGATGAAGCC
This sequence comes from Streptomyces sp. NPDC047982, assembly GCF_043204165.1. Taxonomy (NCBI): domain Bacteria; kingdom Bacillati; phylum Actinomycetota; class Actinomycetes; order Kitasatosporales; family Streptomycetaceae; genus Streptomyces; species Streptomyces sp. NPDC047982. The sequence goes on along the minus strand of NZ_JBIDBS010000006.1, from coordinate 313,313 downwards.
GCTGTAGCCCTGGACGAGCGTGGCGCCGGCGAGGATGCGCTGCCAGGCGTCCTCGGCGTTCTCGATGCCCCCGACGCCGACCAGGGTGATCCGGTCGCCCACCCGCGCGTACAGGCGGCCCAGGACCTCCAGGGAGCGCGCCTTGAGGGGCGCGCCGGACAGTCCGCCGGTTTCGTCGACGAGCGCGCGCGGCGACTTCAGGCCGAGGCCGTCCCGGGCGATGGTGGTGTTGGTGGCGATGATGCCGTCGAGGCCCAGTTCGACCGCGAGGTCCGCCACCGCGTCGACGTCCTCGTCCGCGAGGTCAGGGGCGATCTTGACGAGCAGCGGGACGCGCCGCCCGGTGACGGTGCGGTCCGCCGCCTCGCGCACGGCGGCGAGCAGGGGGCGCAGCGCCTCGGTGGCCTGGAGGTTGCGCAGGCCGGGGGTGTTGGGCGAGGAGACGTTGACGACGAGGTAGTCGGCGTGGCCGGCGAGCCGTTCGGTGGACTTCACGTAGTCGCCGACCGCCTCGGCCTCCGGCACGATTTTCGTCTTGCCGATGTTGACCCCGACCGTGGTCCGGAAGACCGGGGTACGGGCGGCGAGGCGCCGGGCCACCGCCGCGGAGCCCTCGTTGTTGAAGCCCATGCGGTTGATCAGCGCGCGGTCCGCGACGAGGCGGAAGAGGCGCTTTTTGGGGTTGCCGGGCTGGGGTTCGCCGGTGACCGTACCGATCTCGACATGGTCGAAGCCGAGCATCGCCATGCCGTCGATCCCGACGGCGTTCTTGTCGAAGCCGGCGGCGAGGCCGAACGGGCCGTGCATCCGCAGGCCGAACGCCTCCGTGCGCAGCTCCTTGTACCGGGGGGCGAGCACGGCGGCGACGAGGGTGCGCAGCACGGGGACGCGGGCCGCGAGGCGGATCCAGCCGAAGGCCAGGTGGTGCGCCCGCTCCGTGTCCATCCGTTTGAAGAACAGGTGGAAGAAGAGTTTGTACATCGGGGGTCCTCATGGAGAGGGGGACACCGTTTCCGGTGTCCCCCTTCGGCTAGTCGCGGACGGCGATCAGGTGTTCCGCGTGTTCCTGGAGGGAGCGGACGCCGACGTCCCCGTGGGTGAGCGCGTCGATGCCCTGGACGGCGGCGGCGAGCGCCTGGACCGTCGTCAGGCACGGCACGGACCGGGCCACGGCGGCGGTGCGGATCTCATAGCCGTCGAGTCGGCCGCCCGTGCCGTACGGCGTGTTGACGATCAGGTCGACCTCGCCGTCGTGGATGAGCTGGACGATGGTCCGTTCGCCCTGCGGGCCGGTGCCCTCGGACTGCTTGCGCACGACGGTGGCGTTGATGCCGTTGCGCTTGAGGACCTCGGCGGTGCCGGAGGTGGCGAGCAGCTCGAAGCCGTGGGCGACGAGTTCGCGCGCCGGGAAGATCATCGAGCGCTTGTCGCGGTTGGCCACCGAGATGAACGCCCGGCCCTTGGTGGGCAGCGGTCCGTAGGCGCCGGACTGCGACTTGGCGTACGCCGTGCCGAAGACCGAGTCGATGCCCATGACCTCGCCGGTGGAGCGCATCTCCGGGCCGAGGACGGTGTCGACGCCGCGGCCGTGGATGTCGCGGAAGCGCGACCACGGCAGGACGGCCTCCTTGACGGAGATCGGCGCGTCGAGCGGCAGGGTGCCGCCGTCGCCGTGCGCCGGGAGCAGGCCCTCCGCGCGCAGCTCGGCGACGGTCGCGCCCAGCGAGATCCGGGCGGCGGCCTTGGCGAGCGGGACGGCGGTCGCCTTCGAGGTGAAGGGGACGGTGCGCGAGGCGCGCGGGTTGGCCTCCAGGACGTAGAGGATGTCGCCGGAGAGCGCGAACTGGATGTTGATCAGTCCGCGCACGCCGACGCCCTTGGCGATGCCCTCGGTGGAGGCGCGCAGCCGCTTGATGTCGAAGCCGCCGAGGGTGATCGGGGGCAGCGCGCAGGCGGAGTCGCCGGAGTGGATGCCGGCCTCCTCGATGTGCTCCATGACCCCGCCGAGGTAGAGCTCGGCGCCGTCGTAGAGCGCGTCGACGTCGATCTCGATCGCGTCGTCGAGGAAGCGGTCGACCAGGACCGGCCGGGTGGGGCTGATCTCGGTGGACTCGGCGATGTACGCGGAGAGCCGGGTCTCGTCGTAGACGATCTCCATGCCGCGTCCGCCGAGCACGTACGACGGGCGTACGAGCACGGGGTAGCCGATCTCGTCGGCGATGGCCTTGGCCTCGCCGAAGGTGGTGGCGGTGCCGTGCTTCGGCGCGGGCAGCCCGGCCTCGGCCAGGACGCGGCCGAAGGCGCCGCGGTCCTCGGCGGCGTGGATGGCCTCCGGGGGCGTGCCGACGACGGGTACGCCGTTGTCCTTGAGCGCCTGCGAAAGACCGAGCGGGGTCTGGCCGCCGAGCTGGACGATGACACCGGCGACCGGTCCCGCGAGGGTCTCCGCGTGCACGATCTCCAGCACGTCCTCCAGCGTCAGCGGCTCGAAGTACAGGCGGTCGGAGGTGTCGTAGTCGGTGGAGACGGTCTCCGGGTTGCAGTTGACCATCACGGTCTCGTAGCCCGCGTCGCTCAGCGCGAAGGAGGCGTGGACGCAGGAGTAGTCGAACTCGATGCCCTGGCCGATGCGGTTGGGGCCGGAGCCGAGGATGATGACCGCGGGCTTCTCGCGCGGCGCGACCTCGTTCTCCTCGTCGTAGGACGAGTAGAAGTACGGCGTCCTCGCCGCGAACTCGGCGGCGCAGGTGTCGACCGTCTTGTACACCGGGCGCACGCCCAGCGCGTGCCGCACCTCGCGGACCACGTCCTCGCGCAACCCGCGGATCTCGCCGATCTGCTGGTCGGAGAAGCCGTGCCGCTTGGCCTGTGCGAGCAGTTCGGGGAAGAGTTCGTCGGCGGCGGCCAGTTCGTCGGCGATCTCCTTGATCAGGAAGAGCTGGTCGACGAACCAGGGGTCGATCCTGGTGGCCTCGAAGACCTCCTCCTGGGTGGCGCCGGCCCGGATCGCCCGCATGACGGTGTTGATCCGGCCGTCGGTCGGGCGGACCGCCGCGGCGAGCAGCTCGTCCTTGTCGCCGGGCTCGCCGGTGAAGGAGAACTGCGAGCCCTTCTTCTCCAGGGAGCGCAGCGCCTTCTGGAGCGCCTCGGTGAAGTTCCGGCCGATTGCCATGGCCTCGCCCACCGACTTCATGGTGGTGGTGAGGGTGGAGTCCGCGGAGGGGAACTTCTCGAAGGCGAACCGGGGGGCCTTGACCACGACGTAGTCGAGCGTCGGCTCGAAGGAGGCCGGGGTCTGCTCGGTGATGTCGTTGGGGATCTCGTCGAGCGTGTAGCCGACGGCCAGCTTGGCGGCGATCTTGGCGATCGGGAAGCCGGTGGCCTTCGAGGCGAGCGCCGAGGAGCGGGAGACCCGCGGGTTCATCTCGATGACGATGATCCGGCCGTCGACGGGGTTCACGGCGAACTGGATGTTGCAGCCGCCGGTGTCGACGCCGACCTCGCGGATGATCGCGATGCCGATGTCGCGCAGCCGCTGGTACTCGCGGTCGGTGAGCGTCATCGCCGGGGCGACGGTGATCGAGTCGCCCGTGTGGACGCCCATGGGATCGAAGTTCTCGATGGAGCAGACGACCACGACGTTGTCGTTCTTGTCGCGCATCAGCTCCAGCTCGTACTCCTTCCAGCCGAGGATGGACTCCTCCAGGAGCACCTCGGTGGTCGGGGAGAGCGTCAGGCCCTGGCCGGCGATCCGGCGCAGTTCCGCCTCGTCGTGGGCGAAGCCGGATCCGGCGCCGCCCATGGTGAAGGAGGGGCGTACGACCACGGGGTAGCCGCCGAGCGTCTCGACGCCCGCCAGCACCTCGTCCATGGAGTGGCAGATGACCGAGCGTGCGGACTCGCCGTGCCCGGTCTTCGCGCGGACGGCCTCGACGACGCCCTTGAACAGGTCGCGGTCCTCGCCCTTGTGGATGGCCTCGACGTTGGCGCCGATCAGCTCGACGCCGTACTTCTCCAGGACACCGTTCTCGTGCATGGAGATCGCGGTGTTGAGCGCGGTCTGGCCGCCCAGGGTGGGCAGGAGCGCGTCGGGGCGCTCCTTGGCGATGATCTTCTCGACGAACTCGGGGGTGATCGGCTCGACGTACGTGGCGTCGGCGATCTCCGGGTCGGTCATGATCGTGGCCGGATTGGAGTTGACCAGGATGACGCGCAGGCCCTCGGCCTTGAGCACGCGGCACGCCTGGGTGCCGGAGTAGTCGAACTCGGCGGCCTGGCCGATGACGATCGGGCCGGAGCCGATGACCAGGACGGACTGGATGTCGGAGCGCTTAGGCACGCCGGCCCTCCATCAGGGAGACGAAACGGTCGAAGAGGTACGCGGCGTCGTGCGGGCCCGCGGCCGCCTCGGGGTGGTACTGGACGCTGAAGGCGGGCCGGTCGAGGAGCCGGAGCCCCTCGACGACCTGGTCGTTCAGGCAGACGTGGGAGACCTCGGCACGGCCGTAGGGGGTCTCGGAGACCTTGTCGAGCGGGGCGTCGACGGCGAAGCCGTGGTTGTGCGCGGTGACCTCGACCCTGCCGGTCGTACGGTCCTGCACCGGCTGGTTGATGCCGCGGTGGCCGTACTTCAGCTTGTAGGTGCCGAAGCCGAGGGCGCGGCCCAGGATCTGGTTGCCGAAGCAGATCCCGAAGAGCGGGGTGCCGCGCTCCAGGACGCCCCGCATGACGGAGACCGGGTGGTCGGCGGTGGCCGGGTCGCCGGGACCGTTGGAGAAGAACACGCCGTCGGGCTCGACGGCGTACACGTCCTCCAGCGTGGCGGTGGCGGGCAGCACGTGCACCTCGACGCCGCGTTCGGCCATCCGGTGCGGGGTCATGCCCTTGATGCCGAGGTCGATCGCGGCGACGGTGAACCTCTTGGTGCCGATCGCGGGGACGACGTACGTCTCCTTCGTGGCGACCTCGGCGGAGAGGTCGGCGCCCACCATCTGGGGCGCCTGCTGGACGCGGGCCAGGAGCGCGGTCTCGTCGGCCAGCGCGTCACCGGAGAAGATGCCGACGCGCATGGCGCCGCGTTCGCGCAGGTGGCGGGTGAGGGCGCGGGTGTCGATGCCGCTGATGCCGACGACGCCCTGGTTCTCCAGTTCCTCGTCGAGCGAGCGGCGGGCTCGCCAGTTGGAGGGCACCCGGGCCGGGTCGCGGACGACATAGCCGGAGACCCAGATCCGCTTCGACTCGGGGTCCTCGTCGTTGACGCCGGTGTTGCCGACGTGCGGGGCGGTCATCACGACGACCTGGCGGTGGTAGGAGGGATCGGTCAGCGTCTCCTGGTAGCCGGTCATGCCGGTGGAGAACACCGCCTCGCCGAAGGTCTCCCCCACGGCCCCGTAGGCACGGCCGCGGAAGGTGCGGCCGTCCTCCAGGACGAGTACGGCGGGAGCTCTGCCGGCTCCCCGGGCGGAGATCGTCATCGTGCGGTGCCTTCCGTAGTGCTGGTGAGTTGTTCGATGGCCTCGACCCAGGCCGGGTGCTCGGCCGAGCGGTCGGAGCGGAACCCGGAGTCGATCAGCTTGTCGCCGTGCGCCCAGGTGATGATCAGCAGGCCGCCCTCGGGGAGGACCTTGCCGGCGATGCCCTTGTCGAGCCGGGCCCCGCGCAGCGCGGTCGCCGGGACGAAGAAGTCGGTCGCCCCGGGGCGTACGACGTCCAGGCCCTGGTCGGTCAGGGTGAGTTCGACCCGGCTGCGGGTGCCGAGGCCGTGGGCGACGATCCGGTCGAGCCACTGTCCGGCGGTCGTCGAGGCGTGGTACCGGCCGGTCAGCGTCAGCGCCTCCCCGCCGTGGGCGAAGCCTTCCGGTGTGGTCGGGAGCTGCGGCAGATCCGACTGGAGACTGCCGCGCCACTTCCATCCCTGGCGCATCAGCCAGTAGACGAAGGCGATGAACACGAGCAGTCCGACGACCCAGCTGATGCGGGCGGGCCAGTCGGTCACCTCGGCCGACTTCTGTTCGGCGGCGAGGCGGAGGTACAGGGGGGTGAGTGATGTCACGCGAGCTTCCCGTCGACGACCGTGGCACGGCCCCGCAGGAAGGTGTGGGTCACTCGGCCCGGCAGCTCGCGCCCCGCGTAGGGGGTGTTGCGGCTGCGGGAGGCGAAGCCCGCGGGGTCCACCACACCACGGTATGCCGGATCGACCAGGGTGAGGTTGGCGGGCTCACCGACCGAGACGGGACGGCCGTGTCCGTCGAGGCGGCCGATGGCGGCCGGGCGCCACGACATCCGGTCCGCGACGCCCGCCCAGTCGAGCAGTCCGGTCTCCACCATGGTCTGCTGGACGACGGAAAGGGCGGTCTCCAGGCCCACCATGCCCATGGCGGCGGCGGCCCACTCGCAGTCCTTGTCCTCGTGCGGGTGCGGGGCGTGGTCGGTGGCGACGCAGTCGATGGTGCCGTCGGCGAGCGCCCCGCGCAGGGCCATGACGTCGGCCTCGGTGCGCAGCGGCGGGTTCACCTTGTAGACCGGGTCGTAGGTCCGCACGAGCTCGTCGGTGAGGAGCAGGTGGTGCGGGGTGACCTCGGCGGTGACGTTCCAGCCCTTGGACTTGGCCCAGCGGACGATCTCGACGGACCCGGCGGTCGACAGGTGGCAGATGTGCACCCGGGAGCCGACGTGGGCGGCGAGCAGGACGTCACGGGCGATGATCGACTCCTCCGCGACGGCGGGCCAGCCGCCGAGGCCGAGTTCCGCGGAGACGACGCCCTCGTTCATCTGGGCGCCCTCGGTGAGCCGGGGCTCCTGGGCGTGCTGGGCGACGACCCCGTCGAACGCCTTCACGTACTCCAGCGCGCGGCGCATGATCACCGCGTCGTCCACGCACTTGCCGTCGTCGGAGAAGACCTTCACCGCGGCGGCCGAGTCGTGCATGGCGCCGAGTTCGGCGAGCTTCCTGCCCTCCAGGCCGACGGTGACGGCGCCGACGGGCTGCACGTCGCAGTAGCCGGACTCCCTGCCGAGCCGCCAGACCTGCTCGACGACGCCGGCGGTGTCGGCGACCGGGAAGGTGTTCGCCATGGCGTGCACGGCGGTGAAGCCGCCGACGGCCGCGGCCTTCGTGCCGGTGAGGACGGTCTCGGAGTCCTCGCGGCCGGGCTCGCGCAGGTGGGTGTGGAGGTCGACCAGGCCGGGCAGCAGGATCCGGCCGGCGGCGTCGACGACGGTCGCGTCCCCGGCGTCGAGACCGGTACCGATCGCGGCGATGGTCTCGCCGTCGATCAGGACGTCCCGGGCCTCGCCGCCGAGGATCTTCGCACCGCGGACAAGGGTCTTGCTGATGGTCACTGGTTCTCCTCGGTACGAACGGGGGCGGCGGGCGACGGGGTGGCCGGGGCGGCGGGCTCGGCGCCGCCCAGCAGCAGGTAGAGGACGGCCATGCGGATCGAGACGCCGTTGGCGACCTGCTCGACGGCCGTGCAGCGGTCGGAGTCGGCGACCTCGGCGGTGATCTCCATGCCCCGGACCATCGGGCCGGGGTGCATGACGACGGCGTGCTCGGGCATCTTCGCCATGCGGTCGGCGTCCAGGCCGTAGCGGCGGGAGTACTCGCGCTCGGTCGGGAAGTACGCGGCGTTCATCCGTTCGCGCTGCACCCTCAGCATCATCACCGCGTCGGACTCCGCCAGCACCTCGTCGAGGCCGTAGCTGACCTCGCACGGCCACTGCTCGACGCCGATCGGGACGAGTGTCGGCGGGGCCACGAGCGTGACGCGGGCTCCGAGCGTGTTCAGCAGATGGACGTTGGAGCGCGCGACCCGGCTGTGCAGGATGTCGCCGACGATCGTGATCCGGCGGCCTTCCAGGTCACGGCCCAGGCCGCTGTCGGCGCCGACGAGGCGGCGACGCACGGTGAAGGCGTCCAGGAGCGCCTGGGTGGGGTGCTCGTGTGTGCCGTCGCCCGCGTTGACGACGGCTCCGTCGATCCAGCCGGACGTGGCGAGCCGGTACGGGGCGCCGGAGGCGCCGTGCCGGATGACGACGGCGTCGGCGCCCATCGCCTCCAGGGTGAGCGCGGTGTCCTTGAGCGACTCGCCCTTGGAGACGGACGAGCCCTTCGCGGAGAAGTTGATGACGTCGGCGGACAGGCGCTTGGCGGCGGCTTCGAAGGAGATGCGGGTGCGCGTCGAGTCCTCGAAGAAGAGGTTGACGACGGTGCGTCCGCGCAGGGTGGGGAGCTTCTTGATCGGCCGGTCCGCGACCCGGGCCATCTCCTCGGCGGTGTCGAGGATCAGGACGGCGTCGTCGCGGGTGAGGTCGGCGGCCGAGATGAGGTGGCGCTTCATCTGGGTGTTCTCCGAAGGGAGGGAGGTTTCAGGCATGCGGGCGTGCGGAAGCGGCCGTACGGCTCGGGTCCTCCGTACGGGTGAAGTGTGGCTACTGCTCGCCGGCCGGGGCGGTCCGCTGGACACCGAGCAGCACGGCGTCGCGGCCGTCCTCCTCGTCGAGCTGGACCTTGACCGTCTCCCGCAGCGACGTGGGCAGGTTCTTGCCGACGTAGTCGGCCCGGATCGGGAGTTCGCGGTGTCCGCGGTCGACGAGGACCGCGAGCTGCACGGCACGCGGGCGGCCGATGTCCCCCAGCGCGTCGAGCGCGGCGCGGATCGTGCGGCCCGAGAAGAGGACGTCGTCCACCAGGACCACCAGACGGCCCTCGATGCCCTCGCCGGGGATCTCGGTGCGGGCCAGGGCGCGCGCCGGACGCAGCCGCAGATCGTCGCGGTACATGGTGATGTCGAGGGAGCCGACCGGCATCTTCCGGCCGGTGATCTCCTGAAGCTTTTCGGCCAGTCGGCGGGCGATGAAGACGCCGCGGGTCGGGATGCCGAGGAGCACCACGTCGTCGGCGCCCTTGGCGCGTTCGACGATCTCGTGGGCGATCCGGGTCAGCGCCCGGGAGATGTCGGGAGCCTCCAGAACGGGGCGTGCCGCATTGCCGGGGGGTTCATGCTGTGCGTCCATAAGAAACGGACCTCCTTCTCCGCCTCACGGGACGGACTTTAAAGGACGTCGAAATTGCGTCATCCACGGTAGCAGGGCTTGTGCCGGGCCCTGATCGCACCCCGCGGGTGCCGGTCGGGGACCGTTCGGCTTGACGCAGCCAAGTAACGCTGCGTAACCTCACAGTGAGTTACCAGCATCGCGGCGGAGCCGCGCATTGTTCCAGCGTCCGGGGAGCCTTATGTCCAGCGAATACGCAAAACAGCTCGGGGCCAAACTCCGCGCCATCCGCACCCAGCAGGGCCTGTCCCTCCACGGCGTGGAGGAGAAGTCGCAGGGCCGCTGGAAGGCCGTCGTGGTCGGTTCGTACGAGCGCGGCGACCGTGCCGTGACCGTGCAGCGCCTCGCCGAGCTCGCGGACTTCTACGGGGTCCCGGTGCAGGAGCTCCTGCCCGGCACGACGCCCGGCGGAGCCGCCGAGCCGCCGCCGAAGCTCGTCCTGGACCTGGAGCGCCTCGCCCACGTCCCGCAGGAGAAGGCCGGACCGCTCCAGCGCTACGCCGCGACGATCCAGAGCCAGCGCGGTGACTACAACGGCAAGGTGCTCTCGATCCGCCAGGACGACCTGCGCACGCTGGCCGTGATCTACGACCAGTCGCCGTCCGTGCTCACCGAGCAGCTGATCAGCTGGGGTGTGCTCGACGCGGACGCGCGCCGGGCCGTCGCCCACGAGGAGGGCTGAGCCCCCCTCCGCGAAGAGACGTGTCGCCGTGCCGGCGCGGGTTTCCCCTTCCCGGGTGCCCGGTCGGCACGGCTTTTTTCGTCGCGTGCGCGGCTCGTGCGGCGGAGTCCCGCAGGGCCGGTGCGACCGGCTCCCCGCCGCGCGGCGGGCCTCCAACGCTTCGCGCCGGACTGCCGGACGTGGGGGGGGGGGGGGGGGGGGGGGGCGGGGGGGGGGGGGGCGCGCCGCGCCCCGGCCCCCCCCCCGCCCCCGCCCCCCCGCCCCCGCCGCCCCCCGCCCCGCCGCCCCCCCCCCCCCCCCCCCCCCCCCCCCCCCCCCCCCCCACTACCGAGGAACGTCTCCGGGGCTACCGGGGCCGGCGGAGGTTCGGCTTGAGGTCCTTGAAGCGGGCCAGCAGCCCGTTCACGAAGGACGGGGAGTCATCGGTGGAGAACTCCTTGGCGAGCTGGACCGCCTCGTCGATCACCACCGCGTCCGGGGTCTCGTCGACCCATATCAGCTCGTACGCGCCGAGCCGCAGGATGTTCCGGTCGACGACCGGCATGCGGTCGATCTCCCAGTCCACCGCGTAGGTCACGATGAGTTCGTCGATGCGCTCCGCGTGCCGCGCGTACCCCTCGACGAGCTCCATCGTGTACTCGGTGACCGGCGGCTGGCGGTGGTCGGCCCGCGCGTGCCGCACCCAGTCCGCGAGGACGGTCTGCACGGACGTGCCGCGCTGGTCGGCCTCGAAGAGGATCTGGAAGGCGCGCTTACGGGCCTTGGTCCGGGCAGCCACGGTCAGCTGTTCACCCGGCCGAGGTAGTCGCCCGTGCGGGTGTCGACCTTGATCTTCTCACCCGTGGTGATGAAGAGCGGGACACCGATCTCGTAGCCGGTCTCCAGCGTGGCGGGCTTCGTGCCACCGGTGGAGCGGTCGCCCTGGACACCCGGCTCGGTGTGCTGGACGGTCAGTTCGACGGCGGCGGGCAGCTCGACGTAGAGCACCTGGCCCTCGTGCTGGGCGACGGTGGCGGTGAAGCCCTCGATCAGGTAGTTGGCGGCGTCGCCGACAGCCTTGCGGTCGACCATGAGCTGGTCGTACGTGTCCATGTCCATGAAGACGAAGTAGTCGCCGTCCATGTACGAGAACTGCATGTCGCTGCGGTCGATGGTGGCCGTCTCGACCTTCACGCCGGCGTTGAACGTCTTGTCGACAGTCTTGCCGGAGAGCACGTTCTTGAGCTTGGTGCGCACGAAGGCCGGGCCCTTGCCGGGCTTGACGTGCTGGAACTCGACGACGGACCAGAGCTGGCCTCCGTCGAGCTTGAGCACCAGGCCGTTCTTGAGGTCGTTCGTGGAAGCCACGGTTGCGGAATCTCCTGGACTGAAGCTGGTGGAACGACCGAGGAAACGCGTCAGAGCGCGAGCAGTTCCTTGGTCGTAATGGTGAGTAGCTCGGGTCCGCCGTCCGCCTCGGGGCGCACGACGAGCGTGTCATCGATCCGGACCCCGCCCCGGCCCGGGAGGTGGACCCCCGGTTCGACGGTGACCGGCACACAAGCGTCCAGTTTACCCATGGCCGAGGGTGCCAGCTGCGGGTCCTCGTCGATTTCCAGTCCCACTCCGTGCCCGGTGCAGGGCGCGAGGCCGCCCCCGTGCCCCGCCGAGTCCAGGAGACAGCGGGCCGCGCGGTCCACGTCGCGGTAGGCGGCCCCGGGGACGAGGGCCTCCCGCCCGGCCCGCTGGGCGGCGAAGACCACGTCGTACAGCTCGATCTGCCAGTCGGCGGGCGCCGTACCGATCACGAAGGTCCGGCCGATCTCGCAGCGGTAGCCGCGGTAGCTGGCGCCCAGGCAGACGGAGAGAAAGTCCCCCTCCTCCACCCGCCGGTCGGTGGGGCGGTGACGACCCCGGCCGGAGTTCGGCCCGGTGGCCACGGAGGTGGGGAAGGCCGGGCCGTCGGCCCCGTGGTCCACCAGGCGGCGTTCCAGCTCCAGGGCGAGATGCCGCTCGGTGCGGCCGACCAGGATGGATTCGAGGAGTTCGCCCAGGGCCTGGTCGGTGATCTCGGCGGCGATGCGCAGACAGGCGATCTCCTCCTCGTCCTTGACCACCCGGAGCTGCTCGACGGTCGGGCCGAGGTCGGCCAGCCGGAGCCGCGGGGCGACCGATCCCATGGCCCGGTGGCGGGAGACCGTCAGATGGTGCTCCTCGACAGCCAGGGACTCCGCGCCCGACGAGGCGGCCAGTTCGGCGGCGGCGGCCACCGGATCGCCGTCGGTGCCCGACAGGGACGCCACCCGCAGCCGGTCGTCGGTACGCCCGTCCCCGGGTTCGCCGACCACGTCGCGGGGGCGGAGCAGGACGTCCTCGCCGGGACCGAGCAGCAGCACGGCTCCGGGAGGCGCCCCGCCCGCGAGGTAGCGGACGTTGGCGGGACGGGAGACCAGCGCGGCCGCGGATCCGACGGCGGCGCACCGGTCGCGGAGCACCCCGCGACGGACGGCGTACACGTCTGACATGTCACGAGCCTACGAGGACCGGCCCGGGCGTGCTCGGTCAACGCGTCCGACCGGGGCCGCGTGCGCGGCCGCCGCGGGCCCCGGGAATGCCGCCGGAACGCGGCTCACCAGGCGGGCGGACTCGCTATGGAACGGGCGAGCACGTCGTCCAGGACCCGCGCGGTGGTCTCGACGTCGTACGTCGAGTTGTCGATGATCGGCAGCCCGGAGCCGTACCAGCCCGCCATCCTGCCGTGGATACGGGCGACCTCCTCGTCCGCGAGACGGCGGTTGCCGCTGCGGGCGGCGTTGCGCTCCAGCACGACCTCCAGGCCGGGCAGCAGGACGACGGGCAGCAGCCCGGGGCCGACGTGGCGCTTCCAGCCGCCGAGGCCGACGACGGGCCGGTCGGGGAAGACGGCGTCGTCCAGGATGCAGGAGATGCCGTTGGCGAGGAAGTTGCGGGCGGCGAAGCCGCAGGTGCGACGGGCGAGGCGGTACTGCGCCTCGGAGTGCTCGTTCCACCCCGACTGCGGGTCGGCGAAACCGGAGCAGACCCATTCGCGGACGTCGTCGAGGCTGACGTGGGCCGTGGGGACGTGGCGGCGGCCGGCCCAGAGCCGGGCCACGGTGGTCTTGCCCGCCCCGGCCGGGCCGATCAGCAGGACCGCGAGCGTCGCGGTGCCGGTGCCGGTGCCGGTTCCGGCGGGCGGCGCGGGCAGCGGGACGGGCCCGCCGGGCGGCAGCGAAACGTGCCCGGTGACCTCCCTGGCGGGAGGTGCCGGGGCGTGCTGCGGGGCCGGTCCGCCCCAGCCCCCCGCGGTGGGCGGGGTGGGGGGCGGCGGTCCCGGAGGTCCGGGATGCCCCGGGTGCCGGGCCTGCTGCGTCCAGTCGGCGGGGCCGTTCGCCGGGCCCTGGGGCGGTGGCAGCGGTGCCCCCACTGCGTGCTGCATCCGGTGCCACTCCGTCTCGTACAGGCGACTGGGACTGGGACGGCAACCGTACCGTCCCCGGCCGCCACAGGATGAACGGACGGGGACGGCCGACAGTGCCCGGCCGGCCGTCGGACGTGCCGGTCCGTCAGTCGGTCGCCTCGTCCGCGAGGGCACGCAGGGCGAGGCGGTAGGAACCGATGCCGAATCCGGCCACGGTCCCGGTGGCGACCTGCGCGACCACGGAGGTGTGGCGGAACTCCTCCCGCGCGTACGGGTTCGAGATGTGCACCTCGATCAACGGGGCCGTGCGCTGAGCCGCCGCGTCCCGCATCCCGTACGAGTAGTGGGTGAAGGCGCCCGGGTTGAGAACGACCGGAATCGAACCGTCCGCGGCTTCGTGGAGCCAGCGGATCAGCTCCCCCTCGTCGTTGGTCTCGCGGACCTCGACGTCGAGGTCGAGCTCCTCGCCGACCGCCCGGCAGGTCTCGACGAGTCCGGCGTACGAGGTGGCGCCGTACACGTCGGGTTCACGGGACCCGAGCCGGCCGAGGTTCGGCCCGTTGAGGACGAGGACCCGGCGGCTCACGCCGACACCTCCCCGTACGCGGCGAGCAGGACGGCCGGGTCGGGGCCCTCCAGGACGGTGGGCCTGCCGAGGCCGTCGAGGACGATGAAACGCAGCAGGTCGCCGCGGGACTTCTTGTCGACCTTCATGGTCTCCAGCAGCCTGGGCCACTGGTCGCCGCGGTAGGTGAGGGGCAGTCCGACGGACTCCAGGACGGCGCGGTGCCGGTCCGCGGTGGCGTCGTCGAGGCGTCCCGCCAGCCGTCCCAGCTCGGCGGCGAAGACCATGCCGACCGAGACGGCCGCGCCGTGCCGCCACTTGTAGCGCTCGTTCTTCTCGATGGCGTGGGCCAGGGTGTGCCCGTAGTTGAGGATCTCGCGCCGTCCGGACTCCTTGAGGTCACCGGACACCACCTCGGCCTTGACCCGGACGGAGCGTTCGATCAGCTCGGCGGTGTGCGGTCCGGCGGGCGTACGGGCCCCCTCGGGGTCCGCCTCGATCACGTCGAGGATCACGGGGTCGGCGATGAAACCGGCCTTGATGATCTCGGCCAGGCCGCTGACGTAGTCGTGGACGGGCAGCGAGTCCAGGGCGGCGAGGTCGCACAGGACCCCGGCCGGCGGGTGGAAGGCGCCGACGAGATTCTTGCCCTCGGCGGTGTTGATGCCCGTCTTGCCGCCGACCGCCGCGTCGACCATGGCGAGCACGGTCGTGGGCACGGCGATCCAGCGCACCCCTCGCAGCCAGGTCGCGGCGACGAAACCGGCGAGGTCCGTGGTGGCTCCGCCGCCGACGCCGACGATGACGTCGCAGCGCGTGAAGTGGGACTGGCCCAGGGCCTTCCAGCAGTACGCGGCGACTTCGGCGGTCTTGGCCTCCTCCGCGTTGGGCACCTGGACGGCGATGGCCTCGTAGCCCTGCTCGGCAAGGTCCTGGCGGACCGCGTCACCGGTCTCGGCGAGCGCCTCGGGGTGCAGGACCGCGACGCGCCTGGCCCGGTCGCCGATGAGCGCGGGCAACTCGCCGAGGAGCTGCCGGCCGATCAGCACGTCGTACGGGTCGGTGCCCGCGCTGCCCGCGACGTGGATGCGGGTCACTGCGTCCGTCATGTCTCCTTCTTCAACTCCATTGCGTCGAGGACCGCTTGGGCGACCTCGTCGGGGGTGCGGCCGTCGGTGGCGACGACCACCCGGGCGACCTCGGTGTACAGAGGGCGGCGGGCCTCCATCAGCTCGCGCCACTGCTTGCGCGGGTTGACGGCCAGCAGCGGGCGGGCGACGTTGAGGCCGGTGCGCCTGACCGCCTCCTCGACGTCCATCGAGAGGTAGACGACGGGCAGCGAGGACAGCAGTTCCCGCGTCCCCGCGTCGAGGACCGCGCCGCCGCCGAGGGCGAGGACGCCCTCGTGCTCGGCGACGGCGGTCCGTACGGCTGCCCGCTCCAGCTCACGGAAGCGGGGCTCGCCGTCGTCGACGAAGATGTCCGAGATCTCCCGGCCCTCGGCGGCCACGATGTCCGCGTCGGTGTCCCGGTAGGTGGTGCCGAGCCGCCCGGCGAGCAGTTCCCCCACGGTGGACTTGCCGACGCCCATCGGGCCGACGAGGACGATCAGCGGGCCGCTCATCGGATCCTCAGGTGGTCGAGGTACGACCGCACGTTGCGGCGGGTCTCGGTGACGCTGTCCCCACCGAACTTCTCCGCGACGGCGTCGGCCAGGACCAGGGCGACCATCGCCTCGGCGACGATGCCCGCGGCCGGCACGGCGCAGACGTCGGAGCGCTGGTGATGGGCCTTGGCGGGCTCGCCGGTGGTGACGTCGACGGTGGCGAGCGCGCGGGGCACGGTCGCGATGGGCTTCATCGCGGCGCGGACCCGCAGCGGCTCGCCGGTGCTCAGCCCGCCCTCGGTGCCGCCGGAGCGGCCGGAGGCGCGCTTGATGCCGTCCTCGGTGACCAGGATCTCGTCGTGCGCCCGGGAGCCGGGGACACGGGCCAGATCGAAGCCGTCACCGACCTCGACTCCCTTGATGGCCTGGATGCCCATCAGGGCGGCGGCGAGCCGGGCGTCGAGACGACGGTCCCAGTGGACGTGGGAGCCGAGGCCGACGGGCACGCCGTACGCCAGCACCTCGACCACGCCCCCGAGGGTGTCGCCGTCCTTGTGGGCCTGGTCGATCTCCGCGACCATCGCCTTGCTCGCGTCGGCGTCGAGGCAGCGAACGGGGTCGGCGTCGAGACGTTCGACGTCGGCGGGCGTCGGGAGGACGCCGCGGGGCGCCTTGGCGGCGGCCAGCTCGACGACGTGGCTCACGATCTCGATGCCGGTGGTCTCCTTGAGGTACGAGCGGGCGACGGTGCCGAGCGCGACCCTGGCCGCGGTCTCCCGGGCGCTGGCGCGCTCCAGGATCGGCCGGGCCTCGTCGAAGTCGTACTTCTGCATGCCCGCGAGGTCGGCGTGGCCGGGGCGCGGGCGGGTGAGCGGGGCGTTGCGGGCCAGTTCGGCCAGCGCCTCGGGGTCGACCGGGTCGGCCGACATGACCTGCTCCCACTTGGGCCACTCGGTGTTGCCCACCATCACGGCGACCGGGGAACCGATGGTGAGGCCGTGGCGCACCCCGCCGAGGAAGGTGACCTCATCCTTCTCGAACTTCATCCGCGCCCCGCGGCCGTATCCGAGCCGCCGCCGCGCGAGCGCGTCCGCCACCACGTGAGTGGTGATCGGGACACCGGCGGGAAGACCCTCCAGCGTCGCCACGAGTGCGGGGCCGTGCGACTCCCCCGCGGTCAGCCAGCGCAACCTGCTCAACGGTGCTCCTCATGCTCGCGCCTCGAACTGCGACGGCGCGACCGGGTGCGCGGCCCTGGCCCGCCGTTCTCGATCCTCCCACGTCCGGGGGCGTGAGCCGGGCGCCGGTCCAGCAGGCGGACGCCTCCCGGCCGCCGGAGAGCGAGGTCAGCGGGGAGCGAGCGCCGCTTCCCCGGCCTGTCGCATGGCCGCGAGCGGCGCGGGCGCGCGGCCGGTCATCCGCTCGACCTGGAGCACCGCCTGGTGCACCAGGAGGTCGAGACCTCCGATGACCGTGCCGTCCTGGGCCGCCCACGCGGCGGCGAGTCCGGTCGGCCAGGGTTCGTACAGGACGTCGAAGAGCGTGCCGGGCCGCTCGGGCACGGCGCCGGTCAGCGCGTCCGTGGCACCGGCCGGGGTGGTGGCGATGACCAGGGGGGCGTGCAGCGCCTCGGCGGCCCGTGCCCAGTCGGAGGTCCTGACGTCGACGCCGAGGCGCTCGCCCCAGCCGCGCATCTCCCGGCCGCGTTCCGCGCTGCGCACGTACGCCGTGACCGGTCCTGCACAGATCCCGGACAGTGCGGCGAGCGCCGAGGAGGCGGTCGCTCCGGCGCCGAGCACGGCGGCCGATGCGACCTTCTCGACCCCGCGTTCCCGCAGGGCGGCGATCATCCCCGGGACGTCGGTGTTGTCGCCGGTCCGTCGGCCGTCCTCGGTGAACACGACCGTGTTGACGGCCTCCACCGACGAGGCGGTCTCGCTGACGCAGTCCAGCAGCGGGATGACCGCGCGCTTGAGCGGCATGGTCAGCGAGAGACCCGCCCAGGTGGGGTCGAGTCCCGCCATGAAGGCGGCGAGTCCGGACTCGTCCACCTCGAACCGGTCGTACGTCCAGTGGGTGAGCCCGAGTTCGGCGTACGCGGCCCGGTGCAGGACCGGGGAGAGCGAGTGGGCGATGGGCGAGCCGAGGACAGCCGCGCGGTGGCGCCGGTCATTCGAGGCCATGGAGTTCCTTGAACTTCTTGTTGAGCTTCTCGTGCTCGGCGGCCGTCTTGGTGAACTCGGTCTTCTTGCCGTCGAGCGAGATGAAGAACATCCACCCGTCATCGGTGGGATTGAGCGTGGCACGCAGGGCTTCGGCGCCAGGATTGCTGATCGGCCCCGGCGGAAGACCCTCGTGGTAATAGGTGTTGTAAGGATCCGGATTGCTGCTGATCTCGTCCGAGCTGATCTTGATCTTGCTCTGGTTGTTGAGATAGTTGAATGACGAGTCGAATTGGATCTTACGATTCGTGATCACATTGTCCGGCTGCAGGCGGTTGTAGACGACTTCGCTCATCTTGCGGAAGTCGTCGTGCGTGAGGCCCTCCGCCTGGACGAGGCTTGCGACGGTGAGGACCTGCCAGGGACCGTCCAGATCGTGTTCCTCGGCCGCCTTCTCGAGGTCGATCTTGTCGTACTCCTCGTTGGCCCGGGAGACCATCTTCTTGAGAACGGCCTCCGGCTTGGTCCCCTTGGTGACCGGATACGCGACCGGATAAAGGAACCCTTCCAGCGGGTCCTTGATGTCTTTGTCATTGCTGGCCCACTCGGGCAGACCGAGATCGGACGCCTTGGACGCGGCGACTTCCTTGGTCGTGCCTTTTTTGAGGCCCAGCCTCTTGTCGATCATCTCGTAGACGGCGACATTGCGGGTGCCCTCGGGAATCACCAGAAGATTCTGGTTCTTCGGGTCGACCAGCATCTTGACGGCCTCGGCCGCGGACATCTTCTCGTGGAGCAGATAGACCCCGGCCTGGATCTGTCCGCCCTTGGGGTTCTCCTTCTGAGCGGCGACGAACGCGTCGACGCTCTTGACGACACCCTTCTTCTTCAGGATGTTGCCGATGTCGTAGCCGTAGAGGCCCTTCTCGATCTCGACCTCGACCTGCCCGGTGCCTTGTCCGACATAGTCCGGCGGGGCGCCGAACTTGTCCTGCCAGACCGAATAGCCGAGATATCCCAGTCCGCCGAGGCCGCCGACCAGGACCACCGCGACGCCCAGACAGGCGCGGCCGTTGCGGCTCTTCTTCTTGCCCTTGCCCCGGCGCTCGCCGCCGCCGCGTACGGCCCGGCGCGAGGCGGGCGGGTCGTCGTGCTCGTCGTCCTCGTCCCCGTGGTCGTCCCTGCCGCCCGGGGCGTCGGCGCCGGCGAAGAAGGGGTGGGTCTCCTCCGGTTCGTCCTCCGGGTCCCAGTCGGGCTTCTTCGCGGGGGCCGGTCCGGGAGCGGCGTCACGGCTGCCCGGGGGCTCGGGCGCCGGGTAGGCGCCCTGCGTTGCGCCCGGGTCGGGCGTCTCTCCCTGGCCGGCCTGCCGGCCGCCGTACGGGTCGGCCGCGTGGGCGTCGTACGGTGCGGTCGGCTGCTGCCCCGAGTCCCAGCCGCCGTTGTCGTACCCGGGCTGCTGAGGTTGCTGAGGCTGGTGCCCCTGCGGCTGCTGCTGCTGCGCGTACAGGTCCTGCGGGGCTCCGTACGCGGGCTGCTGGTGGTACTGCTGCCCGTACGGATCGGACGCCTGCGGGTGCTGCGCGTACGGGTCCTGCGGCTGCTGCGGGTGCTGCGTGTACGGGTCCTGCGGCTGCTGCGCGTAGCCGCCCTGGCCGTACGGGTCCTGGCCGTACGGGTCCTGGCCGTAGGGGTCCTGGCCGTATGCGACCTGGTGGTAGGGATCCTGAGGGTGGTGCTGCTGCCCCTCTCCGTACTGGCTCCGGCCGTGGGCGGGCTGCTGCCCTCCCCATCCCTGGTCCCCGTACAAGGGGTCTTCGGGATGCCACGGTTCGGAGCCTGGGCCCCGGCCATACTCAGTCATCGATCCCCTAGAGCCGCGAGACGACGTTCCGTCTCTTCGCTGTGCGGTACTTGTTCGAACACCGCCGCATCGCGCGGAACGTTACCGTACCGCGATCAGCCCTCCACCTCGATGCCTTCACCCGGTGCTCTGCCCGACGCCCGTTCGGACTCGAGGGCGTTCTGGAGGATCACCACGGCCGCCGCCTGGTCGATGACGGAACGGCCCTTCTTCGATTTCACGCCCGAGGCGCGCAGTCCCTGACTGGCGGTCACCGTCGTCATCCGCTCGTCGACCAGCCGCACCGGAAGGGGCGACACCGAGCGGGCCATCTCCTGCGCGAAGGCCCGGATCTTGGCCGCGGCGGGCCCTTCACCGCCGCCGAGGGAACGCGGCAGACCGATGATGACCTCGATCGGCTCGTACTCCTCGACGAGCTGCCTCAGCCGCCGGTGGGCCGCCGGGACGTCACGCCCCGGTACGGTCTCCACCGGCGTGGCGAGGATCCCGTCGGGGTCGCACGAGGCGACCCCGATCCGGGCGTCCCCGACGTCGATCGCGAGGCGGCGGCCTCGGCGCATCCTCGTCGCTCCCGTCACGTCCGCCGTCACGCCGTCTCGGTGACGAGGCGTTCGACCGCGGCCACGGCGGCGCCGATGGCCTCGGGGTCCTGGCCACCGCCCTGCGCGACGTCCGGCTTGCCGCCGCCTCCGCCGCCCAGGGTCTTGGCGGCCGTGCGGACCAGGTCGCCCGCCTTGAGGCCGCGCTCGCGGGCCGCCTCGTTGGTGGCGATCACGGTCAGTGGGCGCCCGTTCGCCGTGGTGAACAGGGCCACGACGGCCGGGCGCCCGCCCTGGATGCGTCCGCGCACGTCGAGGACGAGCTTGCGCAGGTCGTCGGCGGAAGTGCCGTCCGGGATCTGCCCGGTGACGAGGGCGACGCCCCGTACGTCCCTGGCGGACTCGGCGAGTCCGGCGGCGGCCTGGAGGACCTTCTCCGCGCGGAACTTCTCGATCTCCTTCTCGGCGTCCTTCAGCTTGCCGAGCATTCCGGCGATCTTCTCGGGAAGCTCCTCGGGACGGCCCTTGACCAGCTCCTGGAGCTGGGCGACGACCGTGTGCTCCCGGGCGAGGAAGTTGTACGCGTCGACGCCGACGAGGGCCTCGATACGGCGCACACCGGAACCGATGGACGATTCGCCGAGCAGCTTCACCAGACCCAGCTGGGCGGTGTTGTGGACGTGCGTGCCGCCGCACAGCTCCTTGGAGAAGTCCCCGATGGTGACGACCCGGACCCGCTCGCCGTACTTCTCGCCGAACTCGGCGATGGCGCCCTGCTTCTTGGCCTCGTCGATCGGCATGACCTCGGCGTGGACGTCGAGTTCGCGGGCGAGGACCTCGTTGATCTTCTGCTCGACGTCGGTGAGGACCGTGCCGGGCACGGCGGACGGGGAACCGAAGTCGAAGCGGAAGCGGCCCGGCGAGTTCTCCGAACCGGCCTGGGCGGCCGTCGGGCCCAGCGCGTCGCGCAGCGCCTGGTGCGTGAGGTGCGTGGCGCTGTGGGCGCGGGCGATGGCCCGGCGCCGGGTGGTGTCGATGACGGCGTGGGCGCAGGCCCCCACGGTCACCTCGCCGACCTGGACCGAACCCTTGTGGACGGAGACGCCGGGCACGGGCTGCTGGACGTCGCGGACCTGGATGACGGCCCCGCTGTCGAGCCGGATCCGGCCCTGGTCGGCGAGCTGGCCGCCGCCCTCGGCGTAGAACGGGGTGCGGTCCAGGACGACCTCGACCTCGTCGCCCTCGGAAGCGGCGGGCGAGGGCACGCCGTCGACGAGCAGGCCAACGACGGTCGACTCGCTCTCGGTGGTGGTGTAGCCGGTGAACTCGGTGGTGCCGGAGCTGTCGGCGACCGCGCGGTAGGCGGACAGGTCGGCGTGGCCGGTCTTCTTGGCCTTGGCGTCGGCCTTGGCCCGCTCCCGCTGCTCCTTCATGAGGCGGCGGAAGCCGTCCTCGTCCACGGACAGGCCCTGCTCGGCGGCCATCTCCAGGGTGAGGTCGATCGGGAAGCCCCAGGTGTCGTGGAGCAGGAACGCCTTGTCGCCGGCGAGGACCTTGCCGCCGGCGGCCTTGGTCTCGGTGACGGCGGTGTCGAGGATGTTGGTGCCGCCCTTGAGGGCCTTGAGGAAGGCGGCCTCCTCGGCGAGGGCGACGGTCTCGATGCGCTTGCGGTCGGTGACCAGCTCCGGGTACTGCTGTCCCATCGTGCCGACCACGACGTCGACCAGGTCCTCGACGACCGGGCCGGTGGCGCCCAGCAGCCGCATGTTGCGGATGGCACGGCGCATGATGCGGCGCAGCACGTAGCCGCGGCCCTCGTTGCCGGGGGTGACGCCGTCGCCGATGAGCATCACGGAGGTGCGGACGTGGTCGGCGACCACGCGCAGCGAGACGTCGCTGTCGTGGGCCTTGCCGTAGGCGACGCCGGTGAGCTCGGTGGCCCTGTCGATGACGGCCTTGAGCGTGTCCGTCTCGTACATGTTCTGCACGCCCTGCAGGATCATGGCGAGGCGTTCCAGGCCGAGGCCCGTGTCGATGTTCTTCGACGGCAGGTCGCCGAGGATCGGGAAGTCCTCCTTGCCGTCACCGGCACCGCGCTCGTACTGCATGAAGACCAGGTTCCAGATCTCCACGTAGCGCTCGTCGTTGACGGCCGGGCCGCCCTCGGGACCGAACTCGGGGCCGCGGTCGTAGTTGATCTCGGAACAGGGGCCGCAGGGTCCGGGAACGCCCATGGACCAGAAGTTGTCCTTCTTGCCCAGGCGCTGGATGCGCTCGGCCGGCACGCCGATCTTGTCGCGCCAGATCTGCTCGGCCTCGTCGTCGTCGAGGTAGACCGTGATCCACAGTCGCTCGGGGTCCAGGCCGTAGCCGCCGTCCGCCACGGAGCTGGTGAGCAGCTCCCAGGCGAGCGTGATGGCGCCTTCCTTGAAGTAGTCCCCGAAGGAGAAGTTGCCGCACATCTGGAAGAACGTGCCGTGCCGGGTGGTCTTGCCGACCTCCTCGATGTCCGGCGTGCGGACGCACTTCTGCACGCTGGTGACGCGCGGGGCGGGCGGCTTGACCTCGCCGAGGAAGTAGGGCTTGAAGGGCACCATGCCGGCCGGGACCAGCAGCAGAGTCGGGTCGTCCGCGATGAGCGACGCCGAAGGGACGACGGTGTGACCGCGCTCCTCGAAGAAGCTCAGCCAGCGGCGACGAATTTCAGCCGACTCCATCAGTGGTCCTCATTCCGGTTGTACGAGTTGTAGGGGTACGAGATGCGGGGAGGCGTCCGGCGGTCGCCGGCTGCGAGGGCCCTGTCCGCTCCGGCGGGCTCGGCCGCCTCGACGACGGCGAAGCGGGGCCGCGCGGGCAGCTCGGGATCGACCGGCGCCTCCAGGCCCAGTGCCTCGCCCAGTTCCGCCTCGCGCCGCGCCATGGAGTCACGGACGTCCACGGCGAAGTCCTTGATCCGGTGGCCGGTCTCGATGGCCCGGTCCGCGGCCTGTGCCGCGAGACTCTCGGGAGTGAGCTGCCTGAGCTTGCGGTTGACCTTGGTGGTGGCCCAGACACCGGCGGCTGCGCCGGCGGTGAACCAGAACGTGCGGCGGAACATCGCTGCGTCAGTCCTTCGGTCCGCGGGGGTTTCTGCCGGTGCGCCTCCCACCGCGCACGGGGGGCACGGTGCGGCCGACGATCACCGTGCGCCGGGCCGCCCGACGGGCGGGCTCCGGTTCGGCACCGGACCGGCGGCCGATGGCCTGCCGGACCCCGTATCCGAACGCGGCGACCTTGACGAGCGGGCCGCCGAAGGCCGATGCGACGGTGGTGGAGAGCGCCGACGCGTTCGAGGTGACTTCCTGGACGTCCGTCGCGATCGCGTCGACCCGGTCGAGCTGGGTCTGCGCGGAGCGCACGGTGGCGGAGGCGTCCGCGAGCAGCGGGACGGCCTGTTCGGTCACGTCCGCCACGAGTTTGGTGGTCGCCCTGAGCGTCTGGGCCAGCCTCACCAGTACGACGGCGAGGAACGAAACCAGGATCGCCCAGAAGACGGCCACCAGGATCCCGGCCACCTCTCCACCGGACACTGTGCACCGCTCTCTGGATAGTCGCTGTCTCTGTACTGTCTCTGTCTCTGCTCGGTCCCCGACGCCCTCCGCCGCAGACGGCGGGGCGTCGTCTCCCGAGCCTATCGCGCCGGTGGTCGCGCCCCGTACCGCATTCTTCCAGGACAAGTATGCGATCCCATCAGGTGATTGTACGGAGAGCACCCGGGCAAGTACTGTGCGTGTTTCATGCGACGCCCTCACCGCCCCCTCGGGCTTCCCCACAGCCCGAGCGCCCCCACCACCGGCGACCTCCCGGCGGAACTCAGCGGATTCGTGGGGCGGGAGGACGAACTGGCCTCCCTCGGCCGCCTGATGGACCGGGCCCGGCTCGTCACCGTGGTCGGCGTGGGCGGGGTGGGCAAGACCCGCTGCGTCCTCAAGATCGCGACACGACGGAAGGGCACACAACTGGAGAAACGGTACTGCAGCGAGGTCCGGATGGTGGAGCTCTCCGCAGTCCAGGATCCCGAACTGCTGGACCACGCCGTGGTCGACGCACTGGGCCTCAGCGACCACACCGGCAGGCCGCCCCGCACGATCCTGCACGCCCATCTCGCCGGGCGTCGGCTCCTCCTGGTGGTCGACGGCTTCGAGCACCTCGTGGACGCCTGCGCCGGTCTCGTGGGCGCACTGCTGCGGCGGCATCCGCGGCTGCGGGTGCTGGCCGCCGGACGGCTCCCGCTGGACGTGGACGGCGAGCATGTCTTCCCGCTCGCGCCGATGACGGACGAGGACGCGATACGGCTCTTCGCGGAGCGCGCCGCCGCGGTGCGGCCGGACTTCCGGCTCACCGACGGGAACCGGGCGACCGCAGGCGAACTGTGCCGCCGTCTGGACGGGATCCCACTCGCCCTGGAACTCGCCGCCGCACGGCTGCGCGTCCTGTCCGCCGAGCAGGTGCTGCAACGCCTGGACGACCGGTTCCGGCTGCTGACCGGCTCCAGCCGCAGCGCGCTGCCACGCCACCGGACGCTGCGTACGGCCATCGGCTGGAGCCACGAGCTCTGCACCCCGCAGCAGCGTCTGCTGTGGGCGAGGCTCTCGGTGTTCGCCGGGCAGTTCGACCTGGAGGCGGTCGAATACATCTGCGGAGGCACCGGCCTGCCGGCCGACGCGGTGCTCGACGCGCTTTCCGGGCTGCTGGCGCAGTCGATCGTGGTGCGCGAGGAAGCCGCGGCCGGCAGTCGGTACCGGATGCTGGACACGATGCGCGCGTACGGTGCCGAGTGGCTGGCGGCCACGGGCGACACGGACCGGCTGCTCCGCCGCCACCGCGACTGGTTCCTGGGGCTCGCGACCTGGTGCGAGCTGGACTGGTTCGGTCCCCGGCAGAGTCAGGTGGCCGCCCGGGCGGAGAGCGAACTGCCGAATCTGCGACAGGCGATGGAGTATTCGCTGGAGATCCCGGGCGAGGCCCACCTCGCGCAGTACCTGGCGGGCACCCTCTGGTTCCTCTGGGTGGGCTGCGGGCGCCTCTCGGAGGGCAGGCGCTGGCTGGACCACGTACTGGAGGAGGAGACGCCGTACGACTTCTCGCGGCTGAAGGCACTGTGGGTGCTCGGGCACGTTGCCGTGGTGCAGGGCGACCCGGTCGGCGCGATCGCCGCGCTCCACGAGTGCCGGGAGGAGGCCGACCGGGCCGACGACGCCACGGCGCTGGCGTACGCGGTGCACCGAATGGGGTGCCTCGCCCTGGTCACGGACGACATGGTCAGGGCGCGGGAGCTGCTGACCGAGGCCCTCGGCCGCTACCGGGAGCTCGGCGAACTGAACAGCAACGTGCTGATGGCGCGGATCGAGCTGGCGATGGCGGTCGGGTTCCACGGGGACGTCGAGGGCGCGGCGGCGATCTGCGAGGAGGTCAGGGAGGTCTGCGAGGACCACGGGGAGCAATGGGCCCTCTCGTACGCCCTGTACGTCCTGGCCTTCACCGCGCTGGAGGAGGGCCGTCCGGGCCGGTCCCGGGAGCTGCTCAAGGAGGCCCTGACGATCGGGCACACCTTCCAGGACGTGCTGGTCTCGGCGCTCGTCCTGGAACTGCTGGCCCTGGTCACGGCGGTCGACGGCGACGCGGAGGAGGCCGCGCTGCTCCAGGGCGGCGCCGACCGGCTCTGGGTGTCGGTGGGACCGCCCCTGTTCGGTTCGGTGTACTTCGGGCATTCGCGGGCCCGGTGCGAGGAGCTGGCGCGGCAGGCGCTGGGCGACGGCCCGTACGAGACGGGGCTGCGCGCGGGCGGCGCGCTGGATCCGGACGCGATGGTGGCGAGGGTGCTGGCGGACGGGACCGCCGACGGACCCCGGGAGCCCTGCCGTCCTCGCGAACCGGTGCTCGGCCCCGGGAAAGCACTCGGGCCCGCACCGTCCCCGGCATCGGGGGCGGGCGGGCCCGAGCACGAACCGTGAGTGGCTACGCCTGGATCAGCGGGCGTAGTACTCGACGACGAGCTGCTCGTCGCAGATCACGGGGATTTCCTTGCGGTTCGGGTCCCGGTCGAGGCGGAAGGCCAGGGCCTTCAGGTTCACCTGCAGGTAGCGCGGGGTCTCGCCGTCGGTGGCGTAGCCACCCTCGCGGGCCACCTGGAAGGGGTGCTTGTCGCGGCTGCGCTCGCGGACCGTCACGACGTTGTCGGGGCGGACACGGAAGGACGGCTTGTCGACCTTGCGGCCGTCGACCTCGATGTGACCGTGCACGACCATCTGACGGGCCTGGTAGATGGTGCGGGCGAGGCCCGAACGCAGCACCAGGGCGTCGAGACGGCGCTCCAGCTCGACGACGAGCGCCTCGCCCGTCTTGCCCTCGGCCTTCTTGGCGCGGTCGTAGGCACGCACCATCTGCCGCTCGCTGATGTCGTACTGGGCACGCAGACGCTGCTTCTCCAGAAGACGGACCTTGTAGTCCGAGTTCTGCTTGCGGCCACGGCCGTGCTCGCCCGGCGGGTAGGGGCGGGCCTCGAAGTACTTGACAGCCTTGGGCGTCAGCGCGATGCCGAGCGCGCGGCTCTTCTTGACCTTGGGACGCGACTGGTTAGGCACGTTCTCCAGACCTCCATCGTAGGTTAGGTTAGGCTCACCTTATTTGAGGAGATCGCATGTCTCGCCCGGGGAACACCAGTCACATCACGGACAGCACTGACAATCTCGACACCTCTCGGGGTGCCGATATGACGGAGGACCGATCAGATCGTGGTCAGCCGCGTCCCGGCGGGCTTGAAATCACTCGGATGCCGTCAGCAGCCGAGCGCACACGAACTCTCGTACAGAATACCTGCTCGGCGGTACTGCTCGTGCCCGGGCTGCGCACGGCCGGCTGGGACGAGCTGGTGCCGTCCGCCAGGAGCGTGGGACCCGACGGCGACCTGTTCCTCGAACTGCCCGCCGCCTCCCCCGCCGTACGGGCCGCGGCGCGCGCCGAGGACGACGAGCTGGCCGCGGTGCTGGAGATCACGGATGTCGCCCCGGTCTCCGTGCCGCACCGCGTCCGGGCCCGCGCCCGGGTCTCGGGGTGGCTCACCACCGTGCCCGGGCTGTCGGGCCCCGGCCGGACGACGCTGCGGCTGGAGACGGGCGAGGCGTACGTCGACGACCTGTGGGGGGCCGAAGCGGTCGAGCCCGACGCCTTCCGGGACGCGGAGCCCGATCCGCTCGCCGGCCACGAGACGGAGCTGCTCCAGCATCTGCACGCGGCCCACGGGGAGCAGTTGGGCACGCTGTGCTCGTTGCTGGGCGGTCGGACGGCCCGGCGCTGTGCGGCGCACCGGCCCTCCGTCGTGCCGCTGGCGCTGGACCGGTACGGATTGCGGGTACGCGTGTGCGAGGACCGCGAGCGGTGTTTCGACGCGCGCTTCGAATTTCCCGAGCCGGTGCGCGACGTCGTCGAGCTGCGGCACGCCATGCGCACGCTCTTCGAGGCGGCGGCGCGTGCGGAACGGCTGCGCTCCCACCGCTGACACGCCGGACCGGGGCCACGCGCCGCGCGCACGCTCCTTCAACCGGATACACAGGCGCACACCCCGTCCCTCGCACGCCGCGCTCAGTCGCCGGACGGCGCTGCCTCGTCGTCGGAACCGGGGCGGCCGAGCCGCTCGCGCACCCGCTGCACGACATCCGCGTAACGCGCCTCCGCGCCGTAGCGCGTCGGTCGGTAGTACCGCCGGTCGCGGACGGAGTCCGGGGCATACTGCTGGGCGGCGATGCCGCCGGGGACGTCGTGCGGGTACACATACCCCTGGGCGTGGCCCAGCTCGGCGGCTCCCTTGTAGTGGCCGTCGCGCAGGTGGGCCGGGACGGGGCCCGCGAGGCCCCCCCGCACGTCCTCCTGCGCGGCGAAGATCGCGAGGGTCGCCGCGTTGGACTTGGGCGCCAGGGCCAGGGCGATCGTGGCGTGGCTCAGGGTGAGCGCCGCCTCCGGGAATCCGATCATGGCGACCGCCTGCGCCGCCGCGACGGCGGTGGGCAGCGCCGTGGGGTCGGCGAGGCCGATGTCCTCGCTGGCCGAGATCATCAGCCGCCGGGCGATGAACCGGGGGTCCTCCCCCGCCTCGATCATCCGGGCCAGATAGTGCAGCGCGGCGTCGACGTCGGAGCCGCGGATGGACTTGATGAGCGCGCTCGCCACGTCGTAATGCTGGTCGCCGTCCCGGTCGTAGGTGACGGCGGCGCGGTCGACGGTCTCCTCCAGCGTCCGCAGGGTGATCTCCTTCTCCTGCTTGTCCAGGGCCGCGCCGGCCGCCGCCTCCAGCGCGGTGAGCGCGCGGCGGGCGTCGCCGCCCGCGACGCGGAGCAGATGTGCCTCGGCGTCGTCCGGCAACGTCACCGCGCCGCCGAGTCCGCGCGCGTCGGTCAGGGCGCGGCGGAGCAGACCGCGTAGATCGTCGTCCGTGAGCGGTTCCAGGGTGAGGAGCAGCGAGCGCGACAGGAGCGGTGAGATGACGGAGAAGTAGGGGTTCTCCGTGGTCGCGGCGATCAGGGTCACCCAGCGGTTCTCCACAGCGGGGAGCAACGAGTCCTGCTGGGCCTTGGAGAAGCGGTGGATCTCGTCGAGGAAGAGGACGGTCTCCTTGCCGTAGCCTCCGATGGCGCGGCGGGCACCGTCGATGACGGCCCGCACCTCCTTGACGCCCGCGGTGATCGCGGAGAGTTCGACGAAGCGCTTGTTGGTGGCCTTGCTGACCACGTAGGCCAGCGTCGTCTTCCCGATGCCGGGCGGGCCCCACAGGAGCACGGACGACGGGCCCGCCGGGCCGCCGTTGCGCTCGCCGACGAGACGGCGCAACGGCGAGCCCGGCTTGAGCAGATGCTGCTGCCCGACGACCTCGTCGAGAGTGCGGGGGCGCATCCGGACAGCGAGCGGGCTGCTGGACGGGTCGTTCTCCTGGCGGTCTTCGGCGGCTGCGGTAAAGAGGTCGGGCTCCACGTCTTGAAGCCTATTCCACGGCACCGACACCCCTGCCGGGCCGGTCGCACGGCAGGGTCCGGCGGAACGGGCCGGGGGTCAGCTCGTCCAGAAGTCCCACCAGCGGGTCAGGACCAGCATGCCGATGATGCCGATCCACAGGGCCGGCGGCACCCAGTGGAACTCCATCAGTCCGTTGCGCAGCCAGTTCGGCGCGGGGATGATCCGGTGCTCGATGTTGTGCTTGGTGACGTAGCAGAACATGACGATGGTGGCGACCCAGGCCAGGCAGCACCACAGGCAGAGCGAGTTGATGTTGTACAGCGACTGGTACATGAGCCAGGTGCAGAAGCCGACGCCGAACAGCGTTCCGGCGTTCATCCCGAGCCAGTACCAGCTGCGGAAGCGGGAGCCCGAGAGCAGGGCCAGACCGATGCCGATGATCACCGGGTACGTGGCCAGGCCGAGCATCGGGTTCGGGAAGCCGAAGGCGGACGCCTGCTCGCTCGTCATGATGTTGCCGCAGGCGACGACCGGGTTGAGGCTGCACCCCGGCGTGAAGTTCGGGTCCTCCAGCAGCTTGAACTTGTCGATCGTGATGATCCAGGCCGCGAAGAGTCCGGCGGCGCCCGTGATCACCAGCAGCAGCGCGAACGCCCGGCCGGCGCCGAAGGACCTCTCCACCCCCTTCTCGCTCTGGTCGCAGGAGGGGCCGTCAACCGCTGCAGTCGTCATATCGCCGTTTCCGTCAGTGAGTGGCCTGCTGGGCACGGTCATTGTGCCGTACCCCTCTGCCGCCCTTCTGTCCGATGGACATAAACACGTCTGCCGGATTCCGCTGGGAGCGGGTGTGGGACATCGGGGTCGGCGGGCCGCCGGGACCGCCGCGGCGGGTGGGGCACAGGCGAGCCGCCCGCCGGTGCACCGCACCGGACCGACCACCCCGACCTGCGGATCCTCCGGAGCGGACCCGCAGGGAGGAGCGGCCGGGACGGTTCCCGTGGCCGGTCCGGGAACCGGTCCACGCCGACGCCTGGCCGCGACGGGACGCGCGCGCCAGCCATGGCCGGAACGAATCCGGTCAATCGGCATACGCGACAGGAATCGCCCCACAGGGTGAATTCCCGCTCATAGAATTGACGTCCTATCCGGCTGGATCCGGACAGGACGTCGACGCCGTGACCGGCAGGGTCCGTGACGGGCGGACACTGCCGGGACAATCCTCAGGCCAGGCGCTCGCGCACGGCTTCGGCCACGTCCGACAGCGCAACCGCCGTCTGCTCGCCGGACTCCATGTCCTTGAGCTGGGCGACGCCCTCGGCCAGATCGCGTTCGCCCGCGACGATCGTGAACCGCGCCCCCGACCGGTTCGCGCTCTTCATGGCGCCCTTGAGGCCGCGGTTCCCGTAGGCGAAGTCCGCCGCGACGCCCTCGCGGCGCAGCTGCGTGACGATCCCGAAGAGGACCCGCCGTGCCTCCTCGCCCAGCGGCACCGCGAAGACGCTGGTGGTCGCGGGGAGTTCGAGCTCGATACCCTCGGCCTCCAGGGCGAGCACCGTGCGGTCCACCCCGAGCGCCCAGCCGACCGACGGCAGCGCCGGGCCGCCGATCATCTCGGACAGGCCGTCGTAGCGCCCGCCGCCCCCCACCGCGGACTGCGAACCGAGTCCGTCGTGGACGAACTCGAACGTGGTGCGGGTGTAGTAGTCGAGTCCGCGGACGAGCTTCTCGTCGTCCTCGTACGCCACCCCTGCCGCGGAGAGCAGGTCGCGGACCTCCTCGTGGTACGCCTTGCAGGCGTCGCACAGGTAGTCGCGCAGCACCGGCACGCCGACCAGCTGCTTCTGGACCTCCGGCCGCTTGTCGTCGAGGACCCTCAGCGGGTTGATCTCGATGCGGCGGCGGGTGTCCTCGTCCAGGTCGAGCCCGCGCAGGAAGCCCTGGAGCGCGTCCCGGTAGACGGGGCGGCACTCCCGGTCGCCCAGCGAGTTGAGCAGGACGCGGAAGTTCCGCAGGCCCAGTGTGCGGTACGCCTGGTCGGCCAGGATGATCAGCTCGGCATCCAGCGCCGGGTCCTCCGCGCCGATCGCTTCGGCGCCCACCTGGGAGAAGTGCCTGTAGCGGCCCTTCTGCGGGCGCTCGTAGCGGTAGTACGAGCCGGAATACCACAGCTTCACGGGCAGATTGCCCAGCTTGTGGAGGTTGGCCTCCAGCGCGGCGCGCAGCACGGAGGCGGTGCCCTCGGGACGCAGCGCCAGCTGGGAGCCGCCCTTGGTCGTGAGGGTGTACATCTCCTTGGTCACGATGTCGGTGGACTCACCGACTCCGCGCGAGAAGAGGGCGACGTCCTCGAAGCCGGGCGTCTCGATGTATCCGTAGCCGGAGTTCTTCAGGGGGGCGGCGATCGCCTCGCGCACGGCGAGGAACTTCGCGGAGTCGGGCGGGGTCAGGTCGTACGTGCCCTTGGGGGCCTTGAAGGTGCTCACGGTCTTTACTCTCGTCACATTCCTCGTCGGGGCGCGTCCATCCCGTGCAGATACGGGTTCGTGGCGCGCTCGCGGCCGATGGTCGTCTGGGGGCCGTGGCCCGACAGCACCACGGTCGAGTCGTCGAGCGGCAGGCACACACGGGCCAGCGACTCGAGCAGCTCGGCGTGGTCGCCACCGGGCAGGTCGGTGCGTCCGACGGAGCCGGCGAAGATCAGGTCGCCCGAGAAGAGGATCTGCGGAATGTCCGCGGCCTCGGGCATCCGATACGTCACCGACCCCTTGGTATGGCCGGGCGCGTGCGCGA
This sequence comes from Streptomyces sp. NPDC047982, assembly GCF_043204165.1. NCBI lineage: Bacteria > Bacillati > Actinomycetota > Actinomycetes > Kitasatosporales > Streptomycetaceae > Streptomyces > Streptomyces sp. NPDC047982. The sequence goes on along the minus strand of NZ_JBIDBS010000006.1, from coordinate 281,651 downwards.
CGTGGAACTCCAGACCGGCCAGCTTCAGCGGGAGGCCGTCGCTCAGCTCCTTGACGTCGTCCGGCTCCCCCACCGTCAGCTCGCCCATGAGCGGCATGCCGATGGAGCGGCCGAGGGCCTTCTCCGGGTCGCTCATCATGTACCGGTCCTCGGGGTGGATCCAGGCGGGGATGTCGTGCGCGCCGCACACCGGGACGACCGAGGCGACGTGATCGATGTGCCCATGGGTCAGGACGACGGCGACGGGCTTCAGCCGATGCTTCTTCAGCGCCTCCTCGACCCCGGCCGCAGCCTGGTGGCCCGGATCGATGATCACGCACTCCTCGCCTGCGGCCGGGGCGACCAGGTAGCAGTTGGTCCCCCAGGCCCCTGCGGGGAACCCGGCAATGAGCACGATCGTCCTTACTGGTCGTCCGACGGCGGATTGCGACTGAGAAGGTCGCGGCAGTTCAGAGCCTACCGGCGCTCCTCATCACACAGGTAACCCATATACGGTACGGGCAACCCAGGCCCCACAAACGACCTACAAGGAGATCACCCGGTGGTCAGCAACGATCAGCGGCGGCGGCAGCTCGCCAGGGAGAAGTTCGAGCGGCAGCAGCGGCGCCGGGAGGAGGCCCGCCGCAGGTCGAAGCGGCTGACGATCGCCGTCTCGGCGGCCGTGGCCGTGGCGGCGGTCGCCGGGGTGGGCACCTATCTCGCCGTCGGCGGCGACGACGGCAAGGACAAGAGCGACGCGGCGACGAGCGCCTCCCCCTCGCCGTCGACGAGCGAGAACGCCGAGCCCGAGCCCGCGATGGCGATCGACAAGAAGGCGAAGTACGCGATGTCGCTGAAGACCAGCGCGGGCGACATCGCGTTCACCATGGAGGCGGCGAAGACCCCGCACACCACGAACTCGTTCAAGGCGCTCGCCGACAAGGGATTCTTCGACGGCACGAAGTGCCACCGGCTGACCACGCAGGGCATCTTCGTGCTGCAGTGCGGGGACCCCAAGGGCGACGGCACGGGCGGCCCCGGCTACACGATCCCGGACGAGAACCTGACGGCGCTGGGCAAGGCGGGCGCGGACGGCACGGTGACCTACCCGGCGGGCACGGTGGCGATGGCGAACACCGGGCAGCCGCACACCGGAGGCAGCCAGTTCTTCCTGGTGTACAAGGACAGCAAGCTGCCGCCGACCTACACGCCGTTCGGCACCATGGACGCCGCCTCGCTGAAGACCGTGGAGAAGGTCGGCTCGGCGGGCGTGGCCGGTGGCGCGGGCGGCGACGGTGCGCCGAAGAAGGCCGTGGACATCTCGAAGGCCGCTGTCGACAAGTCGTGAGGCGGGGGGGGGGGGGGGGGGGGGGGGGGGGGGGGGGGGGGGGCGGGGGGGGGGGGGGGGGTGGTGCGGGGGGGGGGGGGCGGGGGGGGGGGGGGGGCCGGGGGGCCCCCCCCCCGCGCCCCCCCCCGCCCCCCGGGGGCCCCCCCCCCGGGGGGGGGGGCCCCCCCCCCGGGGGGGGGGGGCGGCCCCCCCCGCGGCGGGAGCGGATTATTTTCGGCCCCGCCGAGTGCGGACAGCCGGGCGGCCGGTCGCCTAGATTGGCGTTGTGCAGGGCGGGCGCTGCCCGCCCGAGGAAACTGTGGACGATGCCAGGGGGGTGAACCCTCTCGCGGGCATCAGGTGGAGGAGGCGCTGTGAGCAGCGACCCGTGGGGCCGCGTCGATGAGACGGGCACCGTGTACGTGCGTACGGCCGATGGCGAGAAGGTCGTCGGATCGTGGCAGGCGGGTTCCCCCGAGGAGGCTCTGGCCTACTTCGAGCGCAAGTACGAGGGCATGGTGGTCGAGATCGGCCTCCTCGAACGTCGGGTGAAGACCACCGACCTGTCGGCGAAGGACGCGACGACCGCCATCGAGCATCTGCGTCTGCAGGTGGACGAGCATCACGCCGTCGGCGACCTCGACGCGCTGCGCAAGCGGCTCGACGCCCTGGTGGCGACGGTCGAGGCGCGGCGCGAGGAGCGCAAGGCCCAGAAGGCGCGTCAGTCCGACGAGGCGAGGCAGGCCAAGGAGGCCCTGGTCGCCGAGGCGGAGGAGCTGGCGCGGAGCGAGCAGTGGCGCTCCGCGGGCGAGCGGCTGCGCGCGCTCGTCGACACATGGAAGGGCCTGCCGCGGCTCGACCGCAAGTCCGACGACGAGCTGTGGCACCGCTTCTCGCACGCCCGCTCGGCGTTCTCCAAGCGCCGCAAGGCCCACTTCGCCTCGCTGGACGCCCAGCGCGAGGAGGCCCGCAAGGCGAAGGAGAAGCTGGTCGCGGAGGCCGAGGCGCTCTCGGGTTCCACGGACTGGGGGGCCACGGCCGCCCGTTACCGCGATCTGATGACGGAGTGGAAGGCGGCGGGCCGCGCCCAGCGCGAGGCCGAGGACGACCTGTGGAACCGCTTCCGCGGTGCCCAGGACGTCTTCTTCGCCGCCCGCAGCGAGGTCTTCGCCGAGCGGGACGCGGAGCAGGGCGAGAACCTCAAGCTGAAGGAGGAGCTCGCGGCCGAGGCCGAGAAGCTGGTGCCGGTGAAGGACCTGAAGGCCGCCCGCGCCGCGTTCCGCGGCATCAACGAGCGCTGGGAGGCCGTCGGTCATGTGCCGCGCGACGCCCGCCCGAAGGTCGAGGGGCGGATGCACGCGGTGGAGCGGGCGCTCCAGGAGGCCGAGGAGGCGGAATGGCGCCGGACGAACCCGGAGGCACGTGCGCGTGCCGAGGGTCTGACCGGTCAGCTGCAGGCCGCCGTCGACAAGCTGCGCGCCCAGATCGACACCGCCCGCGCGTCGGGGAACAACGCCCGCGCCGACAAGCTCGCCAAGGAGCTCGAAGGCCGTCAGGCGCTGCTGGACCAGGCGCTGAAGGGGCTGGAGGAGTTCGGCGGCTGATCCCCGCCTCGGCCGAGGCCCCCGCACGCGCCCTTCGGGACGCGTGCGGGGGCCTCGGCCGTCGTGCGTACGGACTGTCAGTCGCCGTGCGGTGGTCCGGCGGTCGGGTCGGGGCCGCCGTCAGGGCCTGCGTGCCGAGGTCACCCGGTAGACGTCGTAGACGCCCTCCACTCCGCGCACCGCCTTGAGCACGTGTCCGAGGTGCTTGGGGTCGCCCATCTCGAAGGTGAAGCGCGAGGTGGCCACCCGGTCCCTGGAGGTCTGCACGGCCGCCGACAGGATGTTGACGTGCTGGTCGGACAGGACACGGGTGACGTCCGACAGCAGCCGGGAGCGGTCCAGTGCCTCGACCTGGATGGCGACCAGGAAGACCGAGGACTGGGTCGGCGCCCACTCGACGTCCAGGATGCGTTCCGGCTGCTGCGACAACGAGTCGACGTTGACGCAGTCGGCACGGTGCACGGAGACGCCGCTGCCGCGGGTGACGAACCCGATGATCGGGTCGCCGGGGACGGGCGTGCAGCAGCGCGCCAGTTTGACCCAGACGTCCTCGACGCCCTTGACAACGACCCCCGGGTCGGCGTTGGAGCGGCGCTTGCCGCGGCCGCGCGAGGGCGGCGCGCTCTCGGCGATGTCCTCGTTGGCGGCATCCTCGCCGCCGAGCGCCTGGACCAGCTTCTGCACGACCCCGGCCGCGGCCACGTGGCCCTCGCCGATCGCGGCGTACAGGGACGAGATGTCGGGGTAGCGCATCTCGTGCGCGAGGGTGACCAGGGAGTCGCCGGTCAGGATGCGCTGGATCGGCAGGTTCTGCTTGCGCATGGCGCGCGCGATGGCGTCCTTGCCCTGCTCGATCGCCTCGTCGCGGCGCTCCTTGGAGAACCAGGCGCGGATCTTGTTGCGGGCGCGGGGCGACTTGACGAAGCCCAGCCAGTCCCGCGAGGGGCCGGCGCCGGCCGCCTTGGAGGTGAAGACCTCCACCAGGTCGCCGTTGTCGAGGGTCGATTCGAGCGGTACGAGCCGCCCGTTGACCCGCGCCCCTATGGTCCGGTGGCCGACCTCCGTGTGCACCGCGTACGCGAAGTCGACGGGGGTCGCGCCCGCGGGGAGCGCTATGACGTCGCCCTTGGGCGTGAAGACGAAGACCTCGTTGCGGGAGAGATCGAAGCGCAGCGACTCCAGGAACTCGCCGGGGTCCTCGGTCTCCTTCTGCCAGTCCAGGAGCTGCCGCAGCCACGCCATGTCGTTGACGGTGTCCTGCCGTGCGCCCTTGCCGGTGCTCTTCGGGACGTCGGTGCGCACCTTGGACGCGCCCGCGACGGCCTCCTGCTTGTACTTCCAGTGCGCCGCGATGCCGTACTCGGCGCGCCGGTGCATGTCGAACGTACGGATCTGGAGTTCGACGGGCTTGCCGCTGGGACCGATCACCGTGGTGTGCAGCGACTGGTACATGTTGAACTTGGGCATCGCGATGTAGTCCTTGAACCGGCCGGGGACCGGATTCCATCGCGCGTGGACGGTGCCGAGCGCCGCGTAGCAGTCGCGGACGGTGTCGACGAGGACCCGGATGCCCACCAGGTCGTAGATCTCGGCGAAGTCCCGGCCCCGCACGATCATCTTCTGGTAGACGCTGTAGTAGTGCTTCGGCCGTCCGGTGACGGTGGCCTTGATCCGGGCGGCACGCAGATCGGCCTGGACCTCGTCGGTCACGACGGCGAGGTATTCGTCGCGCTTGGGAGCCCGCTCGGCGACCAGGCGGACGATCTCGTCGTACATCTTGGGGTAGAGGATCGCGAAGGCGAGATCCTCCAGCTCCCACTTGATGGTGTTCATGCCCAGGCGGTGGGCCAGGGGGGCGTAGATCTCCAGCGTCTCGCGGGCCTTCTTCTCCTGCTTCTCCCGCTTGAGGTAGCGCATGGTGCGCATGTTGTGGAGCCGGTCGGCGAGCTTGATGACGAGGACCCGGGGGTCCTTGGCCATGGCGACGACCATCTTGCGCACGGTCTCGGCCTGCGCGGCCTCGCCGAACTTGACCTTGTCCAGCTTGGTGACGCCGTCGACGAGCAGGGCGACCTGGTCGCCGAAGTCCTGGCGCAGGGTCTCCAGGCCGTACTCGGTGTCCTCGACCGTGTCGTGCAGCAGCCCTGCCATCAGCGTCGCCGGGTCCATGCCCAGCTCGGCGAGGATCGTGGTGACGGCGAGCGGGTGGGTGATGTACGGGTCGCCGCTCTTGCGCTTCTGGCCCCTGTGCCAGCGCTCGGCGACCTGGTACGCGCGCTCGATCTGGCGGAGCGTGGCGGTCTCGATCTTGGGGTCGTTCCCCCGGACGATGCGCAGCAGTGGTTCGAGCACCGGGTTGTACGGGCTGGAGCGCTGAACCCCGAGGCGCGCGAGCCTGGCCCGCACCCTGTTGGAGGAGCCTGCGGAACGCGATGCGGGGGCGGCCGGGACGACCGGCCTGGCGGCGGGCTTCGCCGGGGGTTTCGGCGTGGAGGCTGCCGGTGAGGCGGGGGCGGCCGGCTGCACGGGCGAGGCGGGCCGCAGTGCCGGGGCAGCACACCGTTCCGGTCCCGTGCCGGCCTCGGGGGCCGGGGGCTTCGGCTTCGGCGCGGGCTGCCTCTTCCCGGGCGCGGCTGAGGGCGCCGCGGGCTTGTCGGGCTGCGGGGCGGCGACTGGCTGGGCCTCGTCTGGCAAGAGCGCTCCTCGTGCGGGTCCGGACTCCCGGAAAGGCCATCGTATCGAGCCGGTGGCCGGTCCTCCCCCGGGGACGGTGAGAGCCCTCTCAACGACCGGCGGCACCGGGTTGTTCCCGGCCTCGCCGCACACGCGTTCCCGTCGCTCCCCGGCACGTGCCCCGACGTTTCACGACAAGTGCCCGGGCCGGGCCCGTTCGCGTCGCCGGTGCGCACGATTTCGCCCGGTGCGCGCAAAGAGAACCGGGTGACCAGAAGGCCCCTGGTCACCCGGTTCATGTCTGCTGCGGCGCTCACACGTGGAAGAGGGCCTCCAGCGGCGCGCCCGCCAGTCCCCGTTCCACCCGGGCCCGTCCGCCGAGGAAGCCGAGCTCCATGAGGACCGCGACGCCCGCGACGCCGGCACCCGCCCGCCGGATCAGCTCCAGCGACGCCTCCGCGGTGCCGCCGGTCGCGAGGATGTCGTCGATGACCATGATCCGGTCGTCGGCGGACAGGTCCTCGGCGTGGATCTCGATCTCGGCGGTGCCGTACTCCAGCTCGTACCCCTGGCTGAGGGTGGCTCCGGGGAGCTTGCCCGCCTTGCGGACGGGCACGAAGCCGAGACCGGCTCGCACCGCGACCGGGGCTGCCAGGATGAAGCCGCGCGCCTCGAGTCCGACGATCTTCGTGGCGCCGTGCCGTCGGCACAGCTCGGCAAGGGTGTCGGTCAGGGCCTCGAACGCCGTCGGGTCGGCGAGCAGCGGAGTGATGTCCTTGAAGACCACGCCCGGCTTCGGGTGATCGGGGACGTCACGGATCCGGCTGAGCAGAAGCTCCCGGACGCTCTCGGTGGTGCTGCTCGTCATCAGCGCTTCCCCTGGGTCCGGCCGCGCCCCGTGGGGGGCTGCTGGCGCTGGCCGACGACCGCGGCGGCGGGCGCGGGGCCCGACGGGAAGCCGTCGCCCGGCTCGTCGTCCTCGGCGGACTCGTCGCTGGCGGCGGCTGCCGCCCGCTTGGCGAGAACCCGCTTCTTCAGCGCCTTGATCTGCGGGTCGCGTCCCTTGAGGTCGGCGACGAGCGGGGTGGCGATGAAGATCGAGGAGTACGCACCTGCGGCGAGGCCGACGAACAGCGACAGCGAGATGTCGTTCAGCATGCCTGCGCCGAGGACACCGCCGCCGATGAACAGCAGGCCGGCGACCGGGAGCAGGGCCACGACGGTGGTGTTGATCGAGCGGACCAGGGTGCCGTTGATCGAGCGGTTGGCGATCTCGCCGTAGGTCCAGCGGGTCTGCTTGGTGACGTCCACGGTGCTCTCCTTGAGGCTGTCGAAGACGACGACCGTGTCGTACAGCGAGTAGCCGAGGATGGTGAGCAGACCGATCACGGTGCCCGGGGTGACCTCGAAGCCGACCAGGGCGTAGACACCGACGGTGATGGTGAGGTCGTGGATCAGCGCGACGAGGGCCGCGATGGCCATGCGCCATTCGAACGCGATGGCCAGGTAGATCACGACGAGGACCATGAAGACGCCGAGGCCGGTCCACGCCTTGTTGGCGATCTGCTCACCCCAGCTCGGACCGACCAGGTCGGCGGCGATCTTCTCCTGCGGAACCGAGAGCTCTTCGGCGAGCAGTTCCTTGATCTGGTCGGACTTCGCGGTGTCGACCTCGGTGATCTGGATCCGCAGGCCACCGTTGCCGAGCTTCTGGACGATCGCCTGGTGACCCGACGCCTCGGTCGCGAGGTCCTCGGCCTCCGAGACGGTCACACTCGTCTTCGGTGTCGTGAAGACGGCGCCGCCCTTGAACTCGATGCCCATGTTGAGGCCGCTGACCGCCAGGCCGACGATGGCCGTGATGGTGATCAGGACCGAGACGCCGTACCAGATCTTGCGCTTGCCGATGAAGTCGTAGCCGACCTCGCCGCGGTAGAGACGGGCGCCGAGAGTGCCGAGTCGCGACATGTCACGCCTCCTTCGGGTGGTCGGTACGGGCGTTGACACGCCGCGAGCGGCGCAGGGGCGGCTTGGCGCCGAGGCGTTTGGGATCCAGGCCGGACCACGGGTGACCGCTGGAGAAGAACTTCGTACGCGCGAGCAACGTCATGACCGGCTTGGTGAAGAGGAACACCACGACCACGTCGAGCAGGGTGGTGAGCCCCAGCGTGAACGCGAAGCCCTGGACCTTGCCGACCGTGACGACGAAGAGCACCGCCGCGGCGAGGAACGACACGAAGTCGGAGACCAGGATGGTGCGCCGGGCGCGCGGCCAGGCCCGCTCGACGGCGGGGCGCAGCGTGCGGCCCTCGCGGATCTCGTCGCGGATCCTCTCGAAGTACACGATGAAGGAGTCCGCGGTGATGCCGATGGCCACGATGGCGCCGCAGACCGCCGGGAGGTTCAGCGCGAACCCGATGGCCGGGCCGAGCAGCGACATGAGCGTGTAGGTCAGGATGCCGGAGGCCAGGAGGCTGAGCAGCGCGATGAACGCCAGCCCGCGGTAGTAGGTCACCAGGTAGATGACGACCAGTGCCAGGCCGATGGCACCGGCGATCAGGCCCGCCTGGAGCTGCTCGCCACCGAGCGCGGCCGTGACGGTGGTGACGGTCTGCTCCTCGAAGCTGAGCGGCAGGGCACCGTAGGAGAGCACGTTGGCGAGGTCCTCGGCGGACTGCTGGTCGAAGCTGCCGGAGATCTCGGCGTTGGCGCTCAGCGCCTCGCGCACGTAGGGGGCCGAGACGACCTCGCCGTCGAGCACGATGGCGAACTGGTTCTGCGGGGCCTGCTGCTGGGCGAGCCGTCCCGTGATCTTCTGGAACTTCTTGGCGCCGGCGTCGGTGAACTCCATCTGGACGATCCACTGACCGGTCTGCTGGTTGATCGCGCCCTTGGCCTTGTCCACGTCCGTGCCGGAGACCTCGGCCGGGCCGAGGATGTACTTGGCCTCGCCCGTGGAGTCGCAGGCGACGGTGGGATCGGTGGGCTTCACGGCGGCACCGGCCGATGCGCGGCCGGCCTTCGTCGAGCAGTCGAGGGCGGCGAACTTCTTCTCCAGCGCGGCACCGGCCCGGTCGGCGGGGGCCGGTGGGGTCGTAGAGGCGTTCGGCGCGCCGGACTCCTTGGGGTCGTCGGAGGCCCCGGGGCTGGGCGTGTCCTTCGTCAGGGCGCCGGTTACCGCGCGTCCCTGGGTGGTCGTGGTGGCCGAGGGGGTGGCCGAGGAGCCGGACGCCTTCTCGCCAGTGGCGGCGGACGCGCTCGGCTTCGGCGACCCGGAGGGCGCGGGGCTGGCGGTGCCCTTGGGAGTGGGGCCACCGGCCGCCATGCCGAGCACCGGCCGGAAGTAGAGCTGGGCGGTCGTGCCGACCTGCTCCCGGGCCTGCTGCGAGTTCGTCCCCTTGGGGATGTTGACGACGATGGTGTCCCGGCCCTGGGTCTGGACCTCGGCCTCGGAGACACCCAGACCGTTGACACGGCGCTCGATGATGCCGACCGCCGTGTCCATGTTCGTCTGGTTGATCGCGTCCGGCTTGCCGGGCTGGCTCTGCGCCTTCAGCGTGATGGACGTGCCACCCGCCAGGTCGATGCCCAGTCTTGGCGTGGGCTGATCAGCCAGGAACATCCCTCCGGTGAGGGCGACCATGACGATCAGGATCAGAGCCAGGGAACGCCCCGGCCTGCCTTGACCGCCGGCCGGTCCCCGGCTCTTCTTCGGTGCTGCCACCTTCTCGTTTCTCCCTGTCCAACCGCACCGAGCCGGGTACGTGCCCGAGCGGCCACGAAATGTAGTGGGGACCCACTCCCGCAGAAGATCGCACGGGCCGGGGTGCGCCGGACGCCCGAGGGCTCACCGCATCCCCGGTTCGCACGGCTACTTCGCGTCGGCCTCGCCGTCGGCCTTGCCCTCGGACTTCTTGCCCAAGTCGGCGTCCTTCGGCTGGGCGTCGTCGGCCTCGGCCTTCTTGCCCAGGTCGATCCTGGCGTCGTCCGAGGAGGTCGACGCGGCGTCCGCCTCGGTCAGCGAGGAGGCGTCGTCCGGGACGACGGTGCCGTCGAGGCCGAGGGCGTTCTCGTCGTCGCCGTGGACGATGCGGTTGTACTCGGCGTCGTCGAGAACGGCACCGATGGCGTTCTTGGCGTAGATGGCGTGGACGCCGGGCGCGACCTCCAGGAGAACCGTGTCGTCGTGGACCTCCTTGACGGTGGCGTACATGCCTCCGATCGTCCGGACACCGGCGCCGGGCTGCATCTCGTCACGCATCTGGATGGCGGCCGCCTGCTTCTTCTTGGCAGACCGCGTCATCAGGAACATGGCCCCGATGAGCACGATGAAAGGGAGGAGAGACACGAGATTCACGGGACGATTTTCCTTCGCACGACCGCGCTGAAGGGCGGCCTGGTCTTCGGGGGGTGGGCACACCGACCCTTTGGGGCGGCATCGGCGGAGTCTAGGCGAGTCCGCATCGATGGAACAACGCCCGACGCCGCTCGTTGGTTCCTGCCCGGGTGAACCTGTGACGCGTCACGCCCCGAACAGGCCCTGTTGTCCCTTTCCGCCGTGCTGAGGGGGAACGAGACCGAGATGGGCCCAGGCCGCGGGGGTCGCGACGCGCCCTCGCGGCGTCCTGGCCAGCAGCCCTTCCCGCACCAGGAACGGCTCGGCGACCTCCTCGACCGTTTCGCGTTCCTCGCCCACGGCGACCGCCAGGGTCGACAGTCCCACAGGGCCGCCGCCGAACAGCGTGAGCAGGGCACGGAGCACCGCCCGGTCCAGCCGGTCGAGACCGCGGGCGTCGACCTCGTACACGCCGAGAGCGGCGGAGGCGACCGGGCGGTCGATCCGTCCGTCGGCCTTGACCTGGGCGTAGTCCCGGACGCGACGCAGCAGCCGGTTGGCGATACGAGGGGTGCCGCGGGACCGCCCGGCGATCTCGGCGGCGCCGTCCTCGTCTATCGCGACGTCGAGGAGGCGGGCCGAGCGCCGGATGACGCGTTCCAGTTCGGTGGGGGCGTAGAACTCCATGTGGCCGGTGAAGCCGAAGCGGTCGCGCAGCGGGGGCGGCAGCAGTCCGGCCCTGGTGGTGGCGCCGACCAGGGTGAAGGGCGGGAGCTCCAGCGGGATGGCGGTGGCACCGGGGCCCTTCCCCACGATGACGTCGACCCGGAAGTCCTCCATGGCCATGTACAGCATCTCCTCGGCGGGCCGCGACATGCGGTGGATCTCGTCGAGGAAGAGGACCTCGCCCTCCTGGAGCGAGGAGAGGATCGCGGCGAGGTCGCCCGCGTGCTGGATGGCGGGGCCCGAAGTGATCCGGATGGGGGCGCCCATCTCGGCCGCGATGATCATGGAGAGGGTGGTCTTGCCGAGGCCGGGGGCACCTGAGAGCAGGACGTGGTCGGCGGTGGCACCGCGGGCCCGGGCCGCCTTGAGGACCAGGTCCAGTTGTTCGCGGACCTTTTCCTGACCGACGAATTCGTCGAGGTCCTTCGGTCGCAGCGCGGCCTCGACCGCGGTGTCCTCGCCGTCCGCGCCGGCGTCGACGAGGCGCTCGTCGAATCGCCCGTCGAGTCGTTCACCGGCGTCGGATCCGGTCTCGTCCCAGTTCATTCAGTCTGTCCCGCCTCGCGTGCTTCGGTGCCGTGCGCTACCCGGCACGGCGTCGGGTTCTCCCCGGGTACGCGCTCCGGTCAGCGCGCGCGGTTGAGGGTCTGGAGCGCGGCCCGCAGCAGCTGCGGTACGGGGGCCTGGCCGTTCTCGGCGATGGCCGCCTCGGCCTGCGGTGTCACGGCGGCGACCGCGTCGTCGGCCTCCCGCGTGGCGTAGCCGAGACCGATCAGCGCGGCGTGCAACTGGTCGCGCCAGGAAGGGGTGACCGCCGCGCCGATGCCCTGCCGGCCGATCCGGGCGCCGACCGGTTCGCCGAGTCTGTCCTTCAGTTCGAGGAGGAGTTTCTGCGCGCCCTTCTTGCCGATGCCGGAGACGGCCGTGAGCGCCTTCTCGTCGCCGGTGGCGACGGCGGTCCGCAGGGCGTCGGGGCTGTGCGTGGCGAGCATCGCCTGGGCCAGGCGGGGGCCGACCCCACTGGCGGTCTGGAGCAGCTCGAAGACCTGCCGCTCGTCGTCGTCGGCGAAGCCGTAGAGGGTGAGCGAGTCCTCCCGGACGACGAGGGAGGTGGCGAGCCTGGCCTCCTCGCCGATCCGGAGGCCGGCGAGGGTGTTCGGGGTGCACTGGACGGCCATGCCGACGCCGCCGACCTCGATCACGGCCGTGGTCGGGGCGAGCGCGGCGACGGGGCCGCTGACGAAGGCGATCATCGGGGGACCTTCCGGACGGGGGGCGCGGGCGGACGGACCGCGGGGGTACGGGGGACGCGCGAGGCACGGAACGCGTCGGCGGCCGCCGCGTGCGCCTGCTGGAGGCGGTTGACCGCGGGGGCGCGCCAGATGTGGCAGATGGCGAGCGCGAGGGCGTCTGCCGCGTCGGCCGGTTTCGGCGGGGCGTCGAGTCTCAGGAGCCGGGTGACCATGGCACCGACCTGCGCCTTGTCGGCGCGGCCGCTGCCGGTGACGGCCGCCTTGACCTCGCTCGGGGTGTGCAGCGCGACGGGTATGCCGCGGCGGGACGCGCAGAGCATGGCGACCGCGCTGGCCTGGGCGGTGCCCATCACCGTACGGACGTTGTGCTGGCTGAACACCCGCTCCACGGCGACGTATTCGGGCCGGTGCTCGTCCAGCCACTCCTCGATGCCGCGTTCGATGGCGACCAGGCGCCGGCCGAGCTCCGCGTCGGCCGGGGTGCGGACGACGCCGACACCGAGCATCGTCAGGGTCCGGCCGGCCACGCCTTCGACGACACCGACACCGCACCGGGTCAGCCCCGGGTCGACGCCGAGTACCCGCATGGGTCATCCCCCTCCGTAGCGATCGGTCAACTGTTCCCGCAGGCTATCGGCTCGCACTGACAACGCGTCGGGCAACGCGACGGGCCGACGGGGCGTGTCCCCCGTCGGCCCGTGCGTGAAGGCTGTGCCGTGGTGCGCCGAGCCCGGCTCAGGCGTCGACCTTCTCCATGACCTCGTCCGAGACCTCGAAGTTGGCGAAGACGTTCTGGACGTCGTCGCTGTCCTCCAGCGCGTCGATCAGCTTGAAGATCTTGCGCGCGCCTTCCTCGTCCAGCTCGACCTGCATGGTGGGCAGGAAGCTGGCCTCGGCGGAGTCGTAGTCGATACGGGCCTCCTGGAGGGCGGTGCGGACCGCGACCAGGTCGGTGGCCTCACTGACGACCTCGTAGGTCTCACCGAGGTCGTTGACCTCCTCGGCGCCCGCTTCGAGGACGGCATCGAGGACCTGGTCCTCGGTCAGCTCCCCCTTGGGGACGATGACGACGCCCTTGCGGTTGAAGAGGTAGGAGACCGAACCGGGGTCGGCCATAGAACCGCCGTTGCGGGTCATCGCGACGCGCACGTCGGAGGCTGCACGGTTGCGGTTGTCGGTGAGGCACTCGATGAGCATCGCGACACCGTTGGGGCCGTAACCCTCGTACATGATCGTCTGGTAATCGACGCCGCCCGCCTCGAGACCACCGCCGCGCTTGACCGCGGAATCGATGTTCTTGTTCGGTACGGAGCTCTTCTTCGCCTTCTGGATCGCGTCCACAAGCGTCGGGTTTCCATCGGGGTCCACACCACCGGTGCGGGCCGCGACCTCGATGTTCTTGATCAGCTTCGCGAAGAGCTTGCCGCGCTTGGCATCGATCACGGCCTTCTTGTGCTTCGTCGTAGCCCATTTAGAGTGGCCGGACATCTGCCTTCTCCTTCGCGTCACCAAAAATCGATCCGAACCCGGGAGATCCTACCGGGAATCGAATCAGCCGACTGTGCGCACCATGTCGACGAACAGGGCATGAACACGGTGGTCCCCGGTCAATTCCGGGTGGAACGACGTCGCCAGCAGGTTTCCCTGGCGTACGCCGACGATGTGGCCGCCGTGCTCGGCAACCACCTCGGCCCGGGCACCGACCGACTCCACCCAGGGGGCGCGGATGAAGACGCCCTCCACCGGGCCGCCCTCGATCCCGGTGACCTCCACCGCCGCCTCGAACGACTCGTTCTGGCGCCCGAAGGCGTTGCGGCGCACGATCATGTCGATCCCGCCCACCGTCTCCTGTCCGGAGCGCGGGTCGAGGATCTTGTCGGCGAGGAGGATCATTCCGGCGCAGGTGCCGTAGACCGGCATCCCGTCCCGTACGCGCTCGCGCAGCGGTTCCAGCATGCCGAACAGGGACGCCAGCTTGGACATCGTGGTGGACTCGCCACCGGGCACGACCAGGCCGTCGACCTCGGCGAGTTCTTCGGGGCGCCGGACCGGCCTGGCCTGGGCGTCCGCCGAGGCCAGGGCGATCAGGTGCTCCCGTACGTCGCCCTGGAGGGCCAGGACGCCGATCACAGGGGTGTCGCTCATCGGTGCTTACCAGCCGCGGTTGGCGTAGCGCTCGGCCTCGGGCAGGGTGTCGCAGTTGATGCCGACCATGGCCTCGCCCAGGTTCCGGGAGGCGTCCGCGATGACCTTCGGGTCGTCGTAGAAGGTGGTGGCCTTCACGATGGCGGCGGCGCGCTTGGCCGGGTCGCCGGACTTGAAGATGCCGGAGCCCACGAAGACGCCCTCGGCGCCGAGCTGGCGCATCAGCGCCGCGTCGGCGGGGGTGGCGACGCCGCCCGCGGAGAACAGCACGACAGGCAGCTTGCCGAGTTCCGCGACCTCCTTGACCAGCTCGTACGGGGCGCGCAGCTCCTTGGCGGCGGCGTACAGCTCGTTGTTGTCGTAGCCGCGCAGGCGGGCGATCTCGTTCTTGATCTGGCGCAGGTGACGGACGGCCTCGACGACGTTCCCGGTGCCGGCCTCGCCCTTCGAACGGATCATGGCCGCGCCCTCGGCGATGCGGCGCAGGGCCTCGCCGAGGTTGGTGGCGCCGCACACGAACGGGGTGGTGAACGCGAACTTGTCGCTGTGGTTGACCTCGTCGGCCGGGGTGAGGACCTCGGACTCGTCGATGTAGTCGACGCCGAGGGACTGGAGGACCTGGGCCTCGACGAAGTGTCCGATGCGGGACTTGGCCATCACCGGGATGGAGACGGCCTCCATGATCTCCTCGATCATGTTCGGGTCGGACATGCGGGCCACTCCGCCGTCCTTGCGGATGTCGGCCGGCACCCGTTCCAGGGCCATGACTGCCACGGCGCCCGCGTCCTCGGCGATCTTCGCCTGCTCTGCATCGACGACGTCCATGATCACGCCGCCCTTGAGCTGCTCGGCCATGCCGCGCTTGACGCGGGCGGTACCGGTGGCCGGGGAGTCGGCGGACTGCGGGGTGGTGGGGAGGGTGGACACGGATCGACCTCGCTCGGAGAAAAGTCGCTGAAAAGCGCTGATGGATGCACGGATGAGCAAACTCTCCGGGAGCGGTCCACCTCAAGGGCCAATGCGAGGCCGGTGGATCGTTTTGGCCGCGTACGGGCGGCTTGTGAGTCCGGTCACGTACGGGGTCGCCCTGCCGGGTCAGCCGGCGGGGCGGTCCGCCAGGGCGACCGGCGGTTCGTCGTCCATCTCGAAGGCGAGCGGGAACGGGGCGTGCCCGGCCAGCCGGAACCACCGCACCGTGCGGTGGCGGCGCAGGGCGCGCGCCGCGCGCACCGCGTCGTTGTGGAAGCGCCGGGCCATCGGCACCCGGCGCACGGCCGCGGCGAGTTCAAAGGCCGCCTCCTGGCCTCCGGGGATCTCCTTCACGGCCTCCACCTGCGCCGTCTCGCCGAACACCGCCCGCAGCGCGGCGCTCAGCTCGCTCTCCGCGACCTCGCGGTGCTCCTCCTCCGCCTGGCGGGCGGCGTGCGCGGCCTCGTACAGCACGATGGACGCGGCCGGATCGAGCACACCCGACGTCGCCAGTTCCTGGGTCACCGAGGCACGGCGCAGCAACTGCGCGTCCAGGGCGGCGCGGGCGGCGTCGATGCGGGTGTGCAGCCGGTCCAACCGTCCCGCGGTCCAGCTGAGGTACATGCCGATCGCGACGAGCGCGACGACGATCCAGATGAGGGTTTCGATCACGGGCGGCAAGGCTACCGTCGGTGCGTGCACGCCGGACCCGGGCCCGGGCCGCAGCCGGCGCCCGTGATCAGTCCCGCGTCAGTCCGAAGCGCGCGCGCAGCCCCGTGCGCTCGTCCGTCGCCACCGACGCCGCGCCGTCCGTCACCGTCTCGTACACCGCGAGGATGTCGGCACCGACCGTCGACCAGTCGAAGCGCCGCACGTGCGCGCTGCCCCGCTCACACAGCTGCGCGCGCCGCTCCGGGTCGCCGAGAAGCCGGATCGCGGCCGACGCCAGGGCGTCGGCGCTCTCGTTGGCGAAGAGTTCTCCCGCCGCGCCCTGGTCCAGGACCTGCGCGAACGCGTCCAGATCGCTGGCGAGGACCGGTGCGCCCGCCGACATCGCCTCGACCAGGATGATCCCGAAGCTCTCGCCGCCCGTGTTGGGGGCGACGTACACATCGACGCTGCGCAGCAACCGTGCCTTGTCCTCGTCGCTCACCATGCCGAGGAATTCGACGCGCCCGCGCATCTCCGGCGGCAGCGGCGCGACGGCTTCCTCCTCGTCGCCCCGGCCCGCCACCAGCAGTCTGGTGTCCGGGCGTGCGGCGAGAATCGCGGGCAGCGCCCGCATCAGGACGGGCAGGCCCTTGCGGGGCTCGTCGATGCGTCCGATGAACCCGATCGTGCCTCCCTGCCACTCGGGCCTGGGTTCGGCCGAGGCGAAGAAGCCGACGTCGACGCCGTTCGGGATGACGACCGCGTCGCCGCCGAGGTGCTCGACGAGGGTCCGGCGGGCGTACTCGCTCACCGCGATGCGCGCGCTGATCTTCTCCAGCGCGGGCTGCAGGATCGGATACGCGGCGATCATGGCCCGCGAGCGCGGGTTGGAGGTGTGGAACGTGGCGACGATCGGCCCCTGCGCGGCCCAGCAGGCGAGCAGCCCCAGCGACGGCGAGGTCGGCTCGTGGATGTGGATGACGTCGAAGATGCCGTCGTGGAGCCAGCGGCGCACCCGCGCGGCGGAGAGGAAGCCGAAGTTCAGCCGGGCCACGGAGCCGTTGTACGGGACGGGCACGGCCCGGCCCGCCGAGACCACGTACGGCGGCAGCGGCGTCTCGTCGTCGGCGGGGGCCAGCACCGAGACCTGATGTCCGAGCCGGATCAGGTGCTCGGCCAGGTCCCGGATGTGGAACTGCACCCCGCCGGGCACGTCCCAGGAGTACGGGCACACAATGCCGATCTTCACGGACGGGCCTCCCCGTTCCCCCGGTGCTTGGCGTTCGCCCGGTCCCGCGTCCCCTCCCGGGGCTCCAGATCCGCGAGCCAGAGCCGTTGCAGCATGTGCCAGTCCTCCGGGTGCTCGGCGATCCCCACGGCGAAGGCATCGGCCAGCGCCTGGGTCATCGAGGACGTCTTCTCCGTACGGCTGCCCGACTCGGGCACCAGTACCGGCGGGTGGACACGCACCTTCATCACGGGCGTGTCGTCGTAGCCGAGCGTCACCGGCAGCAGCAGCGCGCCGGTCTGCTGGGCGAGCAGCGCGGGTCCGGCGGGCATGCGCGCGGTCTCGCCGAAGAACGACACCTCGACGCCGGAGGAGGACAGATCGCGGTCGGCGACCAGGCAGACCAGGCCGCCCGCGCGCAGCCGCCGTGCCAGGGTCCCGAAGGCGGCACCGCCGCTGTGCGGGAGCACCTCCATGCCGAGCCCCTCGCGGTAGGCCACGAACCTGTCGTACAGCGTCTCGGGCTTCAGCCGCTCGGCGACCGTGGTGAAGGGGACCTCCAGGCCGGTGGTGACCCAGGCGCCCGCCAGGTCCCAGTTCGCCAGGTGCGGCAGGGCGAGGACGACGCCGCGGCCGGCGTCGAGACCCTCGGTCAGCCGGTGCGCGTCGGCGACCTCTATGGACGCCTTGATCCGTGCCGGGCTCCAGGTGGGCAGCCGGAACGACTCCATCCAATAGCGCATGTACGAACGCATCCCGGCCCTGGAGAGCTCGGCGAGCCGGGCCGGCGACGCCCCGGGCACGACCCGTGCCAGATTGTCCTCCAGCCGCAGCACGGCTTTGCCCCGCCGCTTCCAGACCTGATCGGCGAGGGTACGGAAGAGGCCGCGGGCGACCGGTTCGGGAAGCTTCTTGACCACAGCCCAGCCGAGCCCGTACAGGCCGTCGGTCATCCGGTCCCGCAGGCCGGTGCGGGCGTCACCCGTCGCGCCGCTCACCGCGCCGCCCCGCTCCCCCGCTCGGCGGCGGCATCGGCCGCATCCGCCTCGGCGGACTCGCGGCGCACGGTCACGACCCGCTGCACGAGCGTCACCAGGCTGCCCGCGGCGACGATCCACAGGGCGATCGGCAGCAGGACCTGGACACCGGGGACACCGAAGGCGTGCAGGCCCGCGACCCCGGCGGCGACCAGCGAGACCACCAGCCGCTCGGCGCGCTCCACGAGCCCGTTGACGGCTACCGGCAGCCCGATCGACTCACCGCGCGCCTTCGTGTACGACACCACCTGGCCGCTCGCCAGACAGAAGATCGCGACCGCGCACAGCACGTCGTCGTCGCCCCTGCCCGCGTACCAGAGCGCGAATCCGCCGAAGATCGCGCCATCGGCGACCCGGTCGAGGGTCGAGTCGAGGAACGCTCCCCAGCGGCTGGAGATGCCGGCCTGCCGGGCCATGTTGCCGTCGACGAGGTCGGAGAAGACGAAGACCGTGATGACGACCGTGCCCCAGAAGAACTCCCCCATCGGGAAGAAGACCAGCGCACCCGCCACCACCCCTGCCGTACCGATCAGGGTGACCGCGTCGGGGCTCACGCCGAGACGGAGCAGCAGTGCGGCGAACGGTGTGAGGACACGCGTGAAAAAGGCACGCGCGTACTTGTTCAGCATGGCCTTCCCGAGGGTCTGTGGGCCGGACGGCCCCGTCGGCCACCGGCTGGCCCATCGTAGTCACGCCCGCCGGACTCCACCCTCCGGGCACCAGCCGCGCCGGGCCGCGCGCCGTGCGACCAGCGGCCCGGCGGCGTTCGGGCCCGGGTCCGGCACAAGGGGCGCGGAGCTAGTGCCGTGACCGGCAAGGTTTACCCGGAAGGAGCGTCGTCCGGTGCGTGCGATCGCAAGGCGGACGGAAGCCCTCGTAGCGGGGCTACGTGGGCTTTTGGCCAACGCCGCGAGCGTGCGTGCCGGGCGGCGCGACGGGGCAAACGTTGCCGGTCACGGCACTAGCACAGAGGGGCACGGAGCCGACACGGAGGGGCGCGGGGCCGGCACGAAAGGACGCGTGCCCGGGCCCGGGCCCGTCGCGGCCGGAGACGCACGGGCGCGGTCGGCGGGGCACGGGTCGGCGACGTATGGACGCGGCCCGGCCCGAGTGGAAAGCTCGAATTACCGCGGGCGTCGCAGTGGCCGCCACGTCGGCCTCCCGTGCCCGTGCGGTCTTCTTCCCACATCGCGCCGGTTCTCCTTCCCGATCCGGACCACTACCTGGGAGGCACGCGTCATGGGCGACAGGACACACGCACACACCGGGGCCGCCGGCGCGACGGCGACGGCCGACCCGCGCACGTTCCTCCGCAACGTGGTGCTGGTCGGCCACAGCGGCTCCGGCAAGACCACACTCGTCGAGGCGCTGGCGCAGACGGCCGGGGCGGTCAACCGGGCGGGCCGGGTCGAGGACGGTGCGACCGTCTCCGACTACGACGAGATCGAACGGCGGCGGCAGCGTTCCGTGCAGCTCTCGGTGGTGCCCGTCGTCTGGGGCGGGTACCGGATCAATCTGCTGGACGCCCCGGGGTACGCCGATTTCGTCGGGGAGCTCAGGGCCGGTCTGCGCGCGGCGGACGCGGCCCTGTTCGTCGTGTCGGCCGCCCAGGAGCCCGACGCCGTGGCCGGTGCCGCCCGGACCGTGTGGGACGAGTGCGCCGCCGTCGGCATGCCGCGCGCCATCGTCGTCACCCACCTGGACACCGCGCGCACCTCGTTCGACGAGATGACCCGGATCTGCGGCGAGGTCCTCGGCGGCGACGACCCCGACGCCGTGCTCCCGCTCTACCTGCCGGTGCACGGGCCCGCGGGCGCCGACGGGCACGCCCCGCTCACCGGACTCACCGGGCTCCTCACCCGGCGTGTCCTCGACTACTCCTCGGGCGAGCGCCGGGAGGAGTCCCCCGACGAGAACGGGCAGGCCCCGCTCCGCGAGGCCCGGAACCGGCTCATCGAGGGGATCATCGCGCAGAGCGAGGACGAGACCCTGATGGACCGCTATCTGGCCGGCGCCGACATCGACGTCGAGACGCTCCTCGGCGACCTGGAACGCGCCGTCGCGCGCGGCGGGTTCCACCCGGTCCTCGCCGCGGCCCCGGCCGCCGAAGGGGCCCGCCAGGGCGTCGGCACCGTCGAACTCCTGGACCTGATCACCGGCGGTCTCCCCGCCCCGCGGGAACGCCCCCTTCCCAGGGTCACCCCGCTGCACGGCGCCCGGCCGCCGGCCCTGACCTGCGACCCGGACGGCCCGCTGCTCGCCGAGGTGGTCAAGACGTCCTCCGACCCGTACGTCGGCCGGATGTCTCTGGTGCGCGTCTTCTCCGGCACGCTGCGCCCGGACGACACGGTCCACGTCTTCGGCCACGGACTCGACGAACCCGGCCGGGAGACCTTGCCCTTCCACGAGTCCGAGGTACGCGTCGGGGCGCTTTCCTCGCCCTTCGGCGCGCAGCAGCGCCCGCTCACCGCGTGCGTCGCCGGTGATCTGGCCTGTGTCGCCAAGCTGGGCGACGCCGGGACCGGGGACACCCTTTCCGGCAGCGACCTGCCGCTGCTGATGGAGCCCTGGGCGGCGCCGGAGGCACTGCTGCCACTGGCCGTCCGGGCGCACGGCAAGGCGGACGAGGACAAGCTCTCCCAGGGGCTCGCGCGGCTCGTCGCCGAGGACCCGACCCTGCGTCTCGAACAGAACCAGGACACCCATCAGGTGGTCCTGTGGTGTCTCGGCGAGGCCCATCAGGACGTCGCCCTGGACCGGCTGCGCAGCCACTACGGCGTCCGGGTCGACGCCGTGCCGCACAAGGTGGCGCTGCGCGAGACCTTCGCCGCGCCCGCCGGCGGACGCGGCAGGCACGTGAAACAGTCCGGCGGACACGGCCAGTACGCCATCTGCGAGATCGACGTGGAGCCGCTGCCACCCGGATCGGGCGTCGAGTTCGTCGACAAGGTCGTCGGGGGGGCGGTGCCCCGCCAGTTCGTCCCGTCCGTGGAGAAGGGGGTTCGCGCCCAGGCATCCCGCGGAGTGGCGGCCGGGTATCCGCTGGTCGACGTACGCGTCACGCTGCGGGACGGGAAGTCCCACTCGGTGGATTCCTCCGATGCCGCGTTCCAGACCGCGGGCGCGCTGGCCCTGCGCGAGGCGGCGGCGGGGACCCGCATCCAGCTCCTCGAACCGGTCGCCGAGGTACGGGTCCTGGTGCCCGACGAGTACGTGGGGCCGGTGATGAGCGATCTGTCAGGGCGGCGCGGCCGGGTCGTCGGCACCGAACAGTCCGGCCCGGGGCGCACGCTCGTGCGGGCCGAGGTCCCGGAGCTGGAGATCGGACGGTACGCCGTCGACCTGCGCTCCCTCACGCACGGCACCGGCCGGTTCGACCGGGCGTACGCCCGGCACGAACCGATGCCCCCGCGGCTCGCGGAACGCATCCGCGAACAGCAGGAAACCAGCCCCGTTGGCGTGTAATCGCCTACGCTGCCCTTCCTCGTCCCGCGTTTGTCCACAGGGGGCGGACGGCACGGCGATCCGGACGTTACCCTGTGGTCCCAGCTCAGAAGGTGTGCGGGACACGGCAGTTGGGAAACAGCCGCAGGAGTGGTTCCTCGGCGGTGAGTGGGGGCGACGGTGGCCAACGAAGGATTCGATTTCTCTCCCGGAGCACAGATCCCGATCCAGGGTTCGGGCGGAGCGGCGGTGGCGACGAACGCCCTCGCCTCCGCCGCGTACCGCGACAGCCCCGTGGAGACGATCCTCGACGCCAACAGCGAGTGGCACAAATCCGAGGTGAAGGCGGGGCGTTCGAAGTTCTTCAAGTCCGACTACTTCAAGCCCAACCTCGGTGAGGCGTTCTCCCGCGCCGTACAGGAACGCACGCTGGGCGGTGCCCGCAAGGCACTCATCCAGTCCTTCGGGAGCGACCCGCGGATGGTCGTCGAGCACTGCCTGTCCGCGACGCGCCTGCGCAGGACCCGCGACATCAAACTGACCGCCGTCACCGTCCTGTTCGGCATTCTCTTCCTGCCCGGAATGCTCCTGTGGATCATCGCCTTCCGGCTGCGTGACGGGCTCGGCAGGACGAAGGACAAAGCCCTCTCCTCGCTGGGCAACATCCTGCTGCCGATCGTCGGCATCGTGGCGCTGCTCCTTCTGCTCAAACTCCCCCTCACCGGTTTTCTGGCGATCTACGCACGGGCGATGATCGTCGCGCCCGTCATCGGCTGGTTCATCGCCAAACGGATCGCCGAGTCCTCCGCCAAGGATCTGCGCGCCCGGTGGGAGGGGCTGCTCTCCGGCGGCGGCGTCGTCGCCAAGATCCCCGAGGCATCGCCGAAGAACCCCAGCGAGACCTCCCGTGAGGCGCTGCGCCAGAGCCTCGAAAAGCTCGCCGCGGAGCAGCAGTCGAACTCGGTGTTCTACGCCGGCCCCAAGGGGATCCTCGGCATGGGCACCCGCTGGGGAAGCTGGCAGCTCGCAGAGGAGCTCGTCTCCAAGGACCCCGACAAGGAGTTCAACCGGTTCCGGAGCTGGGACCTGGTACGAGCCATTCACGACCAGCTCAAGGTGCTGGAGCGCGGCCCGCTGAACACCGGAGGTTTCCCCACACCGTCGGTCACCCACTGGATCGTCTCGCCCGTCGGTGAGAACGCCGACTCGGTGTCCCGTCCCGATGGCGAGGACGTCGCCACCTTCCAGGTCAAGCCGCACGAGATACAGCGGATCTGCAACCACCAGCAGTTCGGGGGCGGCGACCGGCACTACCTGGGCGTCCAGTTCACCCTCTGGGACGGCCAGTTGGTCATCACCATGATGATCACGGTCACGGTGCTCTACGAGACCCTGCGCATCGAGGTCACCGGTCATGCGCTGGGCCCGGTCCATTCGCTCTTCACCAGCAAGCCCTCGGCGAAGACGAAGACGGTCAACAAGACAGTCCGGTTCTGGGAGACGCGCGACATCTCCCTTCCGCTGGTCGACGCCTCGGAGGTCGTGCGTCTCGCTCTGCGCGCCCCGCTGACCTGGTATCCGCCGCTGCTCGACTACCTGGGCGGCAAGATCGCCCTGCCCGAACCGTTCGGTCTGCGCCACGCCTGGGCCGAGAAGCCGTGGCGTCACCGCTTCATGGCGGACGACGCGATGCGCGCGGCCACTCCCGTGCTGCGCGCCGTGCACAGCGCCGCCCTGCGCGTCCTGGAGGAGAACGGCGTCGACACGGAGCGCTTCGACAACCGCTCGATGGTGCTGAGCGGACTGGTGCAGGACCCGACCCCGCGCAAGGCCGATCTGTACGACGCGTGATTCCCCGTGCGGATCGCGTCGGGTGCCCGCGGCCCGGCGTCGGGTCGCGGGCACCGATGCCACCCCTCGGGCCCGGTCCGCACTGCGGGTCCGAACGCGGACGAACGCCCCCGGCCGGACGGCTCATGGCCGAACGGCACGCGGGGCGGCCTGCCGCATGGATCACGACCGGACTCGCACCGCGGACCGCGTCCGGTCCACCGGCGGACGGGCCGGGCCCGGCATCCCACCCGGGCCCGGCCGGCGGGCCCGGGCAGGCCGACCGGGACCGGCCCGTCCGCCGGAATCAGTCCGTCGGCCAGACTCCGGCCAGCATCGCGCGCGTGTCGGCGAGCAGCTGCGGCAGCACCTTCGTGTGCCCGATCACCGGCATGAAGTTGGTGTCACCGCCCCAGCGCGGCACCAGGTGCTGGTGGAGATGCGCGGCGATACCGGCCCCCGCGGAAGCCCCCTGGTTGAGACCGATGTTGAACCCGTGCGCCCCGGACGCCGCCCGCAGGGCGACCATCGCCCGCTTGGTGAAGTCCGCCAGCTCCATGGTCTCGGGACCGTCCAGCTCCGTGTAGTCGGCCACGTGCCGGTACGGCACCACCATGAGGTGCCCGCCGTTGTACGGATACAGGTTCAGAACGGCGTAGACGCTTCTGCCGCGCGCGACGACGAGCCCGTCCTCGTCCGATTTCGACGGGATCGCGCAGAACGGACAACCGTCACCGGCCTCCGAACCGGTCGGCTTGTTCTCGCCCTGGATGTACGCCATCCGGTGGGGCGTCCACAGGCGCTGAAAGGCGTCGGGCGTCCCCACTCCGATCTGCTGCTCCGGCTCACTCGTCATGCCGATCAGCATATTGCTTCGCTCCGGGGCAGCGTATCGCCGGGGCCGCGCCCGCCCGCGCGCAGCGATGCCGAGGCCATGAGCGATGCTGGGGCCATGAGCGACCAGTCGGCACCTTCGCCCCCTCCCCGTCTCCGGCGCTGGGAGCAGCGCACGGAGGTGCTGCTCCTTTGCGCCTCGCTGCTCTTCCTGGCCGGCTACGCGGTCCGGGTCCTCGCCCCGCACGACGCCCAAATGTGGCGCGACTTGGCGCTTGCGCTGGTCTGCGCCACCTGGCTGCTCTTCGTCGTGGACTACGCCGCACGGCTCCGTCTCAGCGGCCTCGGCCACCGCTTCGTCCGGGTCCACTGGCTGGACACCGTGGTCCTGGTCCTGCCGCTGCTTCGGCCACTGCGTCTGATCCGCCTGTACGCCGCGGTCCAGCGCCGCCGGGAGCGGCCGCGGATGAGCCTGTACGCCCGGGTGATCGCCTACGCCGGCACCAGCGCGCTGCTCCTCGGGCTCTCCGCCGCGCTCGCCGTCCTCCACCTGGAGCGCGGCGATCCGGACGCCTCGATCCGGACGTTCGGTGACGCGCTGTGGTGGGCGTGCGCAGCGCTGACGACGACGGGGTACGGAGACGCGGCGCCGGTCACCCCGGGCGGCCGGCTCGTGGGGTCGGGCCTGATGGTCTGCGGGCTGGCGCTGCTGGGGGCGGTGACGGGTTCGTTCTCGTCGTGGCTGTTGCAGGTGTTCCGGCACGAGAGCGAGAAGCGGCCCCCCGAGGGCGGTTAGGCCGTGTCTTCGCATCGGCGTCTGCTCGTACGCCGCCGATGCGAAGACGCGGCCCGGCTCCCGGGGGGCCGTACTGTCGGCGTTCTCCCGCGCGGACCGGACCGTGTCCGATGGTCCGCTCCCGGACACGGGTGGTCACACCTGCACGCGACGCTCCACCACGTCGACGAGCTTGGCGATCGCCTCGTCGCGGGCGATGCCGTTCTCCTGCGAGCCGTCGCGGTACCGGAACGACACCGTGCCCGCGTTCATGTCCTCGTCACCGACGATGATCATGAAGGGAGTCTTCGCCTTCTGCGCGTTGCGGATCTTCTTCTGCATCCGGTCGGACGAGGCGTCCACCTCGACCCGCAGGCCCCGCTTGCGGGCCTGGGCCGCGAACTCCTGGAGGTACGGGATGTGGGCGTCACCGATCGGGACACCGACGGCCTGCACCGGGGCCAGCCACACCGGGAACGCACCCGCGTAGTGCTCCAGGAGCACCGCGAAGAAGCGCTCGATGGAGCCGAACAGGGCGCGGTGGATCATGACCGGGCGCTGCTTGGAGCCGTCCGGGCCGGTGTACTCCAGGTCGAAGCGCTCGGGCAGGTTGAAGTCGAGCTGCACGGTCGACATCTGCCAGGTGCGGCCGATCGCGTCCCGGGCCTGCACGGAGATCTTCGGGCCGTAGAACGCGGCGCCGCCCGGGTCCGGGACCAACGGGAGGCCCTGCTTCTCGGCCACCTGGCGCAGCGTCTCGGTGGCCTCCTCCCACACCTCGTCGGAGCCGACGAACTTCTCCGGGTCCTTGGTGGAGAGCTCCAGGTAGAAGTCGGTCAGACCGTAGTCGCGCAGCAGGTTCAGCACGAAGGTGAGGGTGCGGTCGAGCTCGTCCGCCATCTGCTCCTTGGTGCAGTAGATGTGCGCGTCGTCCTGCGTGAAGCCGCGTGAACGGGTCAGACCGTGCACCACGCCGGACTTCTCGTACCGGTACACCGTGCCGAACTCGAAGAGTCTAAGCGGCAGTTCGCGGTACGAACGCCCCCGCGCGTCGAAGATCAGGTTGTGCATGGGGCAGTTCATCGGCTTGAGGTAGTAGTCCACCCCGTCGTCGAGCTGCATGGGCGGGTACATGCCCTCGGCGTACCAGTCCAGGTGACCGGACTTCTCGAAGAGCTTGCCCTTGGTGGCGTGCGGGGAGTAGACGAACTCGTAGCCCTCCTCCTCGTGGCGCCGCCGCGAGTAGTCCTCCATCGCCCGCCGGACGACGCCGCCCTTGGGGTGGAAGACCGCGAGGCCGGGGCCGATCTCGTCCGGGAAGGAGAACAGGTCCAGCTCGTTGCCGAGCTTGCGGTGGTCGCGCTTGGCGGCCTCCTCCAGGAACTCCAGGTGGGCCTTCAGCTCGTCCTTGGTGGGCCAGGCGGTGCCGTAGATGCGCTGGAGCATGGGGTTCTTCTCGCTGCCCCGCCAGTACGCCGCGGCGTTCCGCATCAGCTTGAACGCCGGGATGAACCGGGTGGTCGGCAGGTGCGGACCGCGGCAGAGGTCCTTCCAGCACAGCTCGCCGGTCTTCGGGTCGAGGTTGTCGTAGATGGTCAGCTCGCCGCCGCCCACCTCGACATCCGCGCCGTCGCCCGCGGTCTCGACGGAACCGGAGCCCTTGATGCCGATGAGTTCCAGCTTGTACGGCTCGTCGGCAAGCTCGTCGCGGGCCGCGTCGTCGGTCACGACCCGGCGGGAGAACCGCTGCCCCCGCTTCTGGATCTCCTGCATCTTCTTCTCGATGGCCTTGAGATCCTCGGGCGTGAACGGCTTCTCGACGTCGAAGTCGTAGTAGAAGCCGTCCTTGACCGGCGGGCCGATGCCCAGCTTGGCCTCGGGGAAGAGCTGCTGCACGGCCTGCGCCATGACGTGCGCGGTCGAGTGCCGCAGGATGTTCAGGCCGTCCTCGGAGGAGATCTCGACGGGCTCGACGACCTCGCCGTCGGCGACGGCGTACGCGAGGTCCTTCAGCTCACCGGCGACCCGGGCGGCGACGACGGTGCGCTCGCCGGAGAAGAGCTCGGCGGCCATAGTGCCCGTCGTCACCACGCGCTCTTCCCGCTCGGAATCGCGTTGGATGATCACACGGACGTCTGACACCGGTCTCTCCTGACTCAGGGGGAACGCACGCTCTCGTCATGGACGTGCGTTACGAATCGTACCGAGCCGCGGGCCCCCTCTGCTAAACGGTTTGGCGGCGAGGCCCACCGCTTCCCGCCGGGCGCCCTCCCGACCGGGTCCGCGCGGGCGACGGGCGGACGGGCGGCGGGAGCGACGGGCGGCGGGAGCGACGGGCGGCGGGAGCGACGGGCGGCGGGAGCGACGGGCGACGCTGTTCGCCCGCGCGCTCCTCCGCTCCCCTCCCGCGCGCAGCTCCTCGACGGAGCCGACGCCGCCCTGGAGCGATCTCATGAGCCGGTCGCGTTCCGCCTCGTCGACCCGCACGGGCGCCGGACGGGAGAACCGAGTGAGGCGCCGGAATCCGCACCCGGCTCTCCCGCCCGCCCTCCACTCGGACCGGCAGCCCGCCGGATGGACGTGGTCCGCGATCCGGTGCGCCCCTCGTCCGGCTCCGGCCGCACCTGGTTCGCCTCGGCACCGGTCCGCACCCCCGGCCGCACGATCCCCGCACCACGCGGCCGCGGACGGCGCGGCCGGACGGCGGTATCGGTGATCGTCGGGCACCGGTCCGGCGCAGGGCGGGGAGATCGCCGGGGAGAAGGGCTGCGACAGGGAGCATCCGGCCGCGGCGGGAGCGGGATCCGCCTGCAGGTGACCCACCCGAAAGGACTCCAGGCAGGGATGGCGGCGAATGCGGCGGGCGGCGGTGCGTCCGCCGCAGCACCAGCCCGCTCGGTCCTCAGTGCGCGAGCGCCACGCCTGCGGGCGCCTTCCGGGCCATGAGGGTGGCTCTCTTCGAGGGGCCGAGGACAACTTCCTTTCTCATCACCCGGTTTGCTACCGCTCTGAGCGCACAGCAGACGGCGTACGGGACCACGGACGCGGGTATCAGCGTTGCGGGCGCGGACCGCCATCCGCCTTACGGATGCGAGGAGTTCGGGGATGACTCACTGGTACGAGGGGCCATTGGCCGCTTTCGACACGGAGACGACGGGAGTGGACGTCGAGGAGGACCGGATCGTCTCGGCCGCCCTCGTCGTCCAGGAGGCGGCGGGCGGCCGGGTGCACGTCACCCGATGGCTGGTGAATCCGGGGGTTCCGGTACCGGCCGTGGCCACCGAGATCCATGGACTGACGGACGATCACCTCCAGCGCAACGGCCGTTGGCCGTCACCGGTGATGGACGAACTGGCCCGTGCGCTGGCCGAGCAGTGCGCGGCCGGGCGGCCGCTCGTCGTGATGAACGCTCCGTTCGACCTGACGTTGCTGGACCGCGAGTTGAGGAGGCACCGGGCGTCGTCGCTGTCCGGACGCCTGCGGAACGTGCCGCTGTGCGTGCTGGATCCGCGCGTGCTCGACAAGCATCTGGACCGTTACCGCAAGGGGCGGCGGACGCTCACCGATCTCTGCGCGCTGTACGGCGTGGCGCTGGACGGCGCGCATGACGCCGCGGCCGACGCGACGGCCTCGCTGGAGCTGGTACGGGCGGTCGGGCGGCGCTTCTCGTCCCGTCTGGAGCGGCTCACGCCGGCGGAACTGCACACCTTGCAGGCGGTGTGGCACGCGGGGCAGGCGCGTGGCCTGCAGGCGTGGTTCGCGAAGAGCGGCACGGAGGACGTGGTGGATCCCGCGTGGCCACTGCGCCCGGAGCTCCCCACCGCGGTGTGACTCCGCCGATGCGCGTCACGGGCACGTGGCAGAACAAGGCACGGGTGTGGGTGGCAGAACGCAGAAGGCCGGTCCGTCGTTTCGCTGACGGACCGGCCTCTCCCGGTGGGCGATACTGGGTTCGAACCAGTGACCTCTTCGGTGTGAACGAAGCGCTCTCCCACTGAGCTAATCGCCCGGGAACGGGTTGAACCATACAGGGCTCGGCGGGTCCGGTTCAAACCGCTTCCAGCCGGGCCGTGAGACCCCGGCGTCCGGCACGCATCATCAGGGCGTGGTTGGCCCGGAACACGGCGCGGCCTGGCACCGCGAGAATCCGCATCAGCCGCCTGCGCACCTCCACCTCCTGCTCGTAGACGACGCGGCTGCCCGTGCCCTGCACGGTGACCGTCCACCGGGCCCAGCCGTCCAGGTCGCCGTCGAGCACCGCCTCCAGGACCCCGGCGCGGGGGTCTCGGCGACGTTCGCGCATGGTCACGACGAGGTCGTACGGGAGGACGGAGCGGATGCGGGTGGCGCGGGTGACGGCGTCGAGCGGGGTGACCTCGCGGACCTGCCGCCACCAGCGCGGGTAGTCGTCGGCCTGTTCGAGGACCGCGTAGACGGCCGTGGGCGGGGCGGGCAGGTCCCAGCTGCTCGTGAAGTGGTAGCGGTTCCAGTCCATGCCCCCAAGTCTCCGCTTGCCTCCGCACGTCTGCGCGTACTCATCCGGGAACTGAGTATGCGCACGCATGTCCGAAGCCGTGGCCGCGGCCACACTCCCGTTCATGGAACACGTGCCGCCGCCCGCGGAGGAATTGGCGCTCCTCGATCACGAACTGGCCCGCCTGGACGCCCGCCGGTCCCAGTTGCTCGTCCGCCGTGCCTGGCTGGTGGGCGTGCTGTCGCAGCCCGCCGTGCCGCCCGCGGCGCCGTACGCCCCTGCGTCCGCGCCGCCTCGGGGCCGGCCTCCGGTCCCGTTCGCGGCTCCGCCGGGTGCACCGGGCGCGCCGGCCGGGCAGCGCGGCGCGCGGAACGTACTGCTCACCCTGGGCGGTCTGCTGCTGACGGTCGCGGCGATCGCGTTCACCCTGGTCAGTTGGGGCGAGATGGGCATCGCAGGCCGTTCGGCGGTGCTGGCGGTGGTGACGGTCACGGCGCTGGGCGTGCCCGCCGTGCTGCTGCGGCGCGGCCTGCCCGCGACGGCGGAGTCGGTCGCGGCCCTGGCGTCGGTGCTGATGGTGCTGGACGCGTACGCGCTGCATCGGGTGGCGGTGCCGGACGCCGACGGTCCCGGCTTCGCCGCGGTGGCCTCGGCGGTGCTGGCCGCCCTCTGGGCCGGGTACGGCCTGTTGCTCGGCCGGCTGCGGCTGCCGCTCCCTCTGGCGGTGGTGAGCGCGCAGTTGCCGCTCCCTCTGTGGGCGTGGTCGGCGGGGGCCGGGGCCTCGGCGTTCGGCTGGGCGCTCCTGGTGACGGCGGCGGTGCACGGCGCGATCGCTTTGCGGAGCACAGGTCTCGAAGTGCGGGTGACGGCCGGCGCGGGGTGCTGGGTGATGGGCCCGGTGGGGCTGCTGATCGGCCTCACGTTGTCGCTGACGTCCGATACGGCGGGGGCCGCGCTGGCCCCGGCGGCGCTGCTGCTCGCGGGGGCGGCGGTCGCGGTGTCGGCGGCGTGGCGCGCTCCGGCCGGGTTCGCGGTCGCCGGTGGTGTGGTGGCCGGGTGGTGCGCCGTGGCCGCGGTGGGCGGCGTGCTGCGCGCCGGGCAGCCCTGGGGGTGGTCGGTGCTCGCCTATCTGCTGTGCGGGCTGGCGCTGTCGACCGTGGTGCGGGCCCCGCTGCCGCGCCGGGTCGGACAGGGCGTGGTGTGGTCCTCCGCGTCGGTGGTCGCGGCGGCGGTGCTGGCCTCGCTGCCGCCGGTCGTGCTGTCGCTGACGGGCGCCGTGTCGCAACTGGCACGGGTGTGGGCCGGTGCGCCGGACGGAGGGGCCCGGGGCGCGGTGGGCGCGGCGGACCTGGCGTGGTCCCAGATGGCCTCGGCTCCGGTGGTGCTCGTGCTGGTGGCAGTCGCGGCGGGGGCGGCGCACCGGTGGTGGACGCGCTCGGTGCGGGTCGCCGGTGTGGCGCCGCGCGCGGCGTGGCGGCGGGCGGCGGGGGCCGTGGCGGTGGTGCTCGGCTGGGCGGGGCTCACCGTGACGCCGGCGGTGCTCGGGCTGTCGTACGCGGCGGCGGTGTCGGTGTGGCTGGTGCTGGTCGTCGCGCTGTTCGCGGGGGCGGTGCGTGCGCTGCGTCGCGGGAACGACGCGGTGGGACGGGCCGCGCTGGTGTGCGGTCTGGTCGGGGCCGGGGGTACGGGCTTGCTGTCGCTCGCGGCGGAAGCGGCGACGTACACGGTGTTCGGGGTGCTGCTGGTGGTGGCGGGCGCGGCAGCGGTCATGATCGGCGACGGTGCTGCGTCGGCGGCCCGGGAGCTGCCCGCGGAACCTGCCGCTCGGGCGGCGCGACGGGTGGACGTCCTGCGGGTCGCGCAGGCGGTGGTGGCGTGCGGGGCGGTGGCGTGCGCGACGGTGCTGGCGCTCGCGGCCGGGGCGTCGCTGGGGCTCGACGGGCATCGGGCGGCCCCGGTGGTGCTCGTCGTCCCCGCGCTGACGGTGCTGGTCGGGGCGCGGCTGCGGGGCCGGCCGCCGGGGCTCGCGGTCGAGGCGTCCGGGGCCCTGGCCGCGGTGGTGGCGGTCGGCATCGCGGTGCCGGACCAGGCGTTCCTGGCGCTGGTGCTGGCGCTGTGCGGGGTGCTGGCGGCGGGCACGGCCCTGCGGCCCGAGCGGCGCCCGGTGGCCGGGTACGCGGCGACGACGCTGTTCGTCCTCGCGGCCTGGCTGAGGCTGTCGGCCTCCGGTGTCTCGGCCCCCGAGGCGTACACCCTGCCGGTGACGTTGCCCGCGCTGGTGATCGGCGTGCTGCGCCGCCGCCGTGATCCGGAGGCGTCGTCGTGGACCGCGTACGGGGCGGGCCTCGCGGCCACGCTGGTGCCGAGTCTCCTCGCGGCGTGGACCGATCCGCACTGGCAGCGCCCGCTGCTGCTGGGCACGGCGGCGCTGGTGATCACGCTGGTGGGTGCGCGGCTGCGGCTCCAGGCCCTGCTGCTGCTCGGCGGTGCGGTGCTGGCCCTGGACGCCGTGCACGAACTCGCACCGTACGTCGTCCAGGTCGTCGGCGCACTGCCGCGCTGGGTGCCGCTCGCGCTGGCCGGGGTGCTGCTGCTGGCGGTCGGTGCCACGTACGAGCAGCGGCTGCGCGACGCACGGCGCCTCAAGGAGGCTCTGGGCCGCATGCGCTGACGGTCCCCGTACGGGCCGGTCCGGTCGCCCCCACGGGCCACGGGCCGGCCCGCTTCCCGTCCGTACGCCATCGACGCCCGCGCACGGTGCCGGCCCGACGAGAAGACCGCCCGGCCGAACTGCCAGCGGTCCAAACCGAATTCAGTGAATTCAGACGCACCGCCGGGGAATGCGGCGGAGTTCGGGAAGCCATCGGGGAACTCCCGCTCAAACGGTCCCGTACGCCGGACTTCAGGAATTCCGCTCGACCCGGAAGACCGTTCCCTCAGCATTGCGCGAGGGAAGTGCGGATGAGGCGCGCCGGAAGCCGTATCGGCCCGGCGCTCGAACAATAGTTCTCGGGCAATGAATTCCGCCGTCACGCACCTCGATGACGGCGCAGCGTTCTTCAGCCCCGCCCGGCGCCCGGCATTCCGTTACGACGCGGAGGGGCCCATGAGACTCTTCCGTCTCATGGGCCCCTCCATCCCGGTGGGCGATACTGGGTTCGAACCAGTGACCTCTTCGGTGTGAACGAAGCGCTCTCCCACTGAGCTAATCGCCCGGGCGCAGGCCAAACATTACCGCATGTCAGTGGCACCCCATGACCACCCCTGGGTCACTCGTGGATCTTCCAGGGCATGGTGATGCCGAACTTCCAGACGTAGACCGCCACCAGCACCGCGGCGATCACCAGGCCGACCACCGTGAGGATGACGTTGCGCCGCCGCACCTTGGGGTCCAGGGCCCGCTGGGCGGCCTCGGTGACCTTCCGCCTGGTCCAGCGCAGCACCAACTGCGCCCAGACGAACTCGGTCGCCCAGATCGCCATGCCACCGAAGATCACCAGCCAGCCGGGACCCGGCAGCGGCAGCATGACGACCCCGGCCACGACCACCGCGAGGCCGACCACGAAGACACCGACCTGCCAGCTCAGGTGCAAGGCCCTGGACGCCTTGATGAAGCCGGGCGCCCGGGAGCCGAGCACGCGGCCCTCCTCCGTCACGTCCTCCGAGGCACTTCCCGGCGCCCGCTCGACCATGTCCCCCGTGGCGGGTCCGGGCTTCGCCGATGCGGCGTCGCCGCCCCGCTTGTCGCGCTGCACATTCACGCCGACCAACCTACCGGAACGGCCTTCATCACCGGAATGGCCGTATGACTCGAAGTTACACAGCGCCGTACGAGCGACCCGAAGGAACACAAAAAGGTCAGAGGGGTTTACAACGCCACCGTAGGTGGCATGTCGATTTCGCCGACGTGCGAATCCCCGAGCGCACACTGAGCGAAAGGCCCTGGCGCTTATGAACACCACGGTCAGCTGCGAGCTGCACCTGCGCCTCGTTGTGTCGAGCGAGTCATCACTGCCTGTACCTGCGGGCCTGCGGTATGACACGGCCGATCCTTATGCCGTGCACGCCACCTTCCACACCGGAGCGGAGGAAACGGTCGAATGGGTATTCGCCCGCGACCTCCTCGCCGAGGGGCTGCACCGGCCCACCGGCACCGGAGACGTCCGCGTCTGGCCATCGCGTAGTCACGGCCAGGGCGTCGTCTGCATCGCGTTGAGCTCCCCGGAGGGCGAAGCCCTTCTCGAGGCCCCGGCACGAGCCCTGGAGTCGTTTCTGAAGAGGACCGACGCCGCGGTTCCACCGGGCACCGAGCATCGTCACTTCGACCTCGACACGGAGCTCTCACACATCCTGGCCGAGAGCTGAGCCAGGCCGAGAGCTGCACGGCGCCGTCCGACTCGGGGAGACGGCGCCGCGCGGAAAACCACACAGGTGACACCGACGCCGTCATCACGGAATCCACCGTGGTGACGGCGTCGGCGCATGCCCCGCCGCTCCGCAGCCCGCCGCCCGGCCACCGCCCGCCGCCGCACGATCCCTCCTCCTCGCCGGCCCGTCCCGGGCCCTGACGGGCGCCGCCGTTCCCGGACCGCCCCGGCATGGCCGGTATGCGCTCATCGGGCGCTTCGCGGGCCCTCTCGGCCCTCTGTACGCCGGGACCGAGCCAGTAGAGTCAGCCGGCATCGACTGCGGGCGACCGCCCGCCGGAGGCCAGGGAGCGGAAGCGTGCTGATCCCCCACGACACCCGGATCGCCCTCGACACGGTGGTCGATCTGCTGAACACCGCACCGGCGAGCGGGCGGCCGGAGGGCGGCCAGGCCGACGGCCTCCCCGACGTCGCGGCGCTCTACGACTTCGCGCGGCGCCATCGCATCAGCGGCGTGGGAGAGCTGCACGAGAAGGACCTGCGGGCCGTACAGGACGTGCGGACACGCTTCGCCGCGGTCTTCGCGACGGACGACGGGCAGACCGCCGCCACGCTCGTCAACGCCCTCGTGGCCGCTGCCGGCACCACACCGCAACTCAGCAACCACGACGGCTACGACTGGCACGTGCACTACTTCGCGCCGGACGCCTCGATCGCCGACCACCTCGCGGCCGACTGCGGCATGGCGCTGGCCTTCATCGTGGTGGCGGGCGAGCAGGAGCGGCTGCGCCGATGCGAGGCCCCGGACTGCCGGCACGCCTTCGTCGATCTCTCCCGCAACCGCTCACGCCGCTACTGCTCGAGCCGCACCTGCGGTAACCGTCTGCACGTGGCCGCGTACCGGGCGCGCCGCAAGGAAGCGGCCGGCTGACCGCTCACAGCATGAACAGATCATGCAACGCGGCCATCAGCAGCAGGCTGCCGACCACCCCGAGGAAGATCATCAGAGGCGGCTGGGACAGCGCGAAGAGGCAACCACGCGGCTCTTCGGCAGGGCTTGCGGGGGCATCGCCCCGGGAAGTGTCGACCATCTCGGAACGATCATGACTCACACCTGAGTCTGCTCATGGCCAACCGACCTGCCCGGAAGGGGAGTTCACCCGCTTCGGGGACACGCGCGTTCGCTTCTCCGTCCGATCTTCCCCCAGTCATTCGGGGCCGCCGCCCCTCCGACGGCCTGCTGTTGACGCTCGTTACGCTCAACTTGGCCTGCTCAGAGCCGGATTGAAGGACGCCGGAAAGATGACCGGCCGAGGAGGGAAAGGCCGGTTTCCGGCCCGGTCAGCTCGGCAGTGTGCTGGTGGAGGGGCGCACCACGAGCTCCGGCCGCAGCGCCACGCTGCGGTGCTCGTGCGTGCCGTCGCCGTCGTCGGGCTCGCTGCGCACGTGGCCGAGTTCCTCGACGGCGGCCAGGACCCGGGCCCGGGTGTCCGGCGACACCGCCTCGGGCCGGTTGATCACATGCGACACGGTGCCGACGCACGCCCGGCCTGCCGGGCCACATCCTTGATCCCTGCCACGCCCGCCGCTCGCCCTGCCCCACTGATGCCCTGGCCGCACCGGTCCACGGCGCCCCCCATCGCAGGGAGCGGGCGCACGGACCCCCGCGCCGCGGCTTCGGCAGGCCGTCCACCGGGCGTGCGCCGCCCCACCGGGTGGAGGGTGGGACGGCGCGCCGTTCAGATGCCGTGCTTTCTCAGAATGGCCTCGATGTCGCTGAAGTCGTCCTCGGCGGACGTGGACGACCGCCTGGTCTTCGCCCCCGGAACCGGCTGCGTACGCGTACCCGAGGCCCCGGACCCGAGCGAGGGGGCCGACCCGGCGGCGACGGCTCCGCCGCGCGCCGCCCGTTCGGCCGCCTTGCGTTCCTTGCGGGTGCCGGACCCTCTCCGTTCGACGGCGCGGGTCGTCGTGAACAGCACCCAGGCCACGGCGAGGAGCCCGAAGCCGAGCCAGACGGTCGGCCTGAAGGCGATTCCGGCGACCCACCCCACGACACCAGTCAGGACCAGGCCGATCGGGACCAGCGAGTAGGCGGCGATCCGCGTCGCGGCGAGGAAGCGCTTCCGGTACCCGGTGACGGCGGCGATGCCCAGGCCCGCCGCGGACACCGCGGAGCAGATGGTCTCGGCAAGCATCGGTGCCTCCAGGTACGAGGGAAACGTCTGACGCCCAGGGGATACGTCCCTTCCATCCTGCACCGGCCGACGGCCGGGCGGCCACGGTCCCGGATCACTTCAGGGTGTTCTCAGGGCCGCAATCCTCCCCAGGTGCCGATCCGGGCACGCCCCGGGGAGGTTCGGCGACGGCCCCGAGGGGTCCTCCGCCCGGTCGGGCACCCGGTCCGTCAGCCCGTCGGCTCCCGGTACGCATCCGGCCCCGGAGCCGATTGGGCCGTCGCAGCGGGCCCTGCGAGACTGGCCGCATGAGCGATTCGACCCCCGCGACCCCACTCGTCCTCGATGTCTGGTGCGAACTCCAGTGCCCCGACTGCCATCGGGCCCTCTGCGATGTACAAGCCCTTCGGGCCCGGTACGGAGACCGGCTGGAGGTGCGACTGCGGCACTTCCCACTGGAGAAGCACAAGCACGCCCACGCCGCCGCGCAGGCCGCCGAGGAGGCCGCGGCCCAGGGCAGCGGCTGGCCGTACGTCGAGGCGGTCCTGGACCGTTGCGGCGACCTGGACCGCGCCGGTGAGCCGCTGCTGATCGAGGTGGCGCGCGAACTCGGCCTGGACGCCGAGGAGATGGACACCGCGCTGATCGACGGACGCCACATGCTGATCGTCGACGCCGACCAGGCCGAGGGCAAGGCGATCGGGGTCACCGGTACGCCGACGTATGTGATCGGTGGCGAGCGGCTGGACGGCGGCAAGAGCCAGGACGGGCTCCGCGAGCGGATCGAGGAGATCGCCGACCGGCTGCTCGCCGAAGGGGCCGAGCAGGGCTGACCCTCCCGGACACACCATCTCCGAGCCGCCGGCGGTCTCTCCGGAGGGATGCCCGGCCCTGTCTTCGAACTGTCGTCGTTCGGCCGGAGGCCGGGCCGCACGGCGTCCGACACCGTGCGATCTCGGAGTGGAGGACCGTCCTCGTACGGGGAGGTACGCGGATGGCTCCGGCAAAAAACGCCACGAGGGATGGGGCTCCCCCGCTCGAACGGAGCTGAGAGCTCGGGGAAGTGCGCCGGGCAGCGCGACGGCGCAAACGCTGCCGGGAGGGTCACCAGGGCGTGTTTCGAAAGCAGCGTCGTCCGCCCGAAGGGCGGGGCCCGGACGAGACTTTCGAAACACGCCCTAGAGATGCCCTAGAGAGGCTTGGCCAGGTGGTACCGCGTGGTGCGGTAGCCGAGCGATTCGTACAGCCGCAGCGCCGGTGTGTTCTCGGCGAAGACGTGCAGCCCGAGGCTGCGGGCGCCCGCGCCCAGGGCGATGCGTTCCGCCTGCAGCATCAGGGCGCGTCCGAAGCCGTGGCCCCGGCTGCCCTCGCTCACCTCGACGTCGAAGACGTACCCGGCCGGTTCGCCCCGGCCGGTCTCCCGCACCGTCACCCAGACGTGCCCGACGACCTCGCCGCCGTGGACGAGGACATGGAAGTGCGCGCCCGCGGTGCTCAGGCCGTTCGGCAGGTCCCGGGTGTGGTCGGACCGGGACTTGCGCATCGCCTGCTCGGGCGGGACGCCCCGGTCGGACCAGGACCGCGCGTACCGATCGACGGCGGCCTCGCTCCAGCGCGCGAACTCCTCGGGCGTCATCGGCCGTGCGGCGACGCCCTCGGGGAGCGGCGGCGCCGTCGGGCCCAGGTCCTTGATCATGTTGCGGCCGCGTTCGACGTAGCCGAGGGCCGCCGCCAGCCGCGCGGCCGGCTCGTTGTCCGCGGGCACCTCGACGGACACCCGGGCGCAGCCCCACGCCCGCAGCGCCTCCTCGGCGGCGAGGACGGCGATGGTGCCGCGCCCGCGCCGCCGCCACGCCGACTCGGCGATGCTCAGCGAGCGCAGCACACCGGCCGTGGTGCCGAACGCCGGATCCGTGCCGATCTCGACGGTCCCGACGGGCCGTCCGTTGTCGCACACGTCGTACGCGCGGCTCTTCGCACCGTCGGTGCCTTCCTGAATCGGCCCGGTCGGCCGGAGGGTGGTGGTCATCGACGTTGTTCTATCCACCCGCGACCGGCTCGTCACCCCGTTTCACGGATTCGCTGCCATGGACCCGGCCCGCGGGGCACACGGCTACGGGTCGAGGTCGTTCCCGGCCCGCTCATCGAAGATGCGCATGGCCTTCGCGGTCACCGGCCCCGGAGCGCCCGGCAGTTCCCGGCCGTCCACCCGGTGGACGGCCTGTACGTCGCGCAGGGTGGACGTCAGGAAGATCTCCTCCGCCCGTTCCAGGACGTCGAACGGCAGGTCGGTCTCCTGGGCCCCCGTCCACTCCACGGCCAGCGCGCGGGTGATCCCGGCGAGGCAGCCGGAGGCGACGGGCGGGGTGTGCAGCTGCCCGTCGAGCACGACGAAGACGTTGGACCCCGTTCCCTCGCAGAGCCGTCCGGCCGTGTTGGCGAAGAGGGCCTCCGAGGCACCGTGCTCGTGGGCCCGGGCCAGTGCCACGACGTTCTCCGCGTACGACGTGGTCTTGAGCCCGACCAGCGCGCCGCGCTCGTTCCGCGTCCAGGGGACCGTGATCACGGCCGTGCTGTCGGGGCGGCGGGTTGCCTCCCCCAGGGCGACGAAGAGGCCCGGACCGGCGTCGCCGCGGTCGGAGCCGAGCGGCGAGACTCCTCCGGTGTACGTGATGCGCAGGCGGCCCAGCGGCATCGGGTTGGCGTCGAGGACGGCGGCGCAGGCGCGGCGCACCTCGTCGAGGTCGGGCTCGGGCAGGCCGAGGCCGCGGGCCGAGCGGGCCAGCCGGTGGAGGTGACGGGTGAGGGCGAAGGGCCTGCCGTCGGCGGCCCTGACCGTCTCGAAGACACCGTCCCCCACGGTCAGCCCGTGGTCGAGCACGGACACCCGGGCCTCGTCGGCGTCCCTCAGTCCGCCGTCGACCCACATCCTCATCACGCG
The DNA here is from genome assembly GCF_043204165.1 of Streptomyces sp. NPDC047982. Lineage (NCBI taxonomy): Bacteria > Bacillati > Actinomycetota > Actinomycetes > Kitasatosporales > Streptomycetaceae > Streptomyces > Streptomyces sp. NPDC047982. Next base: position 242,881 of record NZ_JBIDBS010000006.1, on the reverse strand, counting down.
ATTCCTCCAGTCGCTTCATGTTCGCCCGACGCCACGGCGAGCAGCCGTGACGCCTTGAGTTCGGTCTCGTCCCATTCGCGCTCGGGGTCCGAGCCCCAGGTGATGCCGGCTCCGGTACCGAACCGGAGGACCGGCGCCCTCTGCGTCCGGTCGATCCAGAAGGTCCGTATGCCGACGGCCAGGGAGGCGGTACGGCGGTCGGCGTCGACCCAGCCGATGCCGCCGCAGTAGGGGCCGCGCGGAGCGGTCTCCAGCTCCTCGATGATGCCGAGGGCGCTGGACTTGGGTGCCCCGGTGACGGAGCCGGGCGGGAACGCTGCGTCGAGGAGCTCTGGCCACCCGGAACCTTCGGCCAGCTCTCCGCGCACGGTGGAGACGAGGTGGACGAGACCCGGGTGCTTCTCCACCACGCACAGGTCGGGGACCGTGACCGATCCGGTGGCGCAGACCCGGCCGAGGTCGTTGCGGACCAGGTCGACGATCATCACGTTCTCGGCGTGGTCCTTTGCCAGGAGGTCGTCCTCGGTCCGCCCGGTGCCCTTGATGGGCCCCGACTCGACGGTCCGCCCCACCCGGCGCAGGAACAGCTCGGGGGACGCGGTGGCGATCTCCACGCCGTGCGCGGGCAGCCGGATCGTTCCGGCGTGGGGAGCGGGGTTGCCGCGTGCCAGGAGCGCGGTGAGCCCGTCCACGTCCGCCGCGGCCGGTTCGGGCAGTGCCGCGGTCAGCACCCGGCAGAGGTTGGCCTGGTAGACCTCGCCCGCCGCTATGTACGCGCGGATCCGGCGTACCCCCTCGATGTACGCGGCGCGGTCCAGGGACGAGGTCCAGGCGTCGGCGGCAGGCCCTCGCCAGGCCCCGTGCACCGGGGCGGGCACCTCCTGCGTGCGCACGGTGTCGAAGCGCGCGCAGACGAGGCGGCCCTCGAAGTCGGCGGAAACGGCCCAGAAGCCGGACGATTCGAGGGCCGCTGGATCACTGGTCACGTCCCGCAGGTCGGACGCGACGAGACCGCCGAAGCGGGCCATGGGAGCGAGGTGGTGCACGTCGCCGAGTCTAGAACGGCGCACCGGAAGGGTTCCGGGACGGACGCGCCCCAGCACGCTGCACAAACGCGTTTTTGTACTGGCCCGGGAATCCGCTAGAGTTCAACACGTCGCCGGGACGCGGAAGCGGACCGGGAAAGACAAGCGGACGTAGCTCAGTTGGTAGAGCGCAACCTTGCCAAGGTTGAGGTCGCCAGTTCGAACCTGGTCGTCCGCTCGCAGAAAGGTGGGGGCTCTTCCCGAACCCTCACTCCGGGTGGAGTGGCCGAGAGGCGAGGCAACGGCCTGCAAAGCCGTCTACACGGGTTCAAATCCCGTCTCCACCTCCAAGGACGATTAGCTCAGCGGGAGAGCGCTTCCCTGACACGGAAGAGGTCACTGGTTCAATCCCAGTATCGTCCACTGGTCCGCAAGGATCCCCCGCGCGATTAGCTCAGCGGGAGAGCGCTTCCCTGACACGGAAGAGGTCACTGGTTCAATCCCAGTATCGCGCACGCAGTACACGCGGGTTCACCCTGCGCGATTAGCTCAGCGGGAGAGCGCTTCCCTGACACGGAAGAGGTCACTGGTTCAATCCCAGTATCGCGCACCACCGAAAACCCCCGGTCGTCTCGGCGACCGGGGGTTTTCCGTCTCCACGTCGCGCCCGTGGACGACGACCGCGCGTGGTCGGAACGCACCGCAGGCCGGAACGGGCGGGCGTCCGGGCCTGCGGTGGCGCGTCGGCCGGTGTCCTCCGCCGGGGAGAACCCGGTGTCCCCCCGCTCGGGAGAACGGGGGGACGTCCGTTCAGGACGAGAAGAGCATGCGGCCGAAGCTCCTGTGACGGTAGTGACCGCCGTGGTGCTGCGGCGCACCCCAGGCGGGGGCCTGCGGGGCGGGCGGAGCCTGCTGCGCCCACTGCGCCTCGATGCGGGTCAGGGCCTCCAGCTCGCCGTAATCGAGGAAGATCCCCCGGCAGCCGCTGCACTGTTCGATCTGTATGCCGTTGCGGTTGTACGTGTGCATGGGTGCGTGGCACTTGGGACACTGCATGATTCGACTCTCATCTCCTCGCCGTCGGGTGGCCGCCGCCGGACGGCGTGTCCGCCGACGGTCGGTTCAGCCTACGACGAGTGCCCGGCCGTCAACCGGGGCGGGAGGGAGGAGATCCGGGCACAGGCGTCGATCATCGTCCGCTCCACCTCGTCCGGAGCACGGCCCTCCGCCGCGGACTTGGCGTACGCGAGCGCGGCGGTCTGCACGGTCAGGGCCCGGGCCGGGACGTCCAGTTCGGGCCAGGGGTCGCCGTCGGCGGGCACGGCGGGTCCGCCCGCCGCCCGGTAGGCGTCCAGGAAGCGCAGCCAGACGTCGGGGGGCAGCAGCCCGGCCGCGTACCAGGCGGCGGGGCGGGCGAGGTCCCAGGCGGGGTCGCCGAGTCCGGCGTCGTCGATGTCGATGAGCGTCCAGGGGCCGTGCGGCGCGGGGTGGCGGACGAGTTGGCCGAGGTGCAGATCGCCGTGGCAGAGGAAGCGAGAGCGGTGCTCGGGCGGCGGGGCCTCGCCCCGGGCCCAGGCGGGCAGGCCGCGCCAGGCCGCGAGTACGGGGGCGGTGGCCGGGTCGTCGGGCCGGGCGGCGCGCATCCGGGCGACGGCGAGCGCCGCCTTGGCGGGGCCCCGCATGGGCGGGAGGGCGAGGGAGGGAGGGGCCGGGGTGCGGTGCAGCCCGGCGAGGAGCGTGGCCGCCTCCGTCCAGGGGGCCGCGTCGGGGTCGTCGGGGTCGACGGGCTCGCCGTGCGGCCACAGGGTGACGGGGCGGCCGTGGAGGGCGGCGGACGGGGCGAGGGGCCGGGGCCGCAGGGGGGCGAGCAGGATGCCGGTCAGCCGGGAGTGGTCCGCGAGAGCGATGCGGGTCAGCAGGTCGGGGACGGGCGTGCCGGGGGCGTGGGCCTTGGCGACCACCGGTCCGCTGCGGACCACCGTTGCGTCCGCCCGGTCCGCGAGCGTCACGGGTGGCGGGCAGACGCAGGCCGTCCTGGACGGCGGGTGGGCGGCCCGGTGGGCGAGGGCGCCCAGCGCGCGTACGACTGCGGTGGTCACGGTCTCCCCCGGTGGCGGACTGACACGGGCCGGCCCGTGCGGGGCCCGGTGGCCCGGTGCGTCGTACCGGGCCCGGCGACGAGCGTACGCGGCCGGAACGGGCCCGGGCAGCGCGATGTCCGGTCAGCTCCCCAGCTGACCGGACAAACGCTGCCGTCCGCCGCACCCCCGTCCCCACGGGGCTGATGGTCGGATGTCCCGGTCCGGACCGCTCTTCCGGACCCGGGGCGCCGCTCAGCGCCCCAGCATCACGCCCACGGACGACGCCTGTGTGACCACCGCTTCCCAGCCGCCGAAGACGACCACGAGCAGGGCCGCCAGGGGAAGAACCATCGCCGTCGCCACCAGCGGGTGACGGTGGCCGGACGACGGGCGACGACGGAGCGAGGCGTGGAGCCTGCTTCCCCGCGCACGGATCATGGCCCGCGTTGCCGTGTCCGCCATGTTTCCTCTCCTGACCGATGTGGGGCGGCGGGCGTGTGACCTCGGGGGACGAGTGCCGCCCACCGCTTGACCTCAACATTAGGGACGCGGGAGGGGAAGGGCGTCATGCCCGCGTACCGAATGCCGGGCATCCCGGAGGAGGAGCCGCGGGCGGTCGTTGTCCTCCCCTGGGTGGAGATCGGCCGCCCGGTCCCCCGGGGGGCGTCCCGGGGACGTGCTCGCAGGGTGCGGCGGTGACCGGTCCCGCGGGCGTGACGTCACTCACTCGTCGCGGCCCGGGGTCGTCGGGGCCGCCGGTACGCCGCGCGGTCCTCGCGAGCCCCGGCCGCACCGGGCCGGGGTGCGGCGACCCGCTCGTCCGGGCGGCGGCCACGGCGTCAACGACCCGCCCGGACACCTTCTTTGATGTCCCGTTCCGTGTCTCGCGGCAACCGGCGCACGACCACACACCGTCATGGACCGTGCCACGCACCCGTAAACGATCGGCGGGCGAGGGCGCGGCCTCTGAGCGCCCCGGGCGCCGGATACGTAAGCTGTGCTCGTCAGGCGTACCAGGCAGCGGGGATGGGCAGAACATGGCGATGATGCGGCTCCGGCGCGAGGACCCGCGTGTCGTCGGCTCGTTCAGGTTGCACCGTCGGCTCGGGGCGGGCGGCATGGGTGTCGTCTACCTCGGTTCGGACCGGCGGGGGCAGCGGGTGGCGCTCAAGGTGATCCGGCCGGATCTGGCGGAGGACCAGGAGTTCCGTTCGCGGTTCGCGCGCGAGGTGTCCGCCGCGCGGCGGATCCGGGGCGGCTGCACGGCCCGCCTGGTGGCCGCCGATCTGGAGGCGGACCGTCCGTGGTTCGCCACGCAGTACGTGCCGGGGCCCTCGCTCCACGACAAGGTGGCCGAGGAGGGCCCGTTGTCGGCGGCCGAGGTGGCCTCGATCGGGGCGGCGCTCTCCGAGGGACTGGTGGCGGTGCACGAGGCCGGGGTCGTCCACCGCGACCTGAAGCCTTCGAACATCCTCCTCTCCCCCAAGGGCCCGCGGATCATCGACTTCGGAATCGCCTGGGCGACCGGGGCGTCGACGCTCACGCATGTCGGTACGGCCGTCGGCTCGCCCGGGTTCCTCGCTCCCGAGCAGGTGCGCGGCGCGGCCGTGACACCGGCGACGGACGTGTTCTCGCTCGGTGCCACGCTGGCGTACGCGGCGACGGCCGACTCGCCCTTCGGGCACGGCAGTTCCGAGGTGATGCTGTACCGCGTGGTGCACGAGGAACCGCAGTTGTACGACGTGCACGACGCGCTGGCGCCATTGGTGAGCGCCTGTCTGGCGAAGGACCCGCAGGATCGCCCGAGCACGCTCCAACTCTCCATGCGACTCAAGGAGATCGCCGCGCGGGAGGCGCAGGGGCTGCACGAGAGCCGCCCGCCGGTGCAGCGTTCGGCGCGGGAGCCGGACCGGCCGACGAGCCGGACCGGGGGCCCGTACACCGAGCAGTGGACCCGCCGGACGGCTCCGCCTGCGCCCCGTCGGCGACAACAACCGCAGAGGCAGCCGCAGAGCGGCCGGCAGGTGACGCCGTCGCGTCCCGGGGCGCCCCGCACGGGCGGTTCGCGTCCTCAGCGGCCTCAGCAGGCGCGCGACACCACACGGTCCGGCAGGCGCCCGCAGGGCACGTACGGGACGAACGGCCGGCCGGGCACACGGCCCGGGACCCGCACGACCTCGACGGGCCGTCGCCCCGCCAATCCACGGCTGCTGCGCCAGCGCCTCGTCGTCTTCGTCGTGGTGACGCTGCTGGTGGCGCTGGGCATCGCGGTGGCGCAGGGCTGCCAGGGACCGGCCCGGGGGCTGGGCACGGACCGGACACAGGTCGAGCCCCAGCGGCACGACCGGAACGGAATCCAGGAGCAGGGACTCGGCTAGGCCGGGTCCGGGGCACGCCGCCCGGGACGGGCCGGGCTCGCGGGGCCGGAGGCCGCGGTTCAGGGAGGAACGAATCCCGGGACGCGGTTCCGGGACGGGGCCGGAGGGGCTCCGGCGGGTCCGCTCCAGTGGCCGCTCAGGGCTGCGGGCGGCCCGATGCCACGGCGTAGAACGCGACGGCGGCGGCCGCTCCCACGTTCAGCGAGTCGACACCGTGCGCCATGGGGATGCGTACCCATCGGTCGGCGGCGACGAGGGCCCGGGTGGACAGTCCTTCACCCTCGGCGCCGAGCATCAGTGCCACCTTGTCCATCCGGTGCGGGGCCGCCCGGTCGATGCTGTCGGCCTTTTCGTCCGGGGTCAGCGCGAGGAGTTCGAAGCCGGCTTCCCGTACCGTCTCCAGGCCCTTGGGCCAGGAGTCGAGACGGGCGTACGGGACGGAGAAGACCGCACCCATCGATACCTTGACGGAGCGCCGGTAGAGGGGATCGGCACAGTCCGGGGAGAGCAGGACGGCGTCCATGCCGAGGGCGGCGGCGCTGCGGAAGATCGCCCCGATGTTGGTGTGGTCGTTGACGGCTTCCATGACGGCCACCCGGCGGGCCTTCGCCAGCAGTTCCGCGGCGTCCGGCAGCGGCTTGCGCTGCATCGAGGCGAGGGCGCCGCGGTGGACGTGGTAGCCGGTGACCCGTTCGGCGAGTTCGGGGCTGACCGCGTACACCGGGGCGGGGACCTCGTCGATGACGTCGCGCATCAGGTCGACCCACTTCGCGGAGAGCAGCATCGACCGCATCTCGTAACCGGCGTGCCTGGCGCGCCGGATCACCTTCTCGCCCTCGGCGATGAAGAGGCCCTCGGCGGGCTCCCGTCTGCGCCGGAGTTCGACATCGGTGAGTCCGGTGTAATCGCGCAGACGGGGGTCGTCGGGGTCGTCGACGGTGATGAGGTCAGCCATGGGTTCGATACTGCCTTGTCCGGTGTGTGGTGCCAACGGCTTGACGGAAGTTGCGTTACCGCCGGTTACTTCATCAGGGCGGGAGGTGCGGGCGCCGGTCATTGCGCGCGGGGCGGCGCGGTGTCCGTGCCGACCGCCACGACGTCACCGATGACGATGACGGCCGGGGGGCGTATGCCCTCGGCGGCTGCGCGTTCGGCGGCGGTCGCGAGCGTCGCGTCGACCCGGCGCTGGGCGGCGGTGGTGCCCTCCTGGACCAGGGCGACGGGGGTCTCGGGGGCCTTGCCGTGGGCGATGAGGGTACGGGCGATGGCGCCGATCTTGTCGACGGCCATCAGCAGCACGAGCGTGCCGCGCAGCCTGGCGAGGGCCTGCCAGTCGACCAATGAGCGTGCGTCGTCGGGGGCGACATGGCCGCTCACGACGGTGAACTCATGGGCGACGCCCCGGTGGGTGACGGGGATTCCGGCCGCGCCGGGCACGGAGATGGAGCTGGAGATGCCGGGGACGACCGTGCAGGCGATGCCCTCCGCGGCCAGCGCCTGGGCCTCCTCCATGCCGCGGCCGAAGACGAACGGGTCGCCGCCCTTGAGCCGTACGACGGTCTTGCCGGCCTTGGCGTACTCGATGAGCGCCTGATTGATCGCGTCCTGGGCCATGGAGCGGCCGTACGGGATCTTCGCGGCGTCGATCACCTCGACGTGCGGGGGGAGTTCGTCGAGCAGGTCGCGCGGGCCGAGGCGGTCGGCGACGACGACGTCCGCCTCGGCGAGGAGGCGGCGTCCGCGCACCGTGATCAGATCGGGGTCGCCGGGGCCGCCGCCGACCAGGGCGACGCCGGGGGTGCGGGTGCGGTGGTGGGGTGCGGCGATGCTGCCGTCGCGCAGTCCTTCGACGATGGCGTCGCGGACGGCGGCGCAGTGGCGCGGGTCGCGGCCGTGGGTGTCGGTGGTGAGGACGGCGACGGTGACCCCCTCGCTGCGGCCGGTGGCCGGGGTCCAGGCGGTGGCGGCGTCGGCGTCGTCGCTGCGGACGCACCAGACACGGTGGCGTTCGGCCTCGGCGGAGGCGGCGTCGTTCGCCGCGGTGTCGTCGGAGGCGATCAGGACGTACCAGGCGTCGGCCAAATCCCCGTCGGCGTACCGGCGGCGCTCCCAGCGGATCTCACCGGCGTCCGCCATGGCCTCGACGGCCGGAGTCGCGGCCGGCGAGACGAGGACGATGTCGGCGCCTGCCGCGACGAGCGCGGGGAGGCGGCGCTGGGCGACCTGGCCGCCGCCGACCACGACGACGCGGCGCCCGCCGAGCCGCAGTCCGACGGGGTACGCGGGGGGAACGGCGCGGTCTGCGTGCTCGGCCATGGCGGTGCGGGCTCCTCGTACGGGGTCGGAGTGCGGCCGCTGCGGCGGTGGAGCGGCTGTGACGTGGGGTGATGTGGGGATTCGCGGGTGGGTCCACGATACGCGGCGGGCGCGGGCCGGAGTGGTACGGCGGGAGCCCCCGGCACGGATCGGCGGGCCTCCCCGGCACCAGGGAAGGCCCTGCGCACTACTTCTCCGTGACGCCCGCCGCGTCGAACGTCGCCACCTCGTGCATCACCCGGGCCGCGCTCTGCACGATCGGCAGCGCCAGCAACGCCCCCGTGCCCTCGCCGAGGCGGAGGTCGAGGTCGACGAGCGGGCGCAGCCCCAGCTTGTTGAGCGCGGCGACATGGCCGGGCTCGGCGCTGCGGTGGCCTGCGATGCAGGCGGCCAGGGCCTCGGGGGCGATCGCCCGGGCGACCAGGGCCGCGGCCCCCGCGCTGACGCCGTCGAGGACGACAGGCGTACGGAGCGAGGCGCCGCCCAGCAGGAAACCGGCCATCGCCGCGTGCTCGAGGCCGCCGACCGCGGCCAGGACGCCGATCGGGTCGGCCGGGTCGGGCTCGTGGAGTTCCAGGGCGCGGCGGACGACGTCGACCTTGCGGGCGTGCATCTCGTCGTTGATGCCGGTGCCCCGGCCGGTGACCTCGGCCGGGTCCAGACCCGTGTACACGCAGATGAGCGCGGCCGAGGCGGTGGTGTTGGCGATGCCCATCTCGCCGATCAGCAGGCCCTTGTTGCCCGCCGCGACCAGATCGCGGGCGGTCTCGATGCCGACCTCGACGGCGGCGAGGACCTCTTCGCGGGTGAGGGCGGGACCGGTGGTGAAGTCGGCCGTTCCGGCGCGCACCTTGCGCGGGAGGAGGCCGGGCGTCGCGGGCAGGTCCGTGGCCACGCCTACGTCGACCACGCAGACCTCGGCGCCGACCTGTGCCGCGAAGGCGTTGCAGACCGCGCCCCCGCCGAGGAAGTTGGCCACCATCTGGCCGGTGACCTCCTGCGGCCACGCGGTGACGCCCTGGGCGTGCACCCCGTGGTCGCCCGCGAAGATGGCGACGGCCGCGGGTTCCGGAATCGGCGGCGGGCACACCCGGGAGAGACCCGACAACTGCGCAGAAATGATCTCCAGCATGCCGAGCGCACCGGCCGGCTTGGTCATCCGCTTCTGGCGCTCCCACGCCTCGCCGAGCGCCTTGGCGTCCAGTGGGCGGATGTTGGAGATGGTCTCCTGGAGCAGGTCGTGCGGTTCCTCACCGGGCAGGGCACGGCGCCCGTACGTCTCCTCGTGGACCACCCAGGACAGCGGGCGGCGCTTGGACCAGCCCGCCTGCATCAGTTCGGGCTCCTCGGGGAACTCGTCGACGTACCCGACGCACAGATAGGCGACGACTTCGAGGTGCTCGGGCAGGCCCAGGGCACGGACCATCTCGCGCTCGTCGAAGAAGCTCACCCACCCGACGCCCAGGCCCTCGGCGCGGGCGGCGAGCCACAGGTTCTCGACGGCGAGCGCCGACGAGTACGGGGCCATCTGCGGCTGGGTGTGCCGTCCGAGGGTGTGGCGTCCGCCGCGGGTGGGGTCGGCGGTGACGACGATGTTGACCGGCGTGTCGAGGATGGCCTCGATCTTGAGTTCCTTGAACTGCTTGGCCCGGCCCTTGGGCAACGACTTGGCGTAGGCGTCGCGCTGACGCTGCGCCAGTTCGTGCATGGAACGGCGGGTCTCCGCCGAGCGGATGACGACGAAGTCCCAGGGCTGCGAGTGACCGACGCTGGGCGCGGTGTGCGCGGCTTCGAGGACGCGGAGCAGCACCTCGTGCGGGATCGGGTCGCTGCGGAAGCCGTTGCGGACGTCGCGGCGCTCGCGCATGACGCGGAGCACGGCCTCGCGCTCGGCGTCGTCGTAGCCGGGGGCGGGCGGGGTGGCGGGGGCCCCGGTCCCGTCGGACGCGGGCGCCTGGGGGGGCTCCGCCTCCTGGGCGGGGGGCTGCGGGACGGCCTGGGGAGCGGCGTGGCTCTCCGGGTCCGGCTGGGGCCCGGCGGTCGGGACCGCCCCCGCGGGGGCGGTCTCCACGGGCGGCGTGACGTCCGGGGCGGCGACGGCTTGAGGGGCCTTTGGGGCTGCTTCGGGGGCCTGCGGGACCGCTTCGGACCGCGGCGCGGCGGCCGACGGCGTCTCGGCGACGGCTTCGGCTCCCGGGACGGCGGCGGGGGCGGGGGCCTGCTCGGAGGCGTCCTCGGCGGGTGCGACGTTTTCGACGGCCTGGGGGGCATGCGCGGGCTCGGGGGCAGGGGCTTGCACGGGCGGAGGGACCTCGGGAGCCTGCGTGGGCCGGTGTGCCTGGGGAGCCGCTCCGTCCGCGGTGGTCGCGGGCTCCACGATCTCGGCCGCCCCCGGTTCGGCGGCGACCGCCGCGTCCTCGGGCTCCGCCGCGACGGCCTCCTGCGCGACGGGCGCCGGGGCCGGCTGCGTCGGAACCGGGCCCTCCACGGGCGCGGCGCCCGGGACCTCCTCGGCGCTGGGCGTGGGCTCCGCGAGCTCCGGTGCGGCGACGGCTTCGACGACCTCGACCGGTTCGGCCGCCTCGACCACGGGCTCGGGCGACTCGACGACGGCCTCGGGCGCCGGCTTTGACGGCGCCTCGGCCTCCGTCGGCGCGACGGCCCCGGTGCCCGCCTCGGCGGGCAACCCCTCGGCCACCGGAGCGGCGACGGCGTCGACCGGCTGCTCCGCGGAAGCGTCGGTCGGTGCACCGGCCGGGTCCTGAGCCGCCTCGGCCACCGGAACGTTCGCGGGTTCCGGGGCGCTCGCGGCCTCCGGCACCACGGCCTGCTCCGGGGTCGCCGGTACGGGCTGCGCAGCAGGCGCCGGCTCGACGGCGGGCTCGACGGCGGGCTCGACGGCGGGCTCGGCGACCGGCTCGACGGCAGGCTCCTCGGCCGGCTCGACGGCGGCCTGCGGGACCACCGCTTCCGGAGCGCCGGTTTCCGCGACCACCGCTTCCGGAGCAGGGGCTTGCGTGACCGGCGCTTCGGAGGGCGCCGCTTCGGGGGCGACCGCTTCCGGAACGACGGGCTCGGCCGGAACGGGCTCGGCCGGAACGGGCTCCGCGGCCGGTGTTTCGGGAGCGACGGCTTCCGCCGCGACCGGGGCGGCGGCCTGCGGAGGCGTCTGAGGTGCGGGGGCCGACCACGGGCCCGCGCCCTGCGGCAGGATCTGTCCCAGCTGCGGGCCGGGCAGCACGGACGCGTCACCCGACGCCTGGAGGTACTCGGGCCCGCCGGTGGGCAGTCCGGTCTGCGGCGCGGCGGCCGCGGGCTGGGCCTGGGGCTGCGGTGCGCCCGCCGGCCCGCGGTCGGCGAGCGAACGGACCACGCCACCGGTCGGCGTCCCGCCGTAGGACGGTCCGTCCGCCGTGACCGGTCCGCGGTGCAGCGGTCGACGCGACGCGGCCCGGGGCTGTGGCCCTGGCGTCGTCCCCGGGGGCGGGGTGGGCGCGGGAATGCGTGCGCCCCCGAGGTCGGCGGAGCCCGAGTGGTGCCCACCGGCCCCCTCCGTCTGCGCCTCCTGCCCGGCGCCGGGCAGGGGTTCGGTCATCGTCTGCTGTCCGGCGTACGCGTCCGGGACCTGCGCCGGGGCCGGTGCCGACACCGCTGCCTGGGCGGGCTGCTGCGCCTGGGCGGGTTCCTGGACCCGTACGTGCCCCTGCGGGGGCGCGGACGACTCGTCGGCCCCCTGGGCGTGCACCGCCTGCGTCGCGTGGCCGCCCTGCGCGGGCACCGCGGCGTGCGCGGCGGCACCGTCGGGGTACTGGCCGGGGGCCGGCACCGTCTGCGGGTCGCTCCAGGCGCCCTGGGGGCTCGGCATCAGCAGGAGGTCGTCGTCCTCGGGCACGTACTCGGAGGGGGCGAGACCGGCGTAGTCGTCCGGGGCGGCGACGCCCGGCTGCTCCACCGTGCCCGCGTTCTCCGGCAGTCCCTCACCCGGGATCTGGCCGGTGTCACTCATGCGTACCCCTCGCCCATCGTCAGTGCTTGTTCGGCCCTTCGCCCGGGACGCCCGACCACGCCGCGCCGACGCTCGTCAACGAGAACGAGCGGGCGCGCCGCGCGGCACGAGAGAGTCGCGGACATACCGCATTCTCCCGGCCGTTCGCCCACAGCGGCAGCTCATTTCGCCACGGCCCGCTGTGGACTGCGCCACGTCGCGCGTCCCCCGGTTCTGCCGTACCACAACGGGGACCAAAACGGTCCCCTTTTCCGGACATTGACGAACGAAGCGACGAACGCCCAGCCGCGGTGCAACGATCGGCCAGCCTACCTCGCGCCCGGCGCCGGCCTGGTCAGGGGGCGAGGTCCGAACGGACCGCGGAGAGCAGGAAGACGACCGAGCGTTCGCGCTCCGACCAGGCGGCCGTGTCGAGTTCGACGGACTGGAGGAGCGAGCACCGGACGGCGTATCCGTGGCCGGTGAGCGCCGCGCCGAGCGCCTCGGCCTCGTCGCGGTTCGACGCGTGGGTCACGATGCGCTCCGGCCGCCGTTCGGTGACGGCGGTGACGACGGCGGCGCCGCCTCCCCCGATCCGTACGACGTCCGGCTCCGGCAGCCGCTCCAGCACCTGCGGTGCCCGGCCCTCGACGATCTGGACCTGGACCCCGAACGCGCGGGCGGCGGCCACCGTCCGGGCGCAGGCCGCCGGGTCGCTGTCGACCGCGAGCACGGCCGCCCCGAAGCGCGCGGCCTCCACGGCCAGGGCCCCGCCGCCGGAGCCGATGTCCCACAGCAGGTCCCCGGTACGGGGGCCCAGCAGGGCCAGTTGGGCGGCGCGCAGTCCTGGCGACTCACCCTCGCCGCCCGCCCCCCGGGGATCGGCCGGGTACGCGTCGGAGGGCAGCGCCCAGCCGCGTACGCCGCGCGGCCCGCCGGGGTCGTGGCCGGCGATCCAGCCTGCGGCGGCCTGCGGTTCGAAGCCGCCGCCGATGACGACCACCACGTTGGGGTCGCGCCAGACGTGGTCGGCGGCGCGCTCCGAGGTGACGACGCTGACCTGTTCGCGCGCGGTGCCGAGTTCCTCGCAGACGACGAAGGTGCGGTGGACTCCTTCGAGGAGCAGGGCGAGTTCGGCGGGGCCCGCGCCGGGCGAGGTGAGGACGGCGACCTTGTGGTGGGCGCGGCAGACGTTGACGGCGCGGCGCAGGGTGCGGGGGTGGGCGACGACGATCCGGGCGTCCTCCCACGGCATTGCGGCGCGGGCGAACGCGGAGGCGACGGACGACACGGCGGGCACCACTTCCACCTCGAGTCCGTACACGGGCGCGCGGAGGTTGCGCACGACTCCGAAGAAACCGGGGTCGCCGTCGGCGAGGACGACGGCGCTGCCGCGGTGTCCGGCGATGCGGCGGGCGGCCAGGTCGATGGAGCCCAGGCGGATGCGTTCGGCGTGCGCGGGGACTTCGGGGAGGGCGAGGTGGTGGGCGGCTCCGGCGACGAGCGTGGCGGCCGAGAGGGCGGCCGTGGCCGCTCCGGTCAGGGGCGACCCGTCCCAGCCGATCACGGTGACCCGATCGGCCATCTGTCGTCATTCTCCTGGAGTTGTCGCAGGTCGAAAGTGCGCGAAGGTGTGCGAGGGGGCAGGGGGAGCGTACCCGGTGCAAACCCGCGGCCCGGGGGAAGGGTCAGTTCCAGTCGCCGCGGGCTCCGTAGCCGCCCGCGTCGGCGAGTTGTTCGGCGACGCCTTCGAGATCCTCGGGGAGCAGGCCCCACACGATCAGGTCGGTCCTGATGTCGGTCCAGCTCCCGTCCTCCGTCCGGGCGCGGGCTATACGGGCGTTGCGCAGGACGCCCTCGCTGATGGAGCCGACTTTCTGGGCGACCTGCTGGGCGGCGGTGTCTCCCGCGGGGGTGCGCAGTTCCATGCGTTCGAAGCCCTGGTCGCGAAAGAGCCACTGGGAGAGCGCGAGGACGGCTTCGGTGGCATATCCCTCGCCGCGCGCCCAGGGGGCGGTGATGTACGTGGCCTCGGTGGCGAGGGTGCGCCAGTCGGTGCGGTGCAGGCGGACCGAGCCGACGAGCCGCTGGGTGAGGAACTCGGTGACGGCGAGGACGATGCCGTCACCGGTGGTGCGCTGCGCGGGGGCGATCCGGCGCACCCAGCGTTCGGCGTCGACCCGGCCGAAGGGGTGGGGGGCGTCGATCCAGGCGGTGATCAGCTCGTCGTTCATCATCTCGATGTACGCGGGAACGTCCACCATGTCGAACGGGCGCAGCACCAACCGATCCGTGCTGATGGAGATGTCCGGGAAGGTGGAAGTCATGCGCCGCTCCATGCCGAAGACCGTGTAAAGGCACAGCATGGCGCATCGGGTCCCTGTCGCGCATGGTCGGGTCGCTACGACGGAGCCCCGCGCGTCCCGTGGGCCGGGGTGCGCGGGGCTCGTCCGGCCGGTGCGGCGGCCGGGTGCACGAGGATCAGGAGGAGGCGCCGAAGGCGGGGACGACCGAGCCCTGGTAGGTGTCCTCGATGAACTTCTTGACCTCGTCGGAGTGCAGGAGCTTCACGAGCTTCTCGACGCGGGGGTCCTTCTCGTCGCCCTTCTTCACGGCGATGATGTTGGCGTACGGGTTGCCGTCGGCCTTCTCCAGTGCCAGGGAGTCCTTGGAGGGCTTCAGCTTCGCCTCGATGGCGTAGTTGCCGTTGATGACGGCGGCGTCGACGTCGTCGAGGGCGCGGGGCACGGTCGCGGCCTCCAGCTCCTTGAACTCCAGGCCCTTCTTGTCGGTGATGTCGCTCAGCGCGGCGTCGGTGCCGACGCCCGGCTTGAGGGTGATCAGACCGTTCTCGGCGAGGAGGTGGAGGGCGCGGCCCTCGTTGGTGGTGTCGTTGGGCACCGCGATGGTCTGACCGGACTTGGTCGCGTCGAGGGACTTGACCTTCTTGGAGTAGAGGCCGAGGGGCTCCAGGTGGACGGTGCCGACGGAGACCAGGTGGGTGCCGTTCTTCTTGTTGAAGTCGTCGAGGTAGGGCTGGTGCTGGAAGAAGTTGGCGTCGACCTGGCCGTTCTCGGTGGCGGTGTTCGGCAGGACGTAGTCGGTGAACTCCTTGACCTCCAGCTCGAGGCCCTCCTTCTGCGCCAGGTTCTTCTCGACGAAGTCCAGGATGTCGGCGTGCGGAGTCGGGGAGGCGGCGACGACGAGCGCCTTTGAGGTGTCGGCCTTGGCACCGCCGTCGCCCTTGGCGGCGGGGTCGGAGTCCGTGCCGCAGGCGCTGAGGCCGAGGGCCAGGGCGGCGGTGGCTGCGGCAGCTGCGGTGATCTTGATGTTCTTGCGCACGAAAAGTGCCTCTTTCGGTGTGAGGTGATGCGCCCGGACAAGGAGTTCGGGCTTGAGCGGAACGAAGGTCTCGGGTGGAGGTGCCGCGGCGGGCGGTGCCTCTCAGGTGGTGGCGTGTCCGCGCCGGGCCAGCAGCCGTACCGCCAGGTCGCCGATCAGCTGGATCACGGTCACGATGACGACGAGCAGCGCGACGGTGATGAGCATGAACTGGTTGTCGAAGCGCTGGTACCCGTAGGTGACGGCCTTGGAGCCGAGCCCTTCGCCACCGACCGCGCCGGCCATCGCGGAGTAGCCGATCAGCACGATGACGGTGGTGGTGACGCCCGACACGAGCGAGGGCAGCGCCTGCGGCAGCAGTACCTTGCGCACGATCGTCGGGATGGATCCCCCCATCGACTGGACGGCCTCGACGAGCCCGTGGTCGACCTCCCGGACGGCGGTCTCGACGAGCCGCGCGAAGAACGGGATGGCGCCGATGGCGAGCGGCACGATCATCGCGGTGGGGCCGATGAAGGTGCCGACGACCCAGGTGGTGAAGGGGATCAGGGCGATCAGCAGGATGATGAACGGCAGTGAGCGGCCGATATTGACGATCACGCCGACGACCTTGTTCACCGGGGTGTTCTGGAGCAGTCCGCCCTTGTCGGTCAGGACGAGCAGGATGCCCAGCGGCAGTCCGACGAGGACAGTGACGACGGTGGACCAGAGCACCATGTAGAGGGTGTCGACGGTCCCCTGGACCAGCAGCGGCTGCATGTCCGACCAGGTCACTTCGCCACCTCCTTGGTGAGCGGTGCGGGGGTCTGTGCAGGAATGTCCTCGGTGGTTCCCTCGGCGCCGTCGGTGACGACCTCTGCCTGGAGGCCCTGTTCGCGCAGGAAGCCGATCGGGACGACGTTCTCGTCGAAGCCGCCGGGCAGTTCGATGCGCATCCGGCCGATCTGCTTGCCTGCGACGGTGTCCATCGCGGCGCCCAGGATCGAGATGTCGATGTTGTACGTGCGCGAGAGCTGGGAGATGACCGGCTGGGTGGCGGCCTCGCCGTGGAAGGTGACGTCGACGACCGTGCGGCCGGGGCCGGAGGGCGTGCCGCCGACGGGGAACAGTTCACGGGCCAGCTCGGAGCCGGGAGTGGCGAGCAGTTCGCAGACGGTTCCGGACTCGACGACGCGCCCCTTGCGCATCAGCGCGGCGGAGTCGCAGACCGTCTTGACGACGTCCATCTCGTGGGTGATGAGCAGTACGGTCAGGCCGAGCTGCTGGTTGAGGTCGCGCAGCAACTGGAGGATGGAGCGGGTGGTCTCGGGGTCGAGCGCGGACGTGGCCTCGTCGGAGAGCAGCACCTTGGGGTCCCCGGCCAGGGCGCGGGCGATGCCGACGCGCTGCTTCTGGCCGCCGGAGAGCTGGCCGGGGTAAGCCTTGGCCTTGTCGGCGAGACCGACCAGGCCGAGGAGTTCGAGGGCCTTGCGGGAGCGGTCCCTGGCGCCGACGCCGAGGATCTCCAGCGGCAGTTCGACGTTGGCCTGGACGGTGCGGGAGGCCAGCAGGTTGAAGTGCTGGAAGACCATGCCGATGCGGCTGCGTGCCTCGCGCAGTTCCTTCCCGGCCCGCCGTCCCCGGCCGGCGAGGGCGGTGAGGTCCTGCCCGGCCACGGTCACGGTGCCGGACGTGGGGCGTTCCAGGAGGTTGACGCAGCGGATGAGGGACGACTTTCCGGCGCCGCTCTGCCCGATGACGCCGTACACCTCGCCCTCGCGGACGTGCAGGTCGACGCCGTCCAGGGCGGTGACCTCGCGGCCGCGCGCCTGATAGACCTTCGTGAGGCCCGTAGTGGTGATCACAGGGTTTCCGTCACTGTCGAGTGCGCGGCGCGGTGTCCGCCGGGCACGGGGCATTCGTCTGATGAGACCTGTTTCGGACGTTCCGAGCGGGGCCGGGCACGGCTGCGGGGCGGGTGGTGGCCGGGCAGCAGTGCGCGGAAGGGCTCGTTCCGCTGGGTGCGGACGGCGCGGGCTCGGTCTCGCTTCGGGGCGCGAGGATCGGGCGGGGGCCCTCAGAAGGTGCGCATTCGACACATACAACGAGCACCGGGCGTCGTGATCGCCTCGGTCGCAAGGGTGCGGCTGCTCGTCGTGGTCATGCCCCAAGTAAAACAGACGTCACGTTCTGTCCAACCTGCCCGTCCGGATGACGGACAGCCGTGGACACCCTCGCGAGCCTGCTCCCGTGACCACCTCGATTCCCGCTTTCGAGGCTTTGACCTGCACAGATACGGTCGGGTAAGCGTGGTCGGCTCCGCAGGGGCCGGACCCGCGGCAAGCGGGCGCTGTGGTCAAGGCCACGGTCGCGGCGAGCGCCGCCGCTCCGGTCCGCGCCTCCGGCGGGGGCGCACGCGGGGCGTCTCCTCCCCCGTAATACCCTCGCTTCATGCTTGACGCCCTGACGGTCGCGGTCGCCGTGTCCGCGCTCGCCCTCGCCGCCTGGTGCGGACTGGCCGCCTACCGGGACCAGCCGACCAAGGACTGGCACTTCATCGGGATGGCCGTGGTCCTGCTGCTGGCGCTGGCCCAACTGGTGGTGGGCATCGTGCGGCTGGCCCGCGGCGAACGGCCGGAGCAGGGTACGGCGATCTTCGTCGCCTATCTGGCCGGGGCCTTCCTCGCCGTGCCCGCGGCCGGTTTCCTGTCGCTCGGCGAGCGGACCCGGTGGGGTTCGGTGACGGTGTCGGCGGGAGCGGTCGTGCTGGCCGTGCTCGAAGTGCGGCTCTACGACATCTGGGGAAACTGACCGTGGACATGTGGGGAAACCGACCGTGACCGACATCGACCGCACCCCCGCGACAGACACCGGCGAGAAGCAGCCCTTCGAACTCGGCTCCGGTCCCGGCCGGGTTCTGCTCTGGTTCTACGGGGTCTTCACCGTCGCGGCGGCCTCCCGTTCGATCGTGCAGATGATCCTGGACTTCGACAGGGCGCCGCTCGCCTATGTGCTCTCGGCCCTCGCCGCCGCCGTCTACGGGTTCATCACGTACTCGCTGGCGCGGGGCGGCGAGAGAGCGCGCAGGTCGGCGCTGGTGTGCTGCGCCGCCGAACTGCTGGGCGTGCTGGTCGTCGGGACATGGACGATGGTGGCACCCTCGGCGTTCCCGGACGCCACCGTCTGGTCCGACTTCGGCATGGGCTATCTGTTCATTCCGGTGATCCTGCCGGTCACCGGAATCATCTGGCTGCGCCGCGCGAAGACCGCGTGAACGCGGGGTGCGTGCCGGGCGGAACCGGTGCGCACCGCCTCGGCCCCGCCGCACCGCGCACCGTGTCCGGTGTTCCGACCGGAGAGGCCCACCGGCTCGCGACCGGCACGGCGCCTCTCCTCACTGCCGCACCACCCGGGTACACCGGGTGCACAGGTGGTGCTGCGCCTTGCAACGCACCGCACCCGGGCGCATCGTCCCCGTGCTCTACGCGCTGGCCACGTACGCGGGCGCGGTCGCGTCCTTCTCCAGCAGGACCATCCGGACGCCGTCCCGGCCGGTCTCGTTGCCCACGGCGGCATACCCCGCACGCTGGTACAGCCGGAGGTTGTTCTCGCTGCGATGCCCGGTGCACAGCCGGAAGCGGGTGGCCGACCGCTCGTCGACGAGTCCCGATTCGGCCGCCCGCAGCAGCCGGGCACCGAGACCGTGGCCCTGGAGCCGCGGGTGGACGCAGAGCCTGCCGATCCGCCCGGTGCCGTCCTCGTCGGTGAAGCCGCGGACCGAACCGACGACCTCGTCCCCCAGCCGCGCCACGAACACCAGCTGCGTGGCGATCTCGGCACGTACCGAGTCGAGCGTCTGGACGAGCGGATCGATGCGGTAGTTGCCGTACAGCTCCGCCTCGCCCTGGAAGCAGAGGTACTGAAGTTTCAGGATCTCTTCGGCGTCCTGTGCCGTCGCCGCCGAGATGATCACACTCATGCCCATGTGCGCATGCCTCCGCCCACCTGATCCACCGGTTGTCTCACGCTCCCTTCCCCCGGGTCCGGGAGCGACAACCTCCGCCGCGAGCATTCTGCGCAGACATCCAAGGCATCGGGAACGCATCGGGCCCAAACTCCCCTGTGACATACCCAACTTCCCTGCGATTTCCCGGTAGGTCGGGTCATCGGGGGCGAGCATCGCATCCAGCAGCCGGGCGCACCGGCCGGGCAGCCGCCCGATCGCGGCGCGCAGCGCCCGGCGCTCCTCGGCGCCCAGGACGGTCCGTTCGGGGCCTTCGGACGGATCCGCCGAAGCCGCGTCGCGGTAGGGGTGTTCGCGCCGGGCGGCCCGCCGGGCCCGGCGGGCCTCGGCCCGCACGGTGTCGCGCACCCAACGGCCGGTGTCGGCCGGTGGCCGGTCCCGCGCGAGCCGTTCCAGCAGCCGCAGCCAGACGGCCTGTTCGAGGTCCGCGGGTTCGATCGCGGCCCCGGTCGCGGAGGCGGTGGCCTCCGCCGCCGCCTCCGCGTTCACCAGCGGACGCAGGGCGTGGACGACGGCCGAGGGGGTGGCGGTGTTCCCCGCGGGAGCGGGATCGAGAAGGGTCATGCCTCTACCAACTCCCCCGTCCCTGCGGCAGGTCGCCCGGTCCGGCGGTCACCACCCGACCGGGGCATTTCCCGGCCGGGTGGTGACGAGATCCCGCGTGCGGGCCGTCGTCACCTCGCGGTGAACTCCGCCGCGGCGAGAAGGGCGGTGTCCGGGTTGTCGGAGAAGATTCCGTCAATCCCCGTCGCGAAGTACGCCCGGAACGCGCCGAACGCGTCACCGTACGCGGCGGGGTCCGCGCCGTGCCGGAAGTCGGCGGGCAGGAAGGTGTTCTCGTTGCGCAGGGTGTACGGGTGGAGGACCAGGCCCCGGGCGTGGGCGTCCCGCACCAGGGTGGTCGGCTCGGTGAGCCGCCCGGAGGCGTCCTTGGGGATGATCAGTTCCAGGGTGGGCCCGATGCCCCGGGCGTAGGAGGCGATCCACTTCAGCCCCTCGGGCTTCACCAGGTCGGCGACGGTGCGCGGATCGCCCGAGGTGACGAAGTCCCAGGGCCGCTCGGCCGCCCCGGAGAGCAGGACGACGCCCGGCGTGGCGACGAGCCGGGAGAGCCGCTGGATGCTGCTGGGCTCGAAGGACTGGAGGATGAGCGGCGAGTTGCGGCGGTGGCGGTCGTAACGGCGGAGCAGTCTGGCGAGGGGCTCTTCGAGGCCGAGGCCCAGACCTCGGAAGTAGGTGGGGTGCTTGGTCTCGACGTACAGCCAGACCGGCTTTCCGCGTCGACGGCCCTCGCGGTCGGCCCAGCGCAGGACCTCCTCGAAGGTGGGGACCTCCCAACGGCCGTCGTAGAGCGTGTTCTTCTGGCGGGTGCCGGGGATGCGCTCCTTGGCCCGCAGCGTCTTGAGTTCGGCGAGGGTGAAGTCCTCGGTGAACCAGCCGGTGAGGGAGACGCCGTCGACCTTCTTGGTGGTCCTGCGGCTCGCGAACTCGGGGTGTGCGGCGACATCGGTGGTGGCGGTGATGTCGTTCTCGTGACGGCAGACGAGATGGCCGTCCTTGGTCGGCACCAGGTCCTGCTCGATCACGTGCGCCCCCATGTCGAGCGCGAGCTGGTAGGAGCCCAGGGTGTGCTCGGGCCGGTAGCCGCTGGCGCCCCGGTGTCCGATGACGGTGGGCACCGGCAGGTCGAGGCGGAAGCCGGGTCCGGCGCCCGGCCGGCCCGTCCGTGCGGCGGCGTCGCCGCCGGTCCTGTCGGCGGCGTCGGCCGGACCGCCGGCCAGCCCGAGGGCGGCCGTGCCCAGTGCGGCGGCGCCCGCCCCCAGCATCGCTCTGCGACCCGGACCTGCCTGCGCGCGCTCTGTCATGAATGCTCCTCGCGTGTGATGTCTCGCACCTGTCGGACGCGGCCCGAGCGTAGGCAGTCGTACCGTCGAGGGAGCGGCAGCCGGACGAACTTGGCGCAAACACGTGTCAACACCCGGTATCCGTTGGATGAACCCGACGTGCGATCGGCGGGAACCCGCGAGTATCGTCCTCACCTGCATGGACCGTCACGATCCCGCGCCCCGGCCGGCCCGGCCGCTACACCGGAGGAACCGTTGTCCCGACTCGCGCTCATCAAGGCAGTGCTCGGACCGTTTTTGCGCCTGATGTTCCGCCCTCAGGTGGAGGGCGCGGAAAACATCCCCGGGGACGGTCCGGTGATTCTCGCGGGCAACCACCTGACGTTCATCGACTCCATGATCATGCCGCTCTGCTGCGACCGGCCGGTGTTCTACATCGGCAAGGACGAGTACGTGAAGGGCAAGGGGCTCAAAGGCCGCGCGATGGCCTGGTTCTTCACGGGCTGCGGCATGATCCCGGTGGACCGGGACGGCGGCCGGGGCGGCGTCGCGGCGCTCATGACGGGCCGTCGGGTGCTGGAGGAGGGCAAGGCGTTCGCGATCTACCCGGAGGGCACCCGCTCCCCCGACGGCCGCCTCTACCGGGGCCGTACGGGCATCGCGCGGCTGACGCTGATGACGGGCGCGCCCGTGGTGCCGTTCGCGATGATCGGCACGGACAAGCTCCAGCCCACCGGTTCCGGTCTGCCGCGTCCCGGGAAGGTGACGGTCCGTTTCGGCGAGCCGATGGAGTTCTCGCGCTACGAGGGCATGGACCGGGACCGCTATGTGCTGCGGGCGGTGACCGACTCCGTGATGGCCGAGGTGATGCGGCTGTCCGGTCAGGAGTACGTCGACATGTACGCAACGAAGGCCAAGGCCGCGTGAGCTGAGCACAGCGGATCGAAGGGGGCCGTACCCGGTGTGGATACGGCCCCCTTTCGTGTGCCGTCGCGCCGACACGGCCGGGACTTGTGCTGCGCGGCCGGGACGGGGCGCGGCTACTCCTGCACGACGCCCTCCGCCAGTTTCTGGCCGCGCAGCAGGAACCAGGCCGCGACGGCCGTCGCCAGCAAAACCGCCGCGCCCGCGCCGGCCGCGAGCCGCAGCCCCTCGACGAAGGCTTCCTGCGCCGCGACGACCAGCGCGTCGGCCTGCGGCGCCGGAAGGCCCTGGGCCGCTTCGACGGCCCCGCCCAGTGAGTCGTGGGCGGCGGCCGCGACGGCCTCCGGGACGCCCTGCGGGGTGACGAAGTCCTGGTAGACGCCGGTGACGACGGAGCCGAGCAGGGCGATCCCGAGGGCAGCGCCGAGTTCGTACGCCGTCTCGGAGACCGCACCCGCGGCGCCCGCCTGCTCCTTCGGGACGCTGGAGAGGATCACGTCCGCGGTGACCGTGAACGCGAACCCGGCGCCGACGCCGACGACCAGCAGCAGGGCTCCGATCAGCGGGTAGCCGGTCTCCTTGTGGATCGCGGTGACCGCGGCGAGCGCCAGCCCGATCGCCCCGAGACCACCGGACACAACCGCCCGCACCGAGTAATGGCGGGCCACCCGCCCGGCGATCAGACCCGCGACGACGGCGCCCACGGTCGCGGGCAGTTCGGCGAGCCCCGCCTCCAGCGGCCTGCGGTCCTGCACCAGTTGCAGGAACTGGGAGAGGAAGAAGACCAGCCCGGACAGGCCGAGGATGGTCAGGAGGTCCGCGAGGACCGCGGCGGAGAAGCCCCGGTGGTGGAAGAGCCGCATGTCCAGCAGGGGTGCGGGGAGCGTGAGCTGTCTGCGTACGAACCAGCCGAGCGCGGCCAGGCCGCCGAGACCGGCGACGACGGCCCCCCAGCCCACCCCGCGCGCGGCCATCTCCTTGACGGCGTACACGACGCCGATCATGCCGAGGAACGACAGCGCCACACTGCCCAGGTCCCAGGGGCCCGGTGCCGGATTCTTCGATTCCGGGATCATCCTGAGGCCGACCAGGACCAGGACGGCCATGACGGGCAGGTTGATCAGGAAGACCGAGCCCCACCAGAAGTGCTCCAGGAGGAACCCGCCGACGACGGGACCGACGGCCGCACCCGCCGAGGCCATGGCCCCCCAGATACCGATGGCGAGACTGCGCTCGCGCGGATCGTGGAAGAGATTGCGGATCAGGGCGAGCGTGGACGGCATCAAAGTGGCGCCCGCGACACCGAGCAGGGCCCTGGCCGCGATCATCATCTCGGGGGTGCTCGCGTACGCGTTGAGCACGGAGACCGCGCCGAACGCGGTGGCCCCGACCAGCAGCAGCCTCTTGCGGCCGATGCGGTCGCCGAGGCTCCCCATGGAGACCAGGAGACCGGCGATGACGAAGGAGTAGACGTCGCCGATCCAGAGCAGCTGGGTGCCGGACGGCTTGAGGTCCTCGGTGAGGAACGGGGTGGCGAGGCCGAGGACGGTGGCGTCGACGGCCACGAGGAGCACCGCGAGGACGAGGACGGTCAGGGCGATCCACCGCCCCGCTCGGCGCTGTTCCTGAGGGGCTTGTGCGCGCTGGTCGAGGGTGCTCATCGCCCCACGCTCCGGCACGCGCCGCCGAGCAGCAACTCGACGATCATGTACTGGAAGTCCTGCGCGGCGATCCGGCCCGCCTGCACGGCCCAGGCTCCGGTGGAGAAGAGTCCGTAGAGGGACTCGGTCAGCCATGCCGGGGTGAGGTCGATCCGGAATTCGCCCCGCTCCTGGCCGCGCCGGAAGAAGGCGGCGACCCGGGCGTCCAGCCGGTTCCAGCCCTCGTTCACCTCGTCGCCCTCGAAGAGCTGATTCTCCGTGACGAGGAAGGACAGCAGCCCGGCACTCGGCTCGACGGCCGCGACCAGCCGTCGCAACGCCTCCTCGGAGGAGCCCTCGTCGAGCGCGGCGGCGTCGAGCGCGGCTTCGAATTCCCGGATGCCCAGGTCTTCCAACGCCCTGACCAGAGCCTCCCGTCCCGCGAAGTGCCGGTGCAGGGTGGCGCGCCCGATGCCCGCGGCCCGGGCGACCTCTTCCATGGTGGCGGTCGATTTGCGGGTCAGCAGGGCGGCGGCGCTGCGCAGCACCTGTTCACGATCGAGACTCATGAGACAACAATAGCCCAATTGAGGCACGATTGTCTCATCAGGGTCGTTCGCCCGGCCGAAGGAGATCGTCGCCTCGGGCGGAGGGGAGACTCGTGCGGACGGCAGCCCCCGTCCCGAACGGGAGCCCCGTACGGAGCGGGAGAGGACCATGTCGGTATGAAGCCGCTGCTGCTGATCGACATCGACGGCCCGCTCAATACGCGGCACTCATGAACCGACGTGTCCCGGACGGCTACACGCGGCATGGGATGCGGCCGACCGGCTGGGAGTTCGGACCGCCGCTGCCCGTCCTGCTCAACCCGGAGCACGGCCGGGCGCTGCTCGGCCTCGCCGGGCGCTACGAGCTGGTCTGGGCGACGACCTGGATGGACGAGGCCAACGAGTGGATCGGGCCGCGGCTCGGGCTGCCCCCGCTGCCCTGCATCGACTGGCCGTCGATGCCCGTCGACGCGCCGGAGGGCACGTACTGGAAGACGCCGTACGTCGTGGCGTACGCGGTCGGCCGACCGTTCGCGTGGATCGACGACGAGATCACCGAGCGGGACCGGGAGTGGGTCCGCGGGCAGGGGGCGGCGGCGCTGCTGCTGTGGATCGACCCGCGGACGGGACTGCTGCCGAGCGATGTCGAGACGCTCGCCGCATGGGCGGACGGGTACCGGGACGACGCCCGTTGAGCCGCCCGCGGGTACCGGTTCGCCGGGCCGACGGGGGCGCCGGGGCGAACGGGGACGCCAGGCCGGCCGGGCGCACGGCTCGGCCGGGCCGCCGCCGCTCACGCGTCCCGGATCAGCTCCACGGCAGCGCGGCCCGGTTCCGCCAGTACGCCTCGGGTTCCTCCACGAGTGCGCCGAGCCGGGAGCGCCGCTCCTCGTCCAGGTCGACGACGGGCGCGTGCAGGTTCCCGGCGAGCTGGTCGACGGTCGCCGCGCCCGAGAGCACCACGCCGGCCCACGGCTGGTACAGGACGAACGCCAGCGCGACCGCATCGGCCCCCACCCCTGCGTCGGCCGCGATCTCCCGGATCATCGCGGGGGCCTCCGTTCCGGCGAGCCGCCCGTTCGCCATGCCTTCCTTGACGATGACGGTGAGTCCGGCGTCGTGCGCCTCGGCGAGCGCCGCGCCGGCCGATGTCTCCAGGGCGTTGTAGGTGGCCTGGACGGTACGGAAGAGCGGCTCGCCGTCGAACGTGACGCCGAGCGCGGCCCGGATGGCGTCGGCCTGACGGGGGCCGCTGGTGGAGAGGCCGACGGTGACCCCCTCCGCGGCGAGCCCGGCGAGCCGCGCGTGCAGGTCCCGGTCGGCGAGGGCCGGGCTGTCGACCGTGACCGAGTGGATCTGGTAGAGGTCGAGCCGGTCGCCGAGCAGGGCGCCGGTCTCGGCACGCTGGCGCAGGAACGTGGCGAGGCCGTGGTCCTTCACCTCGTGCGCCTCGGCCTCGATCTTCCAGTCGGCGGTGTAGGTGTAGCCCCACTTGCTGCCGACGACGACGTCGTCCGCCTCCGGGTGCGCCTTCAGCCAGTCGGCGAGGAACTCCTCCGAACGGCCGTACGAGCGAGCGACGTCGACATAACGGACGCCCTGCGCGTAGGCGGCGTCCAGCAGTTCGTGGGTGCGCTCGCGCAGCGCCTCGACGCCGCGGTCACCGGGCAGGTCGTGGTCGCGGTGGAGGTTGATGTAGCCGGGCCTGCCGACCGCCGCCAGGCCGAGCCCGATGTGGGCGGTCGGCGTCGTCGCTGTGGCCAGCCGTGCGAAGGGCATCGTGGGCTCCTCGTCGTTCGGGTGCGCTCTCCCGACTCAACGTAACCCGGCCCGGCAGAAGGGGAGGGCGGGAGCGCGCGTGCGCTCCCGCCCTCCGGTTCCCGGCCTCGTCGTCAGTTCTTCTTCGCGGCGGCCCACTCCCGCTGAACCGCGAGGTCGGCCTTCACCTCGGCGAGCTGGACGGCCACCGCCGACGGGGCGGTGCCGCCCCGCCCGCTGCGGGACGCGAGCGCACCGGGCACGTTCAGGACCGTGCGGACCTCGGGGGTCAGATGTCGGGAGATCTTCGCGAACTGCTCGTCGGTCAGTTGGTCGAGCTCGATGCCCCGCCCCTCGCACTCCTTCACGCACGCGCCCGCGACCTCGTGCGCGACGCGGAACGGCACCCCCTGCTTGACCAGCCACTCGGCGACGTCGGTGGCGAGCGAGAACCCGGCCGGGGCCAGCTCCTCCATGCGCTCGCGGTTGACGGTGAGGGTGGCCATCATCCCGGTGAACGCCGGGAGCAGGACCTCCAGCTGGTCGCAGGAGTCGAAGACCGGCTCCTTGTCCTCCTGGAGGTCCCGGTTGTACGCCAGCGGGAGGGCCTTCAGGGTGGCCATCAGGCCCGTCAGATTGCCGATGAGGCGGCCCGACTTGCCGCGCGCCAGCTCGGCGATGTCCGGGTTCTTCTTCTGCGGCATGATCGAGGAGCCGGTGGAGAAGGCGTCGTGCAGGGTGACGAAGGAGAACTCCTTCGTGTTCCAGATGATGACCTCCTCCGCGATCCGGGAGAGGTTCACGCCGATCATCGCGGTGATGAACGCGAACTCGGCGACGAAGTCGCGGGAGGCCGTGCCGTCGATCGAGTTGCCGACGGACCCGTGCTCGAAGCCCAGCTCGGCGGCGACCGCCTCCGGGTCCAGGCCCAGGGACGAACCGGCCAGGGCGCCGGAGCCGTACGGGGAGACGGCCGTCCGCTCGTCCCACTGACGCAGCCGCTCGGCGTCCCGCGACAGGGCATGCGCGTGCGCCAGCACGTGGTGCGCGAAGAGCACCGGCTGGGCGTGCTGGAGGTGCGTACGGCCGGGCATCGCGACGTCCGGGTGGGCCTCGGCGAGGCCGACCAGCGCGCCCTGGAGCTCGGCGATCAGCCCGCCGATGATCCGGGCGTGGTCGCGCAGGTACATCCGCAAGAGCGTGGCGATCTGGTCGTTCCGGGACCGGCCTGCGCGCAGCTTGCCGCCCAGTTCCGGACCGAGGCGTTCCAGCAGACCGCGCTCCAGCGCGGTGTGGACGTCCTCGTCGGCGACGGTGCCGGTGAACGAACCGTCCGCCACATCGGATTCGAGCCGGTCGAGCCCGGCGATCATGCGCTCCAGCTCGTCGCCGGTGAGCAGGCCCGCCTTGTTCAGCACGCGTGCGTGGGCGCGGGAGCCCGCGATGTCGTACGGCGCGAGCCGCCAGTCGAAGTGGACGGAGGCGGACAGCTTGGCCAGGGCCTCGGCGGGACCGTCGGCGAAGCGGGCGCCCCAGAGGCGTACGTCGCCGTTGCTGTTGCCGTTGTTCACTGCGTGCTCCTCGGAAGAACAAGGGGGTGGATGTGCGACCGCCTCCCCGCACGGAGGGTCCGGGGAGGCGGTGACGTAACGGGAGAGGGTCAGGTCAGGTCACGCTTGGCGGCGATCTTCGACGAGAGGCCGAAGATCTCGATGAAACCCTGCGCCTTGGACTGGTCGAAGGTGTCGCCGGTGTCGTAGGTGGCGAGGTTGAAGTCGTACAGCGACTGCTCGGACCTCCGGCCGGTGACGACGGCGCGGCCCGCGTGCATGGTCATCCGGATGTCGCCGGTGACGTGCTGGTTGGCCTCCTCGATGAAGCCGTCCAGGGCGCGCTTGAGAGGCGAGAACCACAGGCCGTCGTAGACCAGCTCGCCCCAGCGCTGCTCCACCTGCCGCTTGCAGCGGGCCAGCTCGCGCTCGACGGTGACGTTCTCCAGTTCCTGGTGGGCGGTGATCAGCGCGATCGCGCCCGGGGCCTCGTACACCTCGCGGGACTTGATGCCGACGAGACGGTCCTCGACCATGTCGATCCGGCCGATTCCCTGGGCACCGGCCCGCTCGTTGAGCTGCTGGATGGCCTGGAGGACGGTGACGGGCTTGCCGTCGATGGCGACCGGGACGCCCTCCTTGAAGGAGATGACGACCTCGTCGGCCTCGCGCGGGACGGCCGGGTTCTGGGTGTACTCGTAGATGTCCTCGATCGGCGCGTTCCAGATGTCCTCCAGGAAGCCCGTCTCGACGGCGCGCCCGAAGACGTTCTGGTCGATGGAGTACGGGGACTTCTTGGTGGTCGCGATCGGGAGGTTCTTCTCCTCGCAGAAGGCGATCGCCTTGTCGCGGGTCATCGCGTAGTCGCGGACCGGGGCGATGCACTTCAGGTCGGGGCCGAGCGCGGCGATGCCGGCCTCGAAGCGGACCTGGTCGTTGCCCTTGCCCGTGCAGCCGTGGGCGACGATGCCCGCGCCGTGCTTCTCGGCGGCGGCGACGAGGTGCTTGACGATGGCCGGCCGGGACAGGGCCGAGACCAGCGGGTAGCGGTCCATGTAGAGAGCGTTGGCCTTGATCGCCGGGAGGCAGTACTCCTCGGCGAACTCGTCCTTCGCGTCCGCGACCTCGGCCTCGACGGCACCGCAGGCGAGCGCGCGCTTGCGGATGACGTCCAGGTCCTCGCCGCCCTGGCCGACGTCCACGGCAACGGCGATGACCTCGGCGCCCGTCTCCTCGGCGATCCAGCCGATGGCGACGGAGGTGTCCAGGCCGCCCGAGTAGGCGAGTACGACGCGCTCGGTCACGGGTTTCTCCTTACGGTGCAATCACTGATGGGTATAACTATGCAGTGCTCCGTATGTTTTGTCAAAAGTGCAGGTGAGCGGCGCGTCACGGACCCCCGGGAAGACGCGGCCCGGTCCGCTCTCGGCCGCCGCGGCGGAGCGGACCGCCGCCCCGCGCCCCGTGCGCGCCGGGCCGCACGCCCGCCCCGCGTGTCCCGCGCAGCGAAACACCCCTTTCCCGGCAGGGGTCCGCGACGACAATGACCGCCACGGGAAGAACGTACGAACGGATCGACGGACGGCTCAGGACCTTCATCGAGGAGGACCGGCCGCTGCACGCCCGGCGCTTCGCCCGCGAGGACGACGCGTCGCTCAGCACGTACGTCGAGAAGAAGGAGCACGTGGCGACGAGTATCGACGGGCTGCCGGGGCTGCCGCTCCCGCTGCCGGCGATGCCGGGGGCGGAACGGGACTGAACCGGCCGGAACGGGCCGGGGGGCGGCGCGGGATCGAACCGGCCGCAATGGGCCGGGGGCGGCGCGGAGTCCGGCGGCGCCGGGCTCCGCGCCGCTCAGCGCTCGTTCTGGGCCAGCCGCAGCAGATGGTCGGCGAGTGCCTGGCCGCCCGCCGGGTCCCGGCTGATGAGCAGCAGCGTGTCGTCGCCCGCGATGGTGCCGAGGATGTCGTGCAGTTCGGCCTGGTCGATGGCCGAGGCGAGGAACTGCGCGGCGCCCGGGGGCGTGCGCAGCACCACGAGGTTGGCCGATGCCTCCGCCGAGATGAGCAGTTCGGCGGAGAGGCGGCGCATCCGCTCCTCCTTCGCGGACCCGCCCAGCGGTGCCTGCGGGGTGCGGAAACCGCCCTCGCTCGGCACCGCGTAGATCAGCTCGCCCCCGGTGTTGCGGATCTTCACCGCGCCCAGCTCGTCGAGGTCGCGGGAGAGCGTCGCCTGGGTGACGCTCAGCCCGTCGTCGGCGAGCAGCCTGGCCAGCTGGCTCTGTGAGCGCACCGGCTGCCGGTTCAGGATGTCCACGATCCGGCGGTGGCGCGCGGTGCGTGTCTGCGGCACGGAGGGGCCGCCGTGCTCGGTCTCCTGCGCCTCGGTCATCGTCGTCGCCTCATTCTCCGGATCGTCCGTCCCCGTGTACCGCGTCGAGGGCGCCGGGAAGTGCCCGCAGGAACGCGTCCGCCTCGGCGTCACCGATGATCAGCGGCGGCATCAGCCGCAGGACGTCCGGGGCGGGGGCGTTCACCAGGATTCCGGCTCCCTGAGCCGCCTGTTGCACCTGGGGTGCGAGGGGCTCGGTGAGCACGATACCCAGCAGCAGGCCAGAGCCGCGGACGTGGGAGACCAGAGGGTGCCCGAGACCTTCCACTCCGTCCCGGATCCTCTCGCCGAGCCGCTTCACCCGGTCCAGGGCCCCGTCGACCGACAGGGTGTCCAGGACGGCCAGGCCGGCGGCGCAGGCGATCGGGTTGCCGCCGAACGTCGTGCCGTGGTGGCCCGGCTTCAACAGCTGCGCCGCCGGGCCGAACGCGACGGCCGCGCCCAGCGGCAGTCCTCCGCCGAGCCCCTTGGCGAGGGTGACGACGTCGGGCTCCACGCCCTGGTGGGCCTGGTGCTCGAACCAGTGGCCGCAGCGGCCGATGCCGGTCTGTACCTCGTCGAGGACGAGCAGGGTGCCCGTGGCCCGGGTGATCTCCCGGGCGGCCTCCAGATATCCCTGGGGCGGCACGACCACACCGTTCTCGCCCTGGATCGGCTCGATGATCACCAGCGCGGTGTCGGTGGTGACGGCGGCGCGCAGGGCCTCGGCATCCCCGTACGGGACGTGGGTGATGTCGCCGGGCAGCGGTGCGAACGGCCCGCGCTTCCCCGGCTGGCCGGTGAGCGCGAGCGCCCCCATGGTCCGGCCGTGGAAGCCGCCGTCGGTGGCGACCATGTGGGTCCGCCCGGTCAGCCGGCCGATCTTGAAGGCGGCCTCGTTGGCCTCGGCGCCGGAGTTGGCGAAGTAGACCCGTCCGTCGCGGCCGAAGAGCTGGAGCAGCCGTTCGGCGAGGGCGACGGGCGGCGGCGCGATGTAGAGGTTGGAGACGTGGCCGAGGGAGGCCACCTGCTGGGAGACGGCCTCGACGACGGCGGGGTGGGCGTGGCCCAGCGCGTTGACCGCGATGCCGCCGACGAAGTCGAGGTACTCGGTGCCGTCGGCGTCCCACAGGCGAGCCCCCTCGCCGCGGACGAGAGAGAGCCGGGGGGTGCCGTAGTTGTCCATGAGCGCGTGCTGCCAGCGCTGCGCGTACTCCTGGTTGCTCATGGCTCCCCCTGGGTGTCGGGTTCCTCGTCGGGCACGACCATCGTGCCGATTCCCTCGTCGGTGAAGATCTCCAGCAGGATCGAGTGCTGGACCCGGCCGTCGATGACCCGGGCGGTCTCGACGCCGCCCCGCACGGCGTGCAGGCAGCCCTGCATCTTGGGCACCATGCCGCTCGACAGCTCGGGCAGCAGCTTCTCCAGCTCGGTCGCGGTGAGGCGGCTGATCACGTCGTCGCTGTTCGGCCAGTCCTCGTACAGGCCCTCGACGTCGGTGAGGACCATCAGCGTCTCGGCGCCCAGCGCGGCGGCGAGGGCTGCGGCGGCCGTGTCGGCGTTGACGTTGTAGACGTGGTGGTCGTCGGCGGAGCGGGCGATGGAGGAGACCACGGGGATGCGGCCGTCGTCCAGCAGCGCCTGGATCGCGCCGGTGTCGATGGCGGTGATCTCGCCGACCCGGCCGATGTCGACGGCTTCCCCGTCGATCAACGGGCGGTGCCGTACGGCGGTGATCGTGTGGGCGTCCTCGCCGGTCAGGCCGACGGCGAGCGGGCCGTGCCGGTTGAGCAGGCCGACGAGCTCGCGCTGGACCTGTCCGGCCAGCACCATCCGTACGACGTCCATCGCCTCGGGCGTGGTGACGCGCAGACCGGCCTTGAACTCGCTGACCAGGCCATGCTTGTCGAGCTGCGCGCTGATCTGGGGGCCGCCGCCGTGCACCACGACGGGCTTGAGGCCGGCCTGGCGCAGGAACACGACGTCCTGGGCGAAGGCCGCCTTCAGCTCGTCGTCGACCATGGCATTGCCGCCGAACTTGATGACGACCGTCTTGCCGTGGTGGCGGGTCAGCCAGGGCAGTGCCTCGACGAGGGTCTGCGCCTTCGGAAGTGCGGTGTGCTTCCGCGCCGTGGTCATGAGCTGTACGCGCTGTTCTCGTGGACGTAGTCCGCGGTGAGGTCGTTGGCCCAGATGACGGCGGACTCCGTGCCGGCGGCCAGGTCGGCGGTGATGGTGACCTCCCGGTAGCGCATGTCGACCTGGTCGCGGTCCTCGCCGAAGCTGCCGTTCCTGCAGACCCAGACGCCGTTGATGGCGACATTCAGCCGGTCGGGCTCGAAGGCCGCCGTCGTGGTGCCGATCGCGGAGAGGA
This sequence comes from Streptomyces sp. NPDC047982, assembly GCF_043204165.1. Classification (NCBI taxonomy): domain Bacteria; kingdom Bacillati; phylum Actinomycetota; class Actinomycetes; order Kitasatosporales; family Streptomycetaceae; genus Streptomyces; species Streptomyces sp. NPDC047982. The sequence goes on along the minus strand of NZ_JBIDBS010000006.1, from coordinate 210,743 downwards.
CCCGGCCCCAGTTGGGGTCCTCGCCGTGGATGGCGCACTTGAGGAGGTTGTTGCGGGCGATGGAGCGGCCCACCTCGACGGCGTCGCCCTCGGTCGCGGCGTTGATCACCTCGATCCGGATGTCCTTGGAGGCGCCCTCGGCGTCGCCGATGAGCTGCCGGGCGAGGTCGGCGCAGACGTCGTGCACGGCCTTCGCGAACTCGCCCCGGTCCGGGGTGATGCCGCTGGCGCCGGAGGCCAGCAGCAGCACGGTGTCGTTGGTGGACATGCAGCCGTCGGAGTCGACCCGGTCGAAGGTGGTGCGGGTGGCGGCGCGCAGCGCGGAGTCGAGACCGGCCGCGTCCACGTCGGCGTCGGTGGTGAGGACGACCAGCATGGTGGCGAGGCCGGGAGCGAGCATGCCCGCGCCCTTGGCCATGCCGCCGACCGTCCAGCCCTCGCCGCCCGCGACGGCGGTCTTGTGGACGGTGTCGGTGGTCTTGATCGCGATGGCGGCCTTCTCGCCGCCGTGCTCGCTGAGGGCGGCGGCGGCCTTCTCGATGCCGGGCAGCAGCTTGTCCATCGGGAGCAGGGTGCCGATCAGCCCGGTCGAGGCGACCGCGATCTCGCCCGCGCTGTGGCCGGAAAGGGCCTCAGCGGCCTTCTCGGCGGTGGCGTGCGTGTCCTGGAAGCCCTTGGGGCCCGTACAGGCGTTGGCACCACCGGAGTTGAGGACGACGGCACCGACCTCGCCACCCTTGAGCACCTGCTGCGACCACAGGACGGGGGCGGCCTTGACGCGGTTGGAGGTGAAGACGCCCGCGGCGGCGCGGCGCGGGCCGTGGTTGACCACGAGGGCCAGGTCCGGGTTTCCGCTTTCCTTGATCCCGGCGGCGATGCCCGCCGCCGAGAATCCCTGTGCTGCCGTGACGCTCACGGTGCGACTCCGATCGTGGAGAGACCTGTGTCCTCGGGGAGTCCGAGGGCGATGTTCATGCTCTGGAGGGCGCCGCCCGCGGTGCCCTTGGCGAGGTTGTCGATGGCGCAGACGACGACGATCCGGTGCGCCGCCTCGTCGTACGCGACCTGGATCTGCGCGGCGTTGGAGCCGTACACCGACGCGGTGGCGGGCCACTGCCCCTCGGGGAGCAGCTCGGCGAACGGCTCGTCGGCGAACGCCTTCTCGTACGCGTCTCGCACGGCCCCGGCGCCCACCCCCGGCTTCGCCTTCGCGCTGCAGGTGGCGAGGATGCCGCGGGGCATGGGGGCCAGGGTCGGGGTGAAGGAGACGGTGACCGGCTCGCCGGCCGCGGCGCTGAGGTTCTGGACCATCTCGGGCGTGTGCCGGTGGACCCCGCCGACGCCGTACGGGGACATGTTGCCCATCACCTCGGAACCGAGCAGGTGCGGCTTGGCCGCCTTGCCCGCCCCGGAGGTGCCGGACGCGGCGACGATCACGGCCTCGGGCTCGGCCAGCTGGGCCGTATACGCCGGGAAGAGCGCCAGCGAGATGGCCGTCGGGTAGCAGCCGGGCACCGCGACGCGCTTGGACCCGGCCAACGCCGCGCGCCCGCCCGGCAGTTCCGGCAGACCGTACGGCCACGTGCCGGCGTGCGGCGAGCCGTAGAACCTCTCCCAGTCCGCGGCGTCCGCGAGCCGGAAGTCGGCGCCCATGTCGACGACGAGCACCTCGCCACCGAGCTGCTCGGCGACGGCGGCGGACTGGCCGTGCGGCAGGGCGAGGAAGACGACGTCGTGCCCGGCGAGCACCTCGGGCGTGGTCGGCTCCAGCACCCGGTCGGCGAGCGGCCGCAGATGCGGCTGCACCGCGCCGAGCCGGTGCCCGGCGTTGGAATGGGCGGTGAGGGCCCCGATCTCGACCTCGGGGTGGACCAGCAGGAGGCGGAGCAGCTCTCCGCCGGCGTATCCGCTCGCCCCTGCCACCGCTGCACGTACCACCATCGAAAACCCTCCTCGTCGATGGCATGACTATACGCACCCTTGCACTTTTATGCAATCACCTCCCGGGGAGTCGGCGGTCTGGTGGCGCGACCTCCGGCCGAGCCGCTCACCGGACTGCTGACGAACCGGGCTGCCGCCGGAAGGCACCAGGACGGTGGCTCCCGGCGGCGGCACTCACCCGGCGGGGACGGCGGCCGTGTCGCGTACGTCGTCGAGGAGTTCCCGCACCAGCGCGGCCATCTGCGCCGTCTCGATGAGGAATCCGTCGTGGCCGTACGGCGAGGCGACGACCCGGGCCCGGTCGGCCGAGGGGATGCCGGCGGCCAGCTCCTCCTGCTGCGACAACGGGTAGAGGCGGTCGGTGTCGACACCCGCCACCAGGGTCCGCGCCGTCACCCGGGCGAGGGCGGCGCGCGTGCCGCCGCGCCCCCTGCCTATGTCGTGGGCGTTCATCGCCTCGGCCAGCACGGCGTAGCTGGCCGCGTCGAAGCGCCGGACGAGCTTGGCGGCGTGATGGTCGAGATAGGACTCGACCTGGTAGCGGCCGCCGAGCCAGGGGTCCTCGTCATCCTGCGCACGGTTGCCGAAGCGGGCGTCGAGTTCTTCTGCCCCGCGGTAGGTGATGTGGGCGATGCGGCGGGCGATGCCGAGGCCGGCGTGCGGCCCCTGCCCCGGCCCGGCGTCGTGGTAGTCGCCGCCCCGCCAGTGCGGGTCGGCGCGGATCGCGTGGAGCTGGGCGGTGGCCCAGGCGATCTGGTCCGCGCTCGCCACCGCCGTGGAGGCGAGCAGCAGCAGCGACGCGACGCGCTCCGGGTGGGCCACGGCCCACTCCACGGCCCGCATCCCGCCCATGGAGCCGCCGACCACGAGGGCCCAGCGCTCGATGCCCAGCGCGTCTGCGAGCCCGGCCTCGGCGAGCACCTGGTCGCGCTGGGTGAGCCGGGGGAACGACCCGCCCCAGCGGCGGCCGTCGGGGCGCGTCGAGGCCGGGCCCGTACTTCCCTGGCAGCCGCCCAGGACGTTCGGCGCCACCACGAACCAGTGGTCCGTGTCGAGCGCCCGGCCCGGGCCGATCAGCGCGTCCCACCAACCGGGGGTGGGGTGGCCGGGCCCGGCCGGTCCGGCGGCATGGCTGTCGCCGGTGAGCGCGTGCAGGACGAGGACCGCGTTGGAACGGTCGGGCGCGAGCCGCCCCCACGTCTCGTACGCCAGCCGCACGTCCGGGAGGCGGCCACCCGCCTCCAGAGGCAGGGGCTCCGCACGGTGGTACCACCTGCGGCGCCCCGGCGGGTCCCCGTCCTGCCACGCGCCGGTGGCAGGAGGGGGGATCGCCCTCGGGGTGGCCCCGTCGGCGGTGTTGTCGGCGGTGTTCAGGACGCCTCCTTCGCGGCGCGGAAGCCGGCCTCCAGGTCCGCCTTGAGATCGTCCAGGTTCTCGATGCCGACCGACAGGCGCACCAGTCCCGGGGAGGTGCCGGTGGCGACGAGCTGCGCGTCGTCGAGCTGGCTGTGGGTGGTGGACGCGGGGTGGATGACGAGGCTGCGGACGTCACCGATGTTGGCGAGGTGGCTGAAGAGTTCGACGGCGTCCACGAAGCGCTTGCCCGCCTCGATGCCGCCGCGCAGCTCGAAGGAGAGCACGGCCCCGGCGCCGCGCGGGAGGTAGCGGCGACCGGCCTCGTACCAGCGGTTGGAGGGCAGTCCGGCGTAGTGGACGGCCGCGACCTCGTCGCGCTGCTCCAGCCACTGCGCCAGCGCCTGGGCGTTGGACGAGTGGCGCTCCATGCGCAGGCTGAGCGTCTCGACGCCCTGCAGGAGCAGGAAGGCGGAGTGCGGCGCGATGGCCGGTCCGAGGTCGCGCAGCAGCTGGACCCGCAGCTTGATGGCGTACGCGCCGGGGCCGAGGGCGGGCCAGTAGCGCAGCCCGTGGTAGCTGGGGTCGGGCTCGCTGAAGTCGGGGAAGCGCTCGGGGTGCGCGCCGAAGTCGAAGGTCCCGGCGTCGACGACGACGCCGCCGAGGGTGGTGCCGTGACCGCCGAGGAACTTGGTCGCCGAGTGGACGACGACGTCGGCGCCGTGCTCGATGGGGCGCAGGAGGTAAGGGGTGGGCACGGTGTTGTCGACGATCAGCGGGAGCCCGGCCTCGTGCGCGATGTCGGCGAGGGCGCGGATGTCGAGGACGTTGCCGCGCGGGTTGCCGAGGGTCTCCGCGAACAGGGCCTTGGTGCCGGGCCGGATGGCGGCCCGCCAGGCGTCGAGGTCGTCCGGGTCGTCGACGAAGGACACCTCGATGCCGAACCTCCGCAGCGTGTGCCGGAAGAGGTTGTACGTGCCGCCGTAGAGCGAGGCGCTGGAGACGATGTGGTCGCCGGCGCCCGCCACGTTGAGGACGGCGAGGGTCTCCGCGGCCTGCCCGGAGGAGAGCGCCACGGCGGCGACACCGCCCTCCAGGGCGGCGATCCGCTGCTCGAAGACGTCCTGGGTGGGGTTGTGGATGCGGGTGTAGATGTTCCCGGGCTCAGCGAGCGAGAAGAGGTCGGCCGCGTGCTGGGTGTCACGGAAGACGAACGAACTGGTCTGGTAGATCGGGACCGCCCGGGCGCCGGTGGTCGGGTCGGGGACGGCGCCGGCGTGCAGCTGCTTGGTCTCGAACGACCACGCGGGGGTGGCGGCTCCGCTCGGCCCGGCCTCGGGGGTGCGGCCGGCGTCGTTCGGCTGACTCATGCTTCTCCTCGGTACACGTGCGATGCCCGACGGGGCGGGTGGTGCCGGTGTGAGCGGCGGGGTGCAGGAAGCAGGCGTACGGGGCTCCGTTCGGAGCGCGTACGCGGAGGTGTGCGCGGCTACGGCGCGGAAGGGGGCCACCACGGGGCCGCATCAGCGGGCGGTGGGACAACTCATGGTCGTGACACGCGCGTAGTCCACGTGGCGGCGGGTCGTGATCACGATCATGCGCCCAGGTAACCACAGTCGGACAATGCGCACCACCGCCTTCCGCAGTGCGGACAACCGGGGCGTTCCGCATCCGCACCGCGGACGACGGGGCGCCCCGGTGGCGCGGAACCGCTCCCGCCCGGCGGTCCCGGACGCGTCGATGTCAGGATGGTTCCATGACGAGCAAGGTCTACTTCGACATCACCATCAACGACGAGCCCGCCGGGCGGATCACGTTCAAACTGTTCGACGACGTCGTTCCCAAGACCGCGGAGAACTTCCGCGCGCTGGCGACCGGCGAGAAGGGCTTCGGTTACAAGGGATCGTCCTTCCACCGGATCATCCCCGAATTCATGCTCCAGGGCGGCGACTTCACCGCGGGCAACGGCACGGGCGGCAAGAGCATCTACGGGGCGAAGTTCCCCGACGAGAACTTCAAGCTGGCGCACTCCAAGCCCGGCCTGCTGTCCATGGCCAACAGCGGCCCCGACTCCAACGGCTCCCAGTTCTTCATCACGACCATCGTGACGTCGTGGCTGGACGGCAAGCACGTGGTGTTCGGCGAGGTCGACAACGAGGAGAGCATGGGCCTCGTCAAGAAGATCGAGGCCCTCGGCACGCAGAGCGGCCGCCCCCAGGCCAAGATCACCATCGCGGACAGCGGCGTCCTCTGACTCGCGCCCGCGCCCTCGTGCGCGGCGTACGCACCCTTTGCACGACCGCATGACCAGGCGCGTGCGCGACCTCTGAACGAGCGCGCCGTCCGACGGATCCCGTCGGACGGCGCGCTCCGTCGTTCCCGGCATGCACAATGTCAACCCGTGGTTGACACCCCGCAACTGTCAACCTACGGTTGACGCATGGCGAATCCCGTACGCATGACCCATCCCGTGCGCCTCGACGACCTGATCGAGGCCATCAAGAAGACCCACACCGACGCCCTTGACCAGCTCTCCGACGCCGTCATCGCCGCGGACCACCTCGGCGACGTGGCCGACCATCTGATCGGCCACTTCGTGGACCAGGCCCGGCGCTCGGGCGCCTCCTGGACCGAGATCGGCAAGAGCATGGGCGTGACCAGGCAGGCGGCCCAGAAGCGGTTCGTCGCCAAGGACCCCGGCGAACCGTCGGACCTCGACCCGAGCCAGGGATTCGGCCGCTTCACCCCGCGGGCCAAGAACGTCGTCATGGCCGCGCAGAACGAGGCCCGGGCGGCGGGCAACGACCAGGTGGGCACCGCACACCTGGTGCTGGGGCTGCTCAGCGAGCCGGAGGGGCTGGGCATCGCCTTCGTCAAGGCCCAGGGCATCACTCCTGACGCGCTCCGCCGGGCCGCGACCGAGGCCCTGCCCGCCGCCGCGGGCCAGGTGCCGGACCTGATCCCGTACGATGCCGGGGCCCGCAAGGCGCTGGAGCTCACGTTCCGCGAGGCGCTGCGCATGGGACACAACTACGTCGGCACCGAGCACCTCCTGCTCGCCCTGCTGGAGCAGGAGAACGGCGCGGGCGTGCTGTCGGGTCTCGGTATCGACAAGTCGACCGCCGAGACGGCCATCGCCGAGGCCCTCACGTTCCTCTCCGACTCCTCGAACAAGGGCGAGGACGAGGGCGACGACAGCGAGGAGGGCTGACCGGACGGCCCCGCAAGGGACGGCGTTCCGGCTGCGCGCCGGCGCCCCATGTCGCACTCGCGGGCGCGGGCTGGACGAGCGGTGCGTAGCCGAGCGCCCGACCGGCGTCCCGGCTGCGCGCGGCGGGCGAGCGGGGGTTCGCCGCCCGCTTGCCGCCCGCGGCGAGCGGGCGCACCCGGCGCGCTCGGCGAGGCGCTCCCGCGCGAGCCCGGCTTCGGCGTCCGGGCCGCGGTCCCCGCCTTCCCGCCGGGCGAAGTCGCTTTTCGGTCATAGACTTGTCGACAAGGACCGCCACCCGTGAGGAGGTCACTCCCGATGGAGGCACACGCGGGCGACCGGCTGCTGACGCACGGCAGGACCGTGGGACAGCGCGACAAGGTCGCAGAGATCCTCGAAGTGCTCGGCCCCCGAGGCACACCCCCGTACCGCGTCCGGTCCGAGGACGGGCACGAGCACGTGATTTCGCCCGGTCCCGACAGCGTCGTACAGCACACCACCGACAGGAAGCGGACACCGGAGAGCCCGTAGCGGCCTCCGGCGGCGCCCCTCGGTCCCGGGCCACGGGCGGGCGACCGGGTCTCCCGGCCGCCCGCCCCCGGACGCCGCGTCCGCTCCGCTCCCTCAGCGGCGCGGGCGCACCCGGCTCCGGTAGTGGTCGGCCACCACGCGGGACATCGCGCCGATCGGGTCCCGGACGACGTCCTTGCCCGAGAAGTAGACGTGGCCGCGCACCTGGTCGCAGGTGGCGGCGAAGTCGAGGTGGCGGGAGAGTTCGGCCGGATCCTGCCAGGCGGCCGGCTGGGCGGGGTCACCGGCCTTGTACAGCGCCTCGCCGATGTAGAGATCGACACCCGTGCCCCGTACGACCTCGTTCCACCAGGGCACCAGTTCGGCGTAGTCGGCGGCGGCGAAACCGAGGTTCCAGTAGACCTGCGGGCAGATGTAGTCGATCCAGCCCTTCTTGATCCAGCCGCGCGTGTCGGCGTACAGGTCGTCGTAGGTCTGCACGCCCGCCCTCGTGTCGGAGCCGAGCGGGTCGGTCGCGGCGTTGCGCCACACCGCGAACGGGCTGATGCCGAACTGGACGTTCTTCTTGATCTTCTTGATCCGCTCACCGGTCTCGCGCACCAGCCGGTCGGTGTTGTCACGCCGCCAGGCGGCCTTGTCGGGGAACCCCGCACCGTACTTCGCGTACGCGGCGTCGTCGGCGAACTCCTGCCCGGCCACCGGGTACGGGTAGAAGTAGTCGTCCCAGTGCACGGCGTCGATGTCGTAGCGGCGGACCGCGTCCAGCATCGCGTCCTGGACGAAGCGGCGGACCTCGGGGATCCCCGGGTTGTAGTAGAGCTTCCCGCCGTACGGCAGGACCCAGTCCGGGTGCCGCCTGGCGGGGTGGGCGGCTACCAGCCGGGACGGGTCGGTGTGATTGGCGACCCGGTACGGGTTGAACCAGGCGTGCAGTTCCAGCCCGCGGTCGTGCGCCTCGCGCACCGCCGTGCCCAGCGGGTCCCAGCCGGGGTCCTTGCCCTGGACGCCGGTGAGGTACTGGGCCCATGGCTCGTACGGCGAGGGCCACAGGGCGTCGGCGGTCGGCCGGACCTGGAGGATCACGGCGTTCAGCCGCCGGTCGACGGCCTCGTCCAGGTGGTCGATCAGCTCCGCCCGCTGCGCGGCGGCCGTCAGTCCGGGCTTCGAAGGCCAGTCGAGGTTGGCGACGGTGGCGACCCACATGCCGCGCAGTGCGCGTCGCGCGGCCCGGTGTCCGCCCCGGTGCGGCGCCTCCGCCCGCCCGGGGCCGCCCGTCCTCCAGGAGGTGGAACCCTGCCGGGAAGGAGCCGCGACGGCGTCACCCGCCAGGGCGGCCCCGCCCATCGCCCCGGCGACCGCTCCGGCCGCTCCCGCCACAAAGCCTCTTCGGGCCATCTGCCGCATCTCGTCTCGCACCTGCCGTCTCTCCGTCGTCGTGATCGTCGTCGTCGCCGGTGTCCGCCGGCTGTCCGTCGCCTCCGTGTCCGGGCGTACGGCAGAGCATGCCCGCCCCGGCCCGCGATGACCCCTGGGCGGCGGAGTAACGTCGGGGGGTCGGGGCGGGCACCGGAACGAAACGGGAACCTGCGACTCGGAGATCAGGGAAAGGCACGAGGTGACGGACTCTATGGCCGATATTTCACGCGTCGGAGTGGTGGGCTGTGGCCAGATGGGCGCGGGCATCGCGGAGGTGTGCGCCCGCAGCGGTCTCGAGGTCAAGGTGGCCGAGACCACCGGAGAGGCGCTGGAGATCGGCCGCACCAGGCTCCACAACTCCCTCTCCAAGGCCGCCGACCGCGGCAAGATCACATCGGAGGAACGGGACGAGGCACTCGCCCGGCTGACCTTCACGACCGACCTCGGGGAGTTCGCCGACCGCGATCTCGTCATCGAGGCCGTCGTCGAGAACGAGCAGGTCAAGACCGAGATCTTCCAGGTGCTCGACCAGGTGGTGACCCGGGCGGACGCGATCTTGGCCTCGAACACCTCCTCCATCCCGCTGGTGAAGCTGGCCGTGGCGACCTCCCGCCCGGACCAGGTCATCGGGATCCACTTCTTCAACCCGGCACCCGTGCAGAAGCTCGTCGAGCTGATCCCCGCGCTGACGACGTCCGACGAGACGGTGAAGCGCTCGGAGGCCCTGGTGCAGGACGTCCTCGGCAAGCACCCGATCCATGCCCAGGACCGGTCCGGCTTCGTCGTCAACGCGCTGCTGATCCCGTACCTCCTCTCCGCGATCCGGATGTTCGAGTCGGGGATCGCCAGCCGTGAGGACATCGACAACGGCATGGAGCTCGGCTGCGCCCACCCCATGGGTCCGCTCAAGCTCTCCGACCTGATCGGGCTGGACACCGTGGCATCGGTCGCCGATTCGATGTACGCGGAGTTCAAGGAGCCGCTGTACGCCGCTCCCCCGCTGCTCCAGCGCATGGTGGACGCGGGACGGCTCGGCCGCAAGACGGGTTCGGGCTTCTACGTGTACTCCTGATCCCGATCCCGCACCGCGCCCGTCCCGGGGCCGGCCCGAGGATGCCCCCGGCCGGCCCCGTTCGCGTTCCCGCCCCGTGACGGTGCGGGAACGGTGCGGGCCACGCCCACGAACACACCGCCCGTCGAACGCGAAGGGGCGTGTCCGATGTCCGGACACGCCCCTTCCCCGTCACTGCGCGCGATGCGCGGTGCGCCGTTACGCGCCCCTCAGCACCGCGCCCGTCCGCTCGGCGGCCAGCGCCACCGCGGCGTCACGGGCGGCCGTGGCCTCGTCGACGGTCAGCGTGCGGTCCGCGGCGCGGAAGCGCAGCGCGTACGCCAGGGACTTGCGGCCGGCGCCGATCTGGTCGCCGGTGAAGACGTCGAACAGCCGCAGCGATTCGAGGAGTTCACCCGCGCCCTCGCGCAGCGCCCGCTCCACCTCGGCGGCCGGGACGTTCTCCGCGACGACCAGCGCGACATCCTGGGTCGCCACCGGGAAGGCGGAGATCCTGGGCGCCCGGACCGGTCCGTCGGCGGCCCGCTCCAGGACGTCCAGTTCGACCTCCATGGCGCAGGTGCGCTCCGGGAGGTGGAGCGCCTTGACGACGCGCGGGTGCAGTTCACCGGCGTGCCCGAGGAGGGTCTCCTCGCCGTCCACCGTGACGTACAGCGCGGCGCACCGGCCCGGGTGCCAGGGCGCCTGCCGGCCGCCGAGGACGGTCACCTCGACACCCGCCTCGCGGGCGACCGTGCGGGCGGCCTCGACGGCGTCCGCCCAGTCCGCCGGGCGGCCCGCACCCCACCAGCCGGCCTGCTCACGGGCGCCCGCGAGGACGACCGCGGCGTGGCGGGGCTGGTGCGGCAGCGCGCCGTCGAGGGCGGCGATCTCCTCGTCGGTGGGACGCCGGTCGACGGGCAGCCGGACGGCCTTCGCGGCGCCGTCCGCGGGCCGGAAGACCAGCCCGGTCTCAAAAAGCGCCAGGTCGTGGCCGCCGCGGCCGTCGTTGCGCCGCAGCGCGCCGAGGAGCCCCGGCAGCAGCGTGGTGCGCAGGGACGGTTCCTCGTCCGACAGCGGGTTGACGAGGTCGACGGTGCGGCGACGGGCGTCGTCGGCTTCGAGCCCGAGCTGGTCGAACACGGTGGCGCCGACGAACGGGTAGTTCAGCGCCTCGACGTACCCGGCCCCGGCGAGCGCCCGGCCGATCCGGCGGTGCAGCCGCTGGCGCTCGGTGAGCCCGCGCCCGGACGGGGGCGTCGGGAGCGTGGACGGAAGGTTCTCGTAGCCCTCCAGCCGGATGACCTCCTCGGCGAGGTCGTTCGGCTCGCCGAGGTCGGGGCGCCAGGACGGCACGGTGACGATCAGCTCGTCCTGCCCGTAGACGTCGCAGCCGACCTCCTGGAGGCGGCGTACGACGGTCTCGCGCCCGTACTCGACGCCGGCCACCCGGTCGGGGTGGGACGCGGGCATCGCGATGGTGCGGGGCGCGGACGGGGCGCAGACCTCGGTGACCCCGGCCTCGGCGGTACCGCCCGCGAGCAGCACCAGCAGGTCGACGGTGCGCTGCGCGGCGGCTGCCGCGGCCTGCGGGTCGGTGCCGCGCTCGAAGCGCTTGGACGCCTCGGAGGACAGCTTGTGGCGGCGCGCGGTGCGGGCGATCGAGATGGGGTCGAAGTGCGCCGCCTCGATGACGACCTCGGTGGTGGCGTGGGCGCCCTCCTGGGCGTCCGCGATCTCGGTGTTGGCGCCGCCCATGACGCCCGCGAGGCCGATCGGGCCGCGGTCGTCGGTGATGACCAGGTCCTCGGCGTCCAGGACGCGGACCGTGCCGTCGAGGGTGGTGAGCTTCTCGCCCTGCTGGGCGCGGCGCACCCCGATCGGCCCGTCGAGACGGGTGCGGTCGTAGGCGTGCAGGGGCTGGCCGAGCTCCAGCATCACGTAGTTGGTGACGTCGACGGCGAGCGAGATCGGACGCATCCCGGCCTTCTGCAACCGGCGCCGCATCCAGATCGGGGAGCGTGCCTCGGGCTGGAGGCCGACGACGGTCCGCGCGGTGAACCGGTCGCAGCCGATCGGGTCGGCGACCTCGACCGGGTGGCCGAACGCGTTCGGCGCGGGCACGTCGAGGAGCGCCGGGTCGCGCAGCGGCAGGCCGTACGCGATGGCCGTCTCGCGGGCGACGCCGCGCATGGACAGGCAGTAGCCGCGGTCGGGCGTGACGGCGATGTCCAGGACCTCGTCGACGAGCTGGAGCAGCTCGATGGCGTCGGTGCCGACCTCGTGCTCCGGCGGGAGCACGATGATGCCGTGCGTGCCGTCGTCGCCCATGCCGAGCTCGTCGGCGGAGCAGATCATGCCGTGCGAGGTCCGGCCGTACGTCTTGCGCGCGGAGATCGCGAAGTCGCCGGGCAGGACGGCGCCGGGGAGAACCACGACGACCTTGTCGCCGACGGCGAAGTTACGGGCTCCGCAGACGATCTCCTGCGGCTCGCCGGTGCCGTTGGCGTCGCCGACGTCGACGGTGCAGAAGCGGATGGGCTTCTTGAAGCCCTCCAGTTCCTCGATGGTCAGGACCTGTCCGACGACCAGGGGGCCCTTGAGGCCCGCGCCGATCTGCTCGACGGTCTCGACCTCCAGGCCGACGGCGACGAGCTTGGCCTGTACGTCACGGCCGGTCTCCGTCGCCGGCAGGTCGACGTACTCCCGCAGCCAGGAAAGCGGGACACGCATCAGATCTCCATCCCGAACGGCCGGGTGAAACGGACGTCACCCTCGACCATGTCTCGCATGTCTTCGACGTTGTGGCGGAACATCAGCATCCGTTCGATGCCGAACCCGAAGGCGAATCCGCTGTACTTCTGGGGGTCGACGCCGCAGGCGATGAGCACCTTGGGATTGACCATGCCGCAGCCGCCGAGCTCGATCCAGCCCTCGCTGCCGCAGGTGCGGCAGGGGCGGTCCGGGTTGCCGACGGAAGCGCCGCGGCAGACGTAGCAGACCATGTCCATCTCGGCGGACGGCTCGGTGAACGGGAAGAAGTTCGGCCGCAGCCGGGTCTTCATGTCCTGGCCGAAGAGCGCCTGGACCATGTGGTCGAGGGTGCCCTTGAGGTCGGCCATGGTCAGGCCCTCGTCGACGGCCAGCAGCTCGATCTGGTGGAAGACCGGGGTGTGCGTCGCGTCGAGCTCGTCGGTGCGGTAGACGCGGCCGGGGCAGACGACGTAGACGGGGGGCTCGCGGTCGAGCAGGGTGCGGGCCTGGACCGGCGAGGTGTGGGTGCGCAGCACGACCCCGGACTCGTCGGTGTCCGCGCCGTCTGCGCCGCGGACGAAGAAGGTGTCCTGCATCTGCCGGGCCGGGTGGTCGGGCACGAAGTTCAGCGCGTCGAAGTTGAACCACTCGGCCTCCGCCTCGGGGCCCTCCGCGATCTCGTAGCCCATGGCCACGAAGACGTCCGCGACGCGCTCCATGAGGGTCGTCAGCGGGTGGCGGGAACCGGCCGGGACACGGTCGTACGGCAGCGTGACGTCCACCGCCTCCTCGACCAGCACGCGGGCGTCCCGCTCGGCCTCCAGCTCCGCCTGACGGGCGGCGAGGGCCTTGTTCACGGCGCCTCGGGCCTGGCCCACGCGCTTGCCCGCCTCGGCCTTGGCCTGCGGCGGCAGCGCGCCGATCTCCCGGTTGGCGAGCGCCAGCGGCGAGGTGCCGCCGGTGTGCGCGGTCTTCGCCCGGGCGAGCGCGTCGAGGTCACCGGCGGCGGCGAAGGCGGCGAACGCCTCGTCCCGCATGCGCTCGATCTCTTCCGGTTTCAGTGCCTCGACCTCGACTGGGTCGTACGACTTGTTCGGTGCCGACATCTCTTCCCGTGCTTCCGATTGGCTGGTACTGCTCTGAACCGGGGACGCCCCGGACCCCGGCGGCCCCGCCCGACGGCTGGAGGACGCAAAGGTGCCAAAGGACGAGTCTAAAGGGCGCCGGGCGTGCACAGGGTCCGCGGGCGGCGCGGGCGGCCTCCCGACGCCCCTGCCGCCGGCTCGTCCGGGCGCCGCGCGAGCGCCGCTACCCGAGATGGGCGGGAGCGCTCACGGGCAGGACGAACCGGAATTCGGCGCCTCCGCCGCGGCCGCGGCCGACCGTGATCGTTCCGCCGTGGGCCTCCACGATGCCCTTGACGATGTAGAGGCCCAGGCCCGTGCCGCCGCGCTTGCTGCCCCGCCAGAAGCGGGTGAAGACGCGGGCCATCGACTCCTCGGGGATACCGGGTCCTTCGTCGCTCACGGTGACGACTGTCCCCTCCTCCTCGCTCTGCGCCGGTGCGGGCGCGACTTCGATGGTGACGGTTCCCTCGCCGTGGCGCACCGCGTTTTCCAGGAGGTTGCCGAGCACCTGGTCGACCTTGTCCGGATCGGCCCAGACCACGGGCAGCGGCTGGCAGGTGCGGACGAGGAAGCGGTCGGGGTCCTGGCCCTTGGCGGTGAGGGCCTGGACGTGGCGTTCGACGGCGGCGGAGAGGTCGACCGGCTGCCGACGCAACTCCAGTCGGCCGGAGTCGATCCGGGAGATGTCGAGCAGCTCGGCGATGAGCCGGGTGATGCGGCCCGCGTCGGCGTCGACGGTCTCCAGCATCAGGCGCTTCTGGTCGTCGGTGAACCGTTCCCATTTGGCCAGGAGCGTCGCGGTGAACCCCTTGACGGAGGTCAGTGGGGAGCGCAGTTCGTGGGCGACGGTCGCGATCAGTTCGGCGTGGCTGCGTTCGTTGCGGCGGCGGGCCTCGGTGCCGCGCAGGGAGACCACCACGCGGCGCACGGGACCGGTCGGGCGCTCGCGCACGTATCGTGCGGAGACCAGGACCTCGCGGCCCCCGGGCAGCAGCAGGTGGCGCTCGGGCTGGCCGGTGCGGGTGGCGAGGCCGCCGTACGGATCTGTCAGGGCCCACCAGCGGTGGCCCTTGAGGTCCTCCAGCGGCAGCGCCCGCTCCAGGGGGCGCCCGAGGGCGAAGTCCCGGGGCACGGCGGTGATGCGGACCGCCGCGGCGTTGAAGTGGACGATCCGGCCGGACTCGTCGGCGACGACCAGGCCGTCGGGAAGGTCGTCGGGATCGATGCCCGGGTGGGGGCCCCCCGGGGCGGCGTCCGGGCGGGGATCGGGGGCGGGGCGCGGGTCGTCGGGCGGCCCGTCCGCTGCGTCGGGTTCCTCGCAGGCGTGCACGGCGGCGGTGCGTGTCCCGCGCGGCCTGTTCATGCCGACGCCCATATCCCTTATCCCACCTCTCGCATGCAGACCGGTGCAGTGGGCCCCCGGGTCCGTCACCCTACTAGTCGTCGGTGACGGTGCGACACCCTGCGGGGGCGCACCGTCGCCGTGCTCCGTGCGCGGTCCGGCGGCTCGCGGTCACGGCGCCGTCGCGGACCCCGGTCCGGCCCGGCGGGGCTCAGGAGCGGGACCGCTGGGCCCGTGCGGAGGCGTACAGGCAGACGGCCGCCGCGGTCGCCAGGTTGAGGCTCTCCGCCTTGCCGTGGATCGGCACCCGTACGACGGCGTCGGCCAGTGCCCGGGTCTCCTCCGGCAGCCCCCACGCCTCGTTGCCGAAGACCCAGGCGGTCGGGCCGCCCATGGTCCCGGCGTCGAGCTCGTCGTCGAGGTCGTCATCGCCCGCGCCGTCGGCGGCGAGGATGCGTACGCCCGCCTCCCTCAGCCCTCGTACGGCCTGCTCGACCGGGACGCCCACCGCGACCGGCAGGTGGAAGAGCGAGCCGACCGAGGCCCGGACGGACTTGGGATTGTAGAGGTCCACCGAGGCGTCCGTGAGCACGACGGCGTCGGCGCCCGCGGCATCGGCGCAGCGCAGCACCGTGCCCGCGTTGCCGGGGTCGCGTACGTGGGCGAGCACGGCGACCAGGTTCGGCCGCGCGGCGAGGATGGCGTCGAACGGGGAGTCGAGGAAGCGGCAGACGCCGATCAGACCCTGCGGGGTGACGGTCTGCGACACGTCGGCGAGGACACCGGCGTCCGCGAGGTGTACCAGGGCACCGGCCTCGTGGGCGGCGTCGACGATGTCGGCGTACCGCTCGGCGGCCTCGACGGTGGCGAAGAGCTCGATCAGCGTCGGTTCGCCGTCGGCGCCGCGGTGTCCGGCGGCCTCGCGCACGGCCTGCGGCCCCTCGGCGATGAACCTGCGCTCCTTGCCGCGGAAGTTGCGCTTGGCCAGCCGCCGGGCGGCGGTGATGCGCGGCGATCGCGGGGAGATCAGTTCGGGGGTGCCCATGGTCGGCGGCGAGCCTCTCTGCGTACGGAGGTGACGGACGTACGGAACGGAACGAGAACGGAACGGAACCGGGTGCAACGCACCGGACCCGCAGACGACGAGCGCCTGCGGGTCCGGCTCAGCGAACGGAAGGTGCGCCTGGATCAGGCGGCGGCCTTCGGGGCGTTGACGTCGCTCGGAAGGGCCTTCTGGGCGACCTCGACGAGCGCGGCGAACGCGTTGGCGTCGTTGACCGCGAGCTCGGCCAGCATCTTGCGGTCCACCTCGATGTTGGCGGCCTTCAGACCCTGGATGAGGCGGTTGTACGTCATGCCGTTCTGACGGGCGGCAGCGTTGATGCGCTGGATCCACAGCTGGCGGAAGTCGCCCTTGCGCTTCTTGCGGTCGTTGTAGTTGTAGACGAGGGAGTGGGTGACCTGCTCCTTCGCCTTGCGGTACAGCCGCGAGCGCTGGCCGCGGTAACCGCTGGCCTGCTCCAGGATCGCCCGGCGCTTCTTGTGGGCGTTTACTGCGCGCTTGACGCGTGCCACTTGTCAACTCCTTGCAGCGGGGCCGTGGTTGGACTCACACGGCCCGGAAACGAATGGGTCCCGGTCTCAGTCGAGGTCGCGCCCGCGGTGTCACCCGGGGCGGCGGACTCACTTGCCGAGAAGCTTCTTGACCTTCTTGGCGTCGGCCGGGGCCAGCACAACCGTGCCGGTCAGCGAGCGGGTCTTCTTGGACGACTTGTGCTCAAGAAGGTGGCGCTTGCCGGCGCGCTCGCGGATCACCTTGCCGGAGCCGGTGACCTTGAAACGCTTGCTGGCACCGCTGTGCGTCTTGTTCTTCGGCATCGCGCCGTTCTCTCCTCGTCAGTGGCGCCCCTCTCGGTGCGGGCACCGGACAGCAGGGGCGTCAGATCTTGGTGGGGATTCCGGGGTGTCCGGGGCCGCCTGGATGGCGGCCCCCTGGGATCACGCCTCGGAAGGTGTCTCGCCCGAAGCCTGGACGTTCCCGCCCTCGGCGCCGGCGCCGGAGCCGGAGCCCTGACGTCCCGCCTTGCGGGCGGCCTGGGCCTCGCGGGCCTCGGCCATGGCTTCGGTCTTCTTCTTGTGCGGGCCAAGAACCATGATCATGTTCCGGCCGTCCTGCTTCGGGTTGGACTCGATGAAACCGAGGTCCTCCACGTCCGAAGCCAGACGCTGGAGCAGTCGGAAGCCCAGCTCGGGGCGGGACTGCTCACGACCACGGAACATGATCGTGATCTTGACCTTGTCGCCCTGCTTGAGGAACCGGACGACGTGACCCTTCTTGGTGTCGTAGTCGTGCGGGTCGATCTTCGGCCGGAGCTTCATCTCCTTGATGACCGTGTGCGCCTGGTTCTTGCGCGCCTCACGGGCCTTCATGGCCGACTCGTACTTGAACTTCCCGTAGTCCATGAGCTTGCACACGGGCGGACGGGCGGTCGCCGCCACCTCGACCAGGTCGAGGTCGTACTCCTGCGCGAGTTCCAGGGCCTTGGCAAGCGGAACAATCCCGACCTGCTCGCCGCTGGGACCGACAAGTCGCACCTCGGGAACGCGAATCCGGTCGTTGATGCGGGGCTCGGCGCTGATGGATCCTCCTCGGTAGCACCACGCGACCGCCTGGCGGACAGCCGCGTAACGTCTGTTTTCGATCAGACCAACCGCACAGGGACAAGAAAAATGCCCCGGACGGGACACAGGCGGGGCTCCTGGAACAACCGGAACACCGCCGCGGTCTGCCGCGGGGCGCATCGGGCGGCTCCATCGTCCGTACGGAACGATGGGCACCGCCTGACCGGGTGACCCGCCGCCCCGAAGGGCAGCCAGGTGGGAGATCGGAGCCTCCACTTGCGGGCCGGGCACATAGCTGCCCAGCCGGTCGTGACACAAGGCTAGCAGCTCCGCGGGGCGTGCGCTAACCCGGCGTCTCGCGCCGCTCCCGCCCACGGCACGGTGTTCACGTGCGCCTATCGTAGGACGCATGAGTGACGCGACACCCGTGAACGATTCCCCCGGCTTCGACGAGATGGCCCGCGACATCGCGGAGGTGCCCGCGGTCGAGGTGATCGTGACGGTCGCGGTCAATCTGATGAGCGCCGCCGCCGTGAAGCTCGGCCTGACCGAGGACGGCGACGAGCACAAGGACCTCGACGAGGCCCGCAAGCTGGTCCACGCCCTGGCCGGCCTGCTGGACGCCGGCACGACGGAGATCAGTTCCTTCCACGCGGCTCCGCTGCGTGACGGGCTGAAGTCGCTCCAGCTCGCCTTCCGCGAGGCGTCGCTCGTGCCGGACGAGCCCGGCACCGGCCCCGGCGAGAAGTACACCGGCCCGATCTTCGGCTGACCCACCCTCCCCCTTCCCTTTTCCGCCCTTCCTTCCTTCTTCCGGACACGCATGAGCCCACCGCCCCCGGGCGGTGGGCTCATGCGTGTCGTACGGGGCCGGCGCCCCGGGCTCAGCGCGTGAACAGGGCCTCGCCCGGTGCCGCCGCGTCGGCCGGGAGCACCGCCAGGTCCAGGCCGCGCACCAGACGGGCGCGCAGGACCTCGTCGGCCGCCAGCCGCTCGGCGACCCGGCGGGCCGCGTGGGCGTGGTCCGTGTCGGCGTCGAGGACGAGGGCGAGGGTGCCGTCGGACCGGCCGGGGCCGAGGTGGGCGCGGAGCACGGCCGGCTCGGCGGCGACCGCGTCGCGCACCGCCGACGTGACCGCGGGGTCGTCCAGCGGATCGGCGCTGGTACGGCCCTCGGCGAGGGCGAGCAGCGCGGGGCCGGTCAGTTCGAATGCGACCGGTCCGGCGAGGTCGAGGACGACGGTGTCCGCCTTCTCGTGCGCGGCGGCGCGCAGGGCCTGGTGCAGCGGGACGGCGACGGGGCGGGCCTTCGGGTCCCAGAGGGCCAGCGAATCGGTCGAGGTGAAGGCGGGCAGGGCGCGGCGATCCCCGGCCACGAGGGTGGGAACCGCCATGTCGCTGGTCTTTTCGCGCCGCAGCCCCTTCTCGTCCACCTCCACCTCGCCGAGCACGGCGACGACGGGGACCAGGAGCCGCGTCCCCTGGAGTGCTTCGAGTACCGGGCCGACGGCCTTCCGGTCCTCGGCCCAGGCGGCGAGCGCCGCCGCGAGGGCCGGGTCGGCCGAGCCGTCGTCGTCGGAGTAACCGGGGTCCGGGATGTTCTTCAGCTCCACGGGGCGAGCGTAGCCCCTGCGCCCGCGTGCCCTCCCGGCAGGTCGGCGCGGTCGCCGGCGGGCCGGCTCAGACCCGGCGCCGTGCTCCGGCCCAGCCGCCGCTCCCGCCGCGCCACAGCACCACGGCCAGGGCCAGCAGGACGGCTCCGAGACCGCCCGCGGCGAGGGCGAGCCGGCCGGTGGGCCTGGTGGCGTGGTGCTCGGGAGCGGGGCCGGGTCCGAAGTACCGCTTGCGGTACCCGACATCCGCGGACTCGGCCCGCAGACCGGCGGGGCGCAGTCCCGAACCCGCCTCGATCGCGGCGGCGGGGTCCACGACGCCGTATCCCCGGGCGTCGTCGTGGCCGGAGCCGGAACCGCTGCGGGCCGTGTCCGTGAGCAGCCGCTTGATCTGTGCCGGTGTCAGCCCGGGGTGCGCGGCGCGCACCAGGGCGACCGCGCCGGAGACGAACGCGGCCGCGGCGGAGGTGCCCCACTCCACGTAGTACTGACGGTCGGGGGCGGGGACGACGATGTCGACCCCGGGCGCGCTGACGGTGGTGTACCAGCGGCGGGTGGAGAAGGCGGCGTGGGTGCCGTACCGGTCGACCGCGGCGACGGCGATCACCCCCGGGTAGGCGGCGGGGTAGGAGACGTGGTCGCCCTTCTCGCCGCCGTTGCCCGACGAGGCGACGACGACGGCCCCCTTCCCCAGCGCGTATTGAATGGCTGCGTCCTCGCTCGCCTCGGGGTGGGCCGACTCGCTGTCGTCGCCGAGCGAGAGATTGATGACGTCGGCGCCGTGGTCGGCGGCCCAGCGGATGCCGTCGGCGAGGGCCGTGCCGCGGGACTCCCGGGCCCTGGCGCGGGCCGGGTCGGAGGCTTCGAGGATCACCCGGACCGGGAGGATCTTCGCCTCGGGGGCCACGCCGAGCACCCCGTCGGTGCCACCGGTGCCGTGGCCGCGGCCCGCGATGATGCCCGCCATCGCCGTGCCGTGCCGTGCCCAGGCGTGGTCACCGCGGCGGGCTCCGAAGCCGATCATGTCCTTGCCGGGCAGGACCTGGCCGGCCAGGTCGGGGAGGCTGCCGTCGACCCCGGTGTCGACGACGGCGACGGTGATGCCCCGGCCCTTGGTGGTCCGCCACGCCTGGTCGGTGTGGAGCGCCCGGAGCCCCCACTGCTGGTCCCGGATGGCGTCGGCGCGGGCCGGGACCGCGGGCAGCAGCGCGAACGCGGTGGCGGCGCAGACCGCTCCCACCACGCGGCGGCGGTGGCGGGCGCGGCGGCTCATCGCGGCTTCTTCGTGAGGTCGGTGACGGCCCGGCGCAGACCCCGCTCGATCCGTTCGGCGATGCCCCCGGCCTCGTGGCCGAGCCCGGCCTCGGTGACCGTGCCCTTCGCGCCGGGGGCGGTGGCCCGGTCCGCGGGGCGCGGGTCGGTGACGGGGCGCCCGTCGGCGAATCCGGACACGGCGAACACGACGACGGGCATCCCGGTCGACACGCGGATGGACCAGGCTGCACGCTGCCGGTCGCCGAACGCGGCGGCGACCGTGCCGTCGACGGGGTACGTGCGGGGCATCAGATCGGCGCGGCGGCCGAGGTGCTGCTCAAAGAAGCGGTCGCGCAGCGCCGTCATGGCCCGGGCGTCCCCCTCGGTGAAGATCACCCCGACCGTGGTGACGGAGCTCGTGGTGGCGTCGGTGTACGTGGCCCGCACCAGCCGGTCGCAGCCGACCGGGCGCAGGGCCCGGGCCAGCAGCGGGTCCAGGGCGGGCGCGCAGCCGCCGTCGGGGGCCACGGCGAGCCGGGTCCAGACCCGGTCGGCGCCGCCGGGCCCCGCTCCCCGGCCGTCGAGCGTGCGCGGGAAGAGCGTGTCCACGGGGACGCTGTGCCAGGCGGAGCGCCCGACGGTGTAGGGGCTGCGGGCGGCGGGGTCGGCGGAGGACGCACTGGTCAGCCAGGCGCCGGTGGCGGCGCCCCCGATCAGTCCGAGCCCGAGCACGACGCACACCGCGGCGACCGCGGTACGGGCGGGGCGACGGGTCCGGACGGGGCGGAGCCGGGTGGTGGTCTCGGCAGGGGTCTCGGGGAACGGCCGCCGGTACGTGTACGTGTGTGGGTGCGGGGCGGGAACCGGCCCCGGCTGCGGGGCCGTTACGGGTGCCGGTGCTGGGGTGGGGCGATGCGGCGGGGCGGGCGCCGTCGTGGGCGCGTGGGTCTGCGCGCGCGGCGGGGCGGGGACCGGGGCGGGGTTCGGCAGGCGCCGTGCGGCTCCCGGGGGCGAGGGGGTGGGCCGTGGCGGGACGGGAGGACGCTGCGCCTCGGTACTCATCCGCCCCCCTGATCCCATTCCGTACCGTGCGCGGATCGAGGCCGCAGGCAGGCCCTTTGGTTCGCCGCGTGCCGTCACTCTACGGGGTGGCGGGGTCCGGGTGGGAGCGGGACGCCGGGCCGGCGGCGGCGATCTGTGCGGATCAGCGATCAGCCCCTACCCAGCGGTACGGACGTCTGGCAAGCTGCGGCCATGACTGCGCGCGCCGCCGACCGGACCCGTTACGACCGGGCCACCGCCCACCTGGACGCCCCGCTCGCGGTCGTCGACCTGGACGCGTTCGACGCCAACGCCGACGACCTGGTGCGCCGGGCCGGCGGCAAACCGATCCGGGTGGCGAGCAAGTCCGTGCGCTGCCGGGCCCTGTTGGAACGGGTGCTGGCGCGACCCGGGTTCGCCGGGATCATGTCGTTCACGCTGGCCGAGTCGCTGTGGCTGGCACGGGCCGGTTTCGACGATGTGCTGCTGGCCTATCCGTCGGCCGACCGGGCGGGTTTCGCGGAGCTGGCCGCCGATCCCGAGCTCGCCGCGACCGTCACGGTGATGGTGGACGACCACGCGCAGCTGGAGCTGATCGACGCGGCGCGGGCCGGCGGCCGGGAGGAGATCCGGGTCTGTCTGGAGCTGGACACCTCGCTGCGTCTGCTGGGCGGCCGGGTCCGGATCGGTTCCCGGCGCTCGCCGCTGCGCACGCCCGCCCGACTGGCCGAGCTGGCGCGTTCGGTGGTGCGTCGGCCCGGCTTCCGGCTGGTGGGTCTGATGGCGTACGAGGGGCACATCGCCGGGGTCGGGGACGCGGTCGCGGGACATCCGCTGCGCTCGCGGGCGGTCCGGCTGATGCAGGCCACGAGCCGCAGGGAGCTGGTCGTACGGCGGGCCGAGTCGGTGCGGGCGGTGCGGGCGGTCGCCCCGGACCTGGAGTTCGTGAACGGCGGCGGCACCGGCAGTGTGCAGCACACGGCGGCGGAGCGGGCGGTGACCGAGATCGCGGCCGGGTCGGGGCTGTTCGTTCCCCGGCTGTTCGACAACTACACGTCGTTCACGGCGCGTCCGGCGGCGCTGTTCGCCCAGCCGGTGGTGCGCCGCCCGGGGGCCGGGGTGGTGACCGTGCTCGGCGGGGGCTACCCGGCGTCCGGTGCCGCGGGGGCGGACCGGCTTCCGGTCCCGTATCTGCCTCAGGGGCTGCGCTACGACCCGCAGGAGGGGCCCGGCGAGGTGCAGACGCCGCTGCTGGGTGCACCGGCCGACGATCTGCTGATCGGCGACAAGGTGTGGTTCCGGCACGCCAAGGCCGGTGAACTGTGCGAGCGCTTCGACGCGTTGCGGCTGATCGAGGGCGACCGGGTGACGGCGACGGTGCCGACGTACCGGGGCGAGGGCCGTACGTTCCTCTGAGCGCGGCTGCGTTCCGCTCGGGTGCGGGGTGACACGTAGGCGTCGCAGACGCCCCGTCGACGAGGGAGTCGCTAGCCGTCGACGCACGAGGCGTCGTCGGCGAGGAACGCGACGGCCGCCGCGATGCCGGCGGCGCGGGCGAACCGCCCGGCCGGGATGTGGACGGTCCTGCGAGCTGCGCGTTCCGGGTCCTTGGCGAACAGCTCCTGGAGCAGCGGGGTGTCGACCGGTCCCCGGACAGCGCGCTGCCCCGGATGCCCTCGCGGGCGAACTGGACGCCGAGTTCGCGGGACACGCACAGGACGCCACCCTTGGACGCGGGTACGAGATCTGGCTGGTTGCCGCCCCCATGACCGCGACGAAGAACGCCGTGTGGCGTCACCGCGCGCGGCCTGCGCGCCACGGCCGGTGCCGCTACCGGCCCCGCCCGAGGGGCTCTCAACCGATCGCAAAGGTATCCTCTGCCGCCATTGGCATTGGAACCGAGCCCGCCCGCCCAGCGGCGGCCGACCGGAGGGACCGTCCCGTGTCCGAACCTCTCATCGGCGTCTCCACCTATCTGGAACCCGCGGCCCGCTGGGGCGTCTGGGAACTGCCCGCCGCGCTCCTCCCGGCCGCCTACCCGCGCATGATCCAGCGGTCCGGCGGCCTGGCCGTGCTCCTCCCGCCGGACGCCCCGGCACGGGCCCGGGCCGCCGTGGCCCGGCTGGACGGCCTCGTCATCGCGGGCGGTGCGGACGTGGAGCCGGCGCTGTACGGCGCGGAGCGCGACTTCAGGACGGGCCCTCCCTCCGAGGAGCGCGACGCCTGGGAGACGGCCCTCATCCGGGCCGCGCTGGAGTGCGGCACCCCGCTGCTCGGCGTCTGCCGCGGCATGCAGCTGCTCAACGTGACGCTCGGCGGCACCCTGACCCAGCACCTCGACGGGCACGGCGGACCGCTGGGGGCGGCCGGTGTCCTCGGTTCGCACCCGGTCGTCCCCGTACCGGGGACGCTCTACGCGTCGATCGTGCCGGAGGAGAGCGCCGTCCCCACCTACCACCACCAGTGCGTGCAGCGGCTCGCCCCGGGCCTGGTGGCCTCGGCGCACGCGGCGGACGGCACGGTCGAGGCGGTCGAGCTGCCCGGGTCCCCCTGGGCGCTGGGGGTGCAGTGGCATCCGGAGATGGGCGACGACCTGCGGCTGGCACGGGCACTGGTGGCGGCGGCCTCGGCGTCCGGCCCGGCCCCGGCCCGTGCGCCGCTGGAGGGTCTCGCCCCCGCCTCGGCGCACGCGGGGCTGACCGGCTGACGGGGGCGCGCCACCGGCGCCCGCGGGCGTGGCCCGCCCGTCCTCACCGCAGCCGCACGAGGGCCTGAGCTGCCCGTCCTCACCGCAGCCGCACGAGGACCTGGCCTGCCCTCACTACGGCCGGGTTTCCCGCGCCGTCAGCGACAGCAGATCGCGCGCCGGACCCGTCGGGCGGTGGCCGGCGGGCCATACCGCGCGCAACTGGCGCCGCAGCCGCATGCCGCCGATCGGGACCTTCACCAGGCGCCGGGCGGACAGTTCGTCGCCCACCGCCAGTTCGCTGAGCACGCACGGCCCCGCCCCGCTCTGGGCCGCGCCCTTCACCGCGGTCGTCGAGGACAGTTCGAGCAGCGGCACGGCGAGCCCGCCGTGCGCAGCCAGGGCGGCGTCCAGGACCTGGCGTGTGCCCGAGCCCGGCTCCCGCAGCACCAGGGGGGTCGCGGCCAGTTCGTACGGGGTCAGCGGTGTGCGGCGGTGGGCCCAGGCGTGGGACGGGGCGACCGCGACGACGAGGCGGTCGTGCGCGATGACCGTGCCGTCGAGGCCCTCCGGCGCCGACAGGCCCTCCACGAACCCGAGATCGGCCTCCCCCGCGAGCAGCCGCCCCGCGACCGTCGCCGAGTTCCCGGCGAGCAGCGAGACCGCGGTGTCCGGCCGCTCGGCGCGCAGCGCCATCAGCCAGCCCGGCAGCAGGTACTCGGCGATGGTCATGGAGGCGGCGATCCGCAGCCGGGAGTCCCGCCGGTCGCGCAGCGCCTGCGTACCGGCGTCGAACGCCTCGGCCGCCTCGACGACGCGGCGCGCCCAGTCGGTGACCAGCGCGCCCGCGTCGGTGAGCCGCGAGCCGCGCGGCGAACGGTCCAGCAAGGCCAGACCGAGCTGCCGTTCCATGGATCGGATGCGGCTGCTGGCCGCGGGCTGAGTGACCCCGATGTCGCGGGCCGCGCGCCCCAGGCTGCCGTGCCGGGCGACGGCGAGCAGCAGCTCCAGCGCGCCGAGGTCGGGAACCCGGTGGGAGAGCGGAACATGCACGTCAACGGTCATAAATTCAGCTTATGGCCTCATAGGCACGAAGCCCCTGGTGGCATTCCGCGCGCCTTTCGAGAATCGTGGCATGGCCACCTTCTCGCAGCCCAGACAGTCCCACGCGCCACAGCAGGCCGTGCCGTCCCCCGCCCCGCAACCGGTCGCCCCGACCCTGCCCCTCCTGCGGCACATCGGTCCCAACTGGTACGCGAGTGTCATGGGCACCTCGATCGTGGCGAGCGCGGGGGTCGCGCTGCCGGTGCACGTTCCGGGACTGCGGGGCGCCTGCACGGTGGTGTGGGCGCTCGCGGTGGTCATGCTGGCCGTCGTGCTCGTGGCCCGCGCCGGGCACTGGGCCGCCCACCGCGACCAGGCCCGCCGCCATCTGCTGGACCCCGCCGTCGCCCCGTTCTACGGCTGTCTGTCGATGGCGCTGCTGGCCGTCGGGGGTTCGACGATGGTGGTCGGCCGGGACGTCATCGGGCACGGGGCGGCCGTGGCCCTGGACGCGGTGCTGTACACGGCGGGCACGGTAATCGGGCTGGCCGCCGCCGTCGCGATCCCGTACCTGATGGTGGCGCGCCACCGGATCGATGCCGGCACCGCCTCACCGGTGTGGCTGCTCCCGGTGGTGGCCCCGATGGTCTCCGCGGCGCTCGGCCCGCTGCTGATCCCCGAGCTGCCCGCCGGTCAGTGGCGGGAGGCTGCGCTGCTGGCCTGCTACGCGATGTTCGGCCTGAGCCTGCTGGCCACGCTGGTGATGCTGCCGCTGGTCTTCGCCCGCCTGGTCCACCAGGGCCCGCTGCCGCTCGCGCTGACGCCCACGCTGTTCCTGGTCCTCGGGCCGCTGGGCCAGTCGACGACGGCGGTCGGCCAGCTCGCCGATGTGGCGGAGGCGGCCGTCCCGGAGCCGTACGTCGCGGGCTTCGAGGCGTTCGCGGTGCTCTACGGGGTGCCGGTGATGGGTTTCGCGCTGATGTGGCTGGCCCTGGCCTCCGCCCTGGTGGTGCGTGCCATGCGGGGCGGCATGCCCTTCGCCATGACGTGGTGGGGCTTCACCTTCCCGGTCGGCACGTGCGTCACGGGTGCAGCGGGTCTGGCCCGGCACACCGGCCTCGACGCGTACACCTGGCTGGCCGTCGCGCTGTACGTGCTGCTGGTGACGGCGTGGGCGGTGGCCGGGGTGCGGACGCTGCGCGGACTGCTCAGCGGAGCGCTGCTCGCAGCTCCGAAGGCGCCCGCACCAGCGACGGCCCGTACCACGTGAGGTATCGCCCGTCGACGAGTGCGGCGGGCAGCCCGGGGAACGCCTCGGGTCCGTCGTCCGCCGTGAAGCGGTACGGCTCGTCGGGCAGGACCACGAGGTCGGCGCCGGCCGCGTTGAGCCGGTCGAGCGGTATCCGGGGGTAGCGATCGGCGTGGCCGGCGTAGACGTTGTCGACGCCCAGCCTGGACAGCAGGTCACCGGCGAAGGTGTCGCGCCCCAGCACCGTCCAGGGCCTGCGCCAGACGGGCACGACCGCACGGCGCGGGGCCCGGGGCGGCGGCAGCGCGGCCCAGGCGGCCTCGGCCTCGTCCAGCCAGAGCGGCCGGGGCGGGCCACAGGCGGCGGCCAGGACCCGCTCCAGCTCCTCGAACGCCTGGTCGAGGGTGCGGATCTCGGTCACGAGCACCTCGACACCGGCGGCCCGGAGCCCCGCAAGGTCCGGGGCGCGGTTCTCCTCCTCGTTGGCGAGGACGAGGTCGGGCCGCAGCGCGACGATCGCGGCCACGTCGGGGTTCTTGGTGCCGCCGACACGGGCGGCGGTCAGCCCGGCGGGATGGGTGCACCAGTCGGTGACGCCGACGAGCCGGCCGGGGGTGGTGACGGCGACGGCCTCGGTGAGCGAGGGCACCAGGGAGACGACGCGCACCGCGGCCACCCCCTCAGCGGCGCGGGTCGACCGTGGCGTCGATGTGCTCGGCGACCGCGACGACCAGCAGCCGCGTGCCGGGCGTCGTGGCCCGCCAACGGTGCCGCACCCCGCCGGACAGGAACAGCGTGTCGCCCTCCTCCAGCCGGTACGCCCGCCCCTCGGCCTCCACCTCCGCGGCGCCCCGCACCACGTACATCACCTCGTCGTTGCGGTGCTGGAACTCACGCCCGAGGTCGAGTTCGCCGGTGAACTCCAGGGCGCTGAGCTGGTGGCGTCCGCGCACCACCCTGCGCACCCCGTCGGCCGCGCCGCTCCCGTGACGCCCGGCGGCCTCCTCGCTCCCGTGGCACCCGGCGACCGCATCGATCCCGGCATGCGCCCGGCTTCCGGCCGCCCGTACGACGTCGACGGCGCGTGCCGAGTCGGCGGCGGCGCGCAGCCGTGCCGGAGTGGTCTCCAGGGCTCCGGCGACCCGGTCCAGGGACCGGGCGCTGGGCCGTGCCCGTTCGTTCTCGATCTGGCTGAGGAACGGCACGGACAGACCGCTGCGCGTCGCGACCGCGGCCAGTGTGAGCCCCAGGGACCTGCGCCTTCGGCGGATCGCGGCGCCCACGCGGAGTGTTTCCTTCTCGTCCATGTGCGGCTCCCTCCCGACTCGTCATCCTTCCGGTTGTCGGCGCATTCCGCACACGGTTGCGCGAGATCGGCCGGTTAGGGCCCCTCCGGGCGGTTCCGCACGGAGGGGGCGTGCGGCTTCCGCACGGCCCGCGTACGCCCTCCGGACGGGACGGGAGGACGGCTTGCGGACCGCTGGTCCCCCGGCCCGCGGACAACGCGGAAGGGGTGGGCCCGCCCCTGGCGGTGCCCACCCCTTCTCCGGTGTCCCGGAGGTGCGGTCCGGACGCTACAGCGGGGCCATCGTGTCGACGACGCCCGGGTTCTTCCGCATCCGGGCGTCGACGGC
Organism: Streptomyces sp. NPDC047982; assembly: GCF_043204165.1. Taxonomy (NCBI): domain Bacteria; kingdom Bacillati; phylum Actinomycetota; class Actinomycetes; order Kitasatosporales; family Streptomycetaceae; genus Streptomyces; species Streptomyces sp. NPDC047982. Next base: position 182,877 of record NZ_JBIDBS010000006.1, on the reverse strand, counting down.
CTCCTCGTGACCGGCGCCACGCTCCTCCAGAGCCGCCTTCCACAGGTAGGTGGCGGCGATGTCCTCCTCCCGGGGGGACCAGGCGACGTCGAGGGGGCGGGAGCGCTCGTCCTTGCCGCTCGCGCCCTTGGCCGCTCCGGTCTCCGCCACGGGGGTCCACTGGTCGGCGAGGCCGGGGTTGGCTTCCAGCCAGGTGCGGACGGCCTCCTGCTCGTTGCCGGAGCCGGCCTTCTGGATCTCCGCCTCCAGGCTGGTGAGCTGGTCCTCGCTCATCTTGAAGTCCTTGAGCCAGCGGCCGACCTCGGGGTTGTCGGCGGAGAAGCCCTTGCGGGCCAGGGTGTGGACGCCGTCGCCCTTGCCCCACAGGCCCTTGGGGTCCTCGAGCTTGGTGAGCTCGAACTGGTTGTACGCCCAGTGCGGCGACCAGAGCGGGACGACGATCGGTTCCTTCTTGGCGTAGGCGCGCTTCAGCTCGGCCAGCATGGACGGCGTGGAACCGTCGACGACCTCGTACTCCTTGTCCAGGCCGTAGCCCGGCAGGATCTTCTCCTTGAGCAGGCCCATCTCACCGGCGCTCGGTTCGATGCCGACGATCCGGCCCTTGAACTGCGGCGCCTTGCCCTTGAGGTCCTCCAGGGACCGGACGTCCTTCATGTAGGCGGGAACGGCCAGCTCCAGCGAGGTGGGACCGTACCAGGCACCCAGGTCCTCGAGCTGGTCCCGGTACTTCTCCCAGTACTGGGCGTGGGTGACCGGGAGCCAGGAGTCGGTCTCGAAGTCGATCTGGCCGCCCGCCATGCCGGTGTACAGCGCCCCGGCCTCGTACTGCTTGACGTCGACCTCGTAGCCGCGCCGTTCCAGCATCTCCTTCCAGAGGAACGTGGAGGCGATGCCCTCGTCCCACGGAATGTAGCCCATGCTGATCTTCTTGCCGGTGCCCGGCTTCGCGGCATCGGCGCCCGTGCTGCCCGTGTCCGCGCCGCCGGAGGCGAAGAGCCCCATGCCGCCCGCGACGAGCGCGAGGACGACGACACCGACGACCGCGACGACGGGCTGCGGACGGTGGTTCCAGATCTTCCCGCCGGCCATGGCCTGCGCCTTGGCGACGGCCCGGCGGGCGAGCGGGGAAACCTCGCGGCCGAGCGCGCCGGTCATCCGGTCCAGGTACATGGCCACGATGACGATGGAGATGCCCGCCTCGAAGCCGAGGCCGACGTCGACGTTGCCGATGGCGCGGTAGACGGCGCCGCCGAGGCCGCCGCCGCCGACCATGCCGGCGATGACCACCATGGACAGGCCCAGCATGATGACCTGGTTGACGCCCGCCATGATCGTGGGCAGCGCGAGCGGCAGTTGCACCCGCAGCAGGATGTTGCGCCGGGTGGTGCCGAACGCCTCGGCCGCCTCGACCAGCTCGCTGTCGACCTGGCGGATGCCGAGTTCGGTCATCCGGACGCCCGGGGGCAGCGAGAAGATGATGGTGGCGATGATCCCGGGGACCACACCGACGCCGAAGAAGATGACGCCGGGGATCAGATAGACCATGGCGGGCATGGTCTGCATGAAGTCCAGGACGGGCCGGGTCACCGCGCTCACGGTCTTCGAGCGCGAGGCCCAGATGCCCAGCGGCACGGCCAGCACCAGCGAGATGATCGTGGCGACGAGCACCAGCGTGACGGTGTCCATCGCCTCGTCCCACAACTCGACGGAGTCGATGAGGGCGAAGCCCACGAAGGCGAGCACACCGGCGAGCAGACCGCGCAGCCACCAGGCGATGACGGCGACGATGCCCGCGAAGAGCAGCGGGGCGGGGGCGGAGAGCACGGCGGCTATGCCGTCGAACATGCCGCTGACGACCGAGCTGATCGCGTCGAACAGCCAGGAGAGATGGGTCTGGAGCCAGCCGACGACGGAATCGACCCAGTCGCCGAGGGGGAGCCTAAACACTGGCCACCTTCTTCGCGTCGGCGGCCGGCGTCCGGACGTCCCGGGGAACCTCCGTGGGGCTCATCGGTTCACCGAGAACCGCGAGCAGCCGGGCACGCGGCACGACACCGACGAGTTCGCCCTTCGTGTCGGTGACGGCGACGGCGACCCCGCTGCGGGAGCAGGGGGTGAAGAGCTCGATGATCGGCGTGGACTCGGTGACGGTGGCCGGGGCCTCGCGCAGGACGTCGTCCGGGGTACGCAGTTCCTTGCCGTCGTCCGTGCTGGTGCCCAGGACGGTGTGCGGCTCGGCCATGATGGCGCCCGCGGTGAGCACCCGGGCGCGGTCGACGTCCTGGGTGAAGGAGGCGACGTAGTCGTTGGCCGGGGTGACGAGGATGTCCTCGGCGGTGCCGAGCTGGACGATTCTGCCGTCGCGCATCACAGCGATGCGGTCGCCGAGCCGCATGGCCTCGTTGAGGTCATGGGTGATGAAGACGATGGTCTTCTTCAGGCGCTTCTGCAGTTCGAGCAGCTGGTCCTGCATGTCGCGGCGGATCAGCGGGTCGAGCGCGCTGAAGGACTCGTCCATCAGCAGCAGATCGGCGTCGGTGGCCAGGGCGCGGGCCAGGCCGACACGCTGCTGCATGCCGCCGGACAGCTCGTCGGGCCAGGACTTCTCCCAGCCCGCGAGGCCGGTCAGCTCCAGCGCCTCGGCGGCGCGCTTCTCGCGCTCGGCTCGCGGCACGCCCTGCACTTCGAGGCCGTACGCGGCATTCTCCAGCACGCTCCGGTGAGGGAAGAGCGCGAAGTGCTGGAACACCATGCTGATCTTGGAGGACCGGACGTGGCGCAGTTCGGCGGGGCTCAGGGCGGTCAGATCCTGGCCGTCGAACAGTACGCGTCCGGCTGTGGGCTCCAGCAGCCCGTTGAGCATGCGCAGCAACGTGGACTTGCCGGACCCGGACAGACCCATCACGACGAAGATCTGTCCCGGTTCCACGGTGAACGAGGCATCGATCACCGCTGCAGTCGTTCCGTCGGCGCGCAGCTCGTCGCGGTCGGCGCCGCCTTCGAGCCTTCGCACTGCTTGATCGGGTCGTCTACCGAACACCTTGTACAAGTGTTCGGCTTGCAGCCTTGACACATACACCTCGCGCGTCGAACCGAAAAACGGTCTGCCACCCCCTCCGGCAGACCGTGGAGCGGCGCGGATTCGGTCCGCATGGCACGTATACCGGTTGAAATCGTTACGTGTTCCGCTCCGGCTGCGCGCCTGCCCCCACACAAACGGACCAAACACAAGAGTGATTCAGGTCACATTCGAGTGATATGTGCACGCTGCTGCCGCCTCGCGAGTGAGCGGTGCATGCCACGCGAGGGGGCGCCACGCACCCCTCTCCCGACGCCCCGGCACCGCCCCCCTCGCCCGTCGCCCCGCGGCCGACGGGCCGTGTCGGCGGGGTGCGGCATCATCGGGGTGTGACGCGACGACTCATGCTCCTGGACACCGCCTCCCTCTACTTCCGCGCCTACTTCGGGGTCCCCGATTCGGTGCGCGCGCCGGACGGGACGCCGGTCAACGCCGTGCGCGGGCTGCTCGACTTCATCGCGCGCCTGGTGCAGGACCACCGCCCGGACGACCTGGTCGCCTGCATGGACGCGGACTGGCGGCCGCACTGGCGGGTGGAGCTGATCCCCTCGTACAAGGCGCACCGCGTGGCGGTGGAGACCGCCGAGGGACTGCCCGACGAGGAGGAGACCCCCGACGCCCTGGCCCCGCAGGTGCCGGTGATCGAAGACGTGCTGGACGCCCTGGGCATCGCCCGGGTCGGCGTCGCGGGCTACGAGGCGGACGACGTGATCGGCACGCTCACCCGCCTGGCCGGCGGGCCGGTGGACATCGTCACCGGCGACCGCGACCTCTATCAGCTCGTCGACGACGCCCGCGGTGTGCGGGTGCTGTACCCCCTGAAGGGGGTCGGCTCGCTCCAGCTCACCGACGAGACCTGGCTGCGGGAGAAGTACGGGGTGGACGGCTCCGGCTACGCCGATCTGGCGCTGCTGCGCGGCGACCCGAGCGATGGCCTGCCCGGGGTTGCGGGCATCGGCGAGAAGACCGCGGCGAAGCTGCTGGACACCTTCGGCGACCTGGCCGGGATCATGGCCGCCGTCGACGATCCGGCCTCCCGGCTGACGCCCTCGCAGCGCAAGCGGCTCGACGAGGCCCGGGACTACGTGGCCGTCGCCCCGCGGGTGGTCCGCGTCGCCGGCGACGTACCGCTGCCCCGGTTCGACCCCGCGCTGCCCGCCGGGCCGCGTGACCCCGTCGCCCTGGAGGCCCTGGCGAAGCGGTGGGGGCTGGGCGGCGCCCTGCAGCGCCTGCTCTCCACACTGCGCGCCTGAGATGTTAGCTTAGGTAAGCCTAAGCACATCGGATCAGGGGAGAACCTCGTGGCAGAGCGACCGGCACGGCAGGCACCCAAGGCGCAGCGGGCCGAGGTCCTGCGCACCGAGCGGATCACCCCGCACATGGTGCGCGTCGTGTTCGGCGGTGAGGGGCTCGCCGAGTTCGAGCTCGCCGGGTTCACCGACCACTACATCAAGATCTGTTTCGCCCCCGAGGGCGTGGACTACCCGCACCCGTTCGACATGGCCCGCATCCGCGAGGAGCAGCCCCGGGAGCTGTGGCCCTCCTCCCGCACCTACACCGTGCGCTCCTGGGACCCGGACGCCCGGGAGCTGGCCGTCGACTTCGTGGTCCACGGCGACGAGGGCCTCGCCGGCCCCTGGGCGCTGCGCGCGGTCCCGGGCGAGCAGGTGACGATACTCGGGCCCGGTGGGGCCTACGCTCCTGCCGCCTCGGCCGACTGGCACCTCCTGGCGGGCGACGAGAGCGCCCTCCCGGCCATCGCCGCCTCCTTGGAGCAGATGCCGCCGGGCGCGGTGGTGCACGCCTTCGTGGAGATCGCGGACGCCTCCGAGGAGCAGAAGATCATGACGCCCGACGGGGTCGACGTGACCTGGCTGCACCGCGGGGAGCGCCCGGTCGGTGAGGCGCTGGTCGCCGCGGTCACGGAGCTGGAGTTCCCCGAGGGCGACATCCAGGCGTTCGTCCACGGCGAGGCGGGCTTCGTGAAGCAGCTCCGCCGCCACCTGCGCCTGGAGCGCGGGATCCCGCTCTCCCGGCTGTCGATCTCCGGGTACTGGAGGCTCGGCCAGGACGACGACGCCTGGCGCGCGGTCAAGCGCGAATGGAACGCCCAGGTGGAGCGCGAACAGGAGGGCGCGGCTGCGTGACACCGCCCGCCCCGTGTGCCCCCGGCCCCGGCCGGGGGCACACGCGTTTGCGGGGCCGTCCGGCGCGGGGTCCCCCTCGGGCCGGCGCCGTGGGGCACGACGGCTTGCGTCGAACGGACCTCCGGTACGGCCGCGAGGGGGATACGGCGGGCGGCCGGCGGGCGGAGGGCCCGGCCGCGTGGCAGGATCGCGCGCACGCCCGGCCCCGGACCGACACGCCCCGACCCTGCTACCGCCGGGTTCCCGCGCCGCGCCCGCGCCCTGGTCCACCGGGCCGGCGTTCCTCAGCCTCCGTGCACGTGTTACTCGGCCTTCGGGCGTGCGGCCGACGACGGAAAGGCGTACGTCCATGCCGGTGTCCGTGGCACTCTTCACCTCCGACCTGCGGCTGCACGACAACCCGGTGCTGCGCGCGGCGGTACGCGACTCGGACGCCGTCGTTCCGCTGTTCGTGCGTGACACGGGGATCCGGTCGGCCGGTTTCGACGCCCCCAACCGCCGGGCGTTCCTCGCCGACTGCCTCCACGACCTCGACGCGGGACTGCGCCGCCGCGGCGGCCGCCTGGTCGTCCGGAGCGGTGACGCGGTGGCGGCCGCCCGTGCCGTGGTCGTGGAGAACAGCGCGCGCGAGCTGCACATCGCGGCGGGAGTCAGCGGATACGCGCTGCGCCGCGAGGAGCGGCTACGGACCGCGCTGGCAGCGGTCGGCTGCGCGCTGCACGTCCATGACGCGGTGGTCACCGCGCTCGCGCCGGGCCGGGTCGTTCCGGCGGGCCGCGACCATTTCGCGGTGTTCACGCCCTACTTCCGCCGCTGGGAGGCGGCGGGTGTGCGGGGCGTGCTGGCCCCTCCCCGCGCGGTGCGGGTGCCGGAGGGGGTGCGGGGCGATGCGTTGCCGGAGCGGAAGGAGGTGGCCGGGGTGTCGCCCGGACTCGCCGCGGGAGGTGAGTCGGTGGCGCGCCGACTGCTCCGCGCCTGGGTGAACGGTCCGATGGACGCCTATGCGAGTCTTCATGACGACCTGTCGGCTGACGCGACGTCACGGCTCTCGCCCTACATCCACTTCGGCTGCCTCTCCGCGGCCGAGACGGTCCACCGGGCGCGGCGGCGGGGCGGCCCCGGAGCCGAGGCGTTCGTGCGGCAGCTGGCCTGGCGCGACTTCCACCACCAGGTGCTTGCCGCCCGCCCCGACGCCGCTCATGACGACTACCGCCCGCGCGGCGACCACTGGCGTGCGGACCAGGACGGGATCGCCGCCTGGCGGGCCGGGCGCACGGGCTGCCCGCCCGTGGACGCGGGGATGCGGCAACTGGCGTACGAGGGCTGGATGCACAACCGCGCGCGCCTGCTGACGGCGAGCTTTCTGACCAAGACGCTGTACGTGGACTGGCGGGTCGGGGCAGCGCACTTCCTGGACCTGCTGGTCGACGGCGATGTGGCGAACAATCAGCTGAACTGGCAGTGGGTGGCGGGCACCGGCACGGACACCCGGCCGAACCGCGTCCTCAACCCCGTGGTCCAGGGGAAGCGGTTCGACCCTCGGGGTGACTACGTGCGCCGCTGGGTCCCGGAACTCGCCGGGCTGAAGGGCGGCACCGTCCACGAGCCGTGGAAACCCGCCGCCCGGGGGGCGGCGCCGGACTACCCGGAGCCGATCGTGGATCTCGGCGAGGCACGGACCCGCTTCGAACGGGCCCGCGGCCTCCGCTGAGCCCCGTCGGCGCCGGAGCGGAGCGGGACGCCGGCGCCCGGGCTCGCGGCCGTGACCGCGCGCGGACAGGGCGCGGGGAAAGGTCGCGCGCGAGGAAGCCCGTCCCCCGTACGCTCCCCGCATGGACCCACGGAATCGACCGGACCGACCGGACCGGGTCGCGGGCGCCGTGGTCGGGTCGGCGGTCGGCGACGCCCTGGGCGCGCCGTTCGAGTACGGCCCCGCCGGTGCGTACACGGCCCGCTTCCCCAACGGCGTCGGCACGATGTGCGGAGGCGGCGGCTGGGAGCCCGGCGAGGCCACGGACGATACGCAGATGGCCGTGCTGGTCGCCGAGTCCCTGCTGGAGCGGGCCGGTCTCGATCCGCCCGACCTGTTCGACCGGTTCCGCCGCTGGGCTGCCGGTGGGCCGAAGGACATCGGCCTGCAGACCGAGGCCGTACTGACGAGCGGCGACCCCTGGGACCTCGCGGCGGCCCTGCACTTCCAGGTCGAGGGGCGTGCCGCGGGCAACGGTTCACTGATGCGGGCCGCCACGTCGGCGGTGTACTTCGCCCGGGCGGGGCGGACGGCCACGATGGACGCCGCCCGCCGGGTCGCCGCACTCACCCACGGCGACCGGGCCGCCTGGGAGGGCACCGCCGTACTGCACGAACTGATCCGGGTGGCGCTGGACGGCGGCCATGCGCTCACCGCCGTACCGGACGCACTCGACCGCGTGCACGCAGATCACCGCGAGCGGTGGGCGACCGTTCTGGCCCCCGACTGGCATCCGGACGCGGCGACGGAGTTCAACGGGGCGGTGTGGCCGTGCCTGGGCACCGCGCTCTGGGCGCTGCGCACCACGCGTACGTTCGAGGAGGCACTGGCCGCCGCGGTCGACGTGGGCGGGGATACGGACACGGTCGCGGCGGTGACCGGCGCACTGGCGGGTGCCGTGCACGGCTACGCCGCGATTCCGGTGCGCTGGACCGAACCGTTGCACGTGCCGCTTCCGGGATACGGGGACCGGGTGCTGCGAGCGGCCCACCTGGTGGCCCTGGCGGAGCGGCTGGACTGCTCCTCGCCCACCGGGGGTTCCGCTTCTCCGGACGCCCACATACCCCAGAACTACACATAAGTGGCATATAAGAGCAGAATGGCAGAGCAGGCCGCTATCGCTCCGAAGGCGGCCAGGTCTGCAGAAGCGAAGGAGACGAACCCCATGTCGAACCTCTCGCACGCCGGCCGTGAGATGGCCGGTCACCCCGATGTCTCCGAGATGCGCGACCGCTACGCCCGCGTGTTGGGCGGGCGGGACGTGGTGCTCGTGGACGCACCGGTGTTCCTCGTCGGTCTCTACTGCGCCATCTCGCCCTGGGTGGTCAAATTCCTGGGGTCCCAGCCCACGCTGGCGACGCACAACCTGATCATGGGCATCGCGATCGCGGTACTGGGCCTGGGCTTCACGGCCATGCCTGAGCGGATGTACGGCCTGAGCTGGGCCATCTGTGCCATGGGCATCTGGATGATCATCACGCCCTGGGTCGTCGGCACCGCCCCGAGCCTCGGTGTGATCCTGAACAACGTCATCATCGGCGGACTGACCCTGCTGCTCGGGCTGGTCTGCGCGGGCGCGTCCATGAAGGGCGGCAGGCGCACGACCGGCAGGCGAGCGGCCCGGGTCGACCGCTCGGCCCGAGCCGACCACCCGGCCTGAGAAAGGGCGTCGGCCCGAACCGACGATCGGCCGGTCCGCGCGAGGCGGACCGGCCGATCGCGCGCGGAGGGTACCTCGGCCGCAGGTCCGGACGGCGACATCCGGCTCGCGGCCGCCCCGGCCCGGCCACGCGGGGGCGGCGGTGCGCGCCGTGCCGGCGCCGGCGGCCGTCGCGGGGGCGGGCGGCAGGCACGGCGACGTCCCCGCGCGTTCCCGGGGAACCCCCGGAGCCTCGGGCCCCGGGAACGTCGGGTCACCCCAGGGAGCTGTAGGCCACGACCCCGCGCAGCACCGCGTCCACCGCCTTACGGGCGCTGCGCGCGACCGTACTGCCGTCCCGAGGTGCCGCGGCCTCGATCTGGCCCAGCACGTCGATCACCTGCTTGCACCACCGGACGAAGTCTCCCGCCGGCATCTCCGCCTCGTTCAGCACCTCGTCCAGCGTGCGTCCCGACGCCCACAGGTAGACGGCCCAGGCGAATCCCAGATCGGGCTCGCGTTGCCCGACCCCCTCCGCCTGGTTGATCTTGAACTCCTCCTCCAGGGCGTCGAGCCGACCCCAGATCCGGACCATCTCCCCCATCGCCGTCCGCGCGGGCCCCGACGGCAGCTTGGGCGCCACCGCGTCGTCGGCCTGCCGGGCCTCGTACACCAACGCCGAGACGCATGCCGCGAGTTCGGCCGGGTTCAGGCCCTCCCACACGCCGTCCCGCAGGCATTCGCTGGCCAGCAGGTCCAGTTCTCCGTAGAGGCGGGCGAGCCGCCGTCCGTGCTCGGTGACCTCGTCGCCCCGGAGGTAGTCGAGCTCGGTGAGCAGGGCGACGATGCGGTCGAAGGTGCGGGCGATCGTGTTCGTGCGGCCCTCGATACGGTGCTCCAACTGCTTGGTGTCGCGCCGGAGACGGTGGTAGCGCTCGGCCCACCGGGCGTGGTCCTCGCGCTCGTCGCAGCCGTGGCAGGGGTGGGCGCGCAGGGCCGCCCGCAGGCGGGCTATCTCCCGGTCGTCGGCGGCCGGGGACCGGCCCTTGCGGTGCCGCTCCGGCACGATGTGCCCGGCCTTCGTCCGGAGGGCGGAGGCCAGATCGCGGCGTGACTGCGGCGAGCGTGCGTTGAAGGACTTCGGCACCCGCATCCGCTCAAGCGCCTGCACCGGAACCGGGAAGTCGATGGGTGCGAGCCGCTTCACCTGCCGTTCGGCGGTCAGCACCAACGGCCGTGGGCCGTCATGGTATTCGAGCCCGCGATGCCCGTTGGTCCGGCCGGCCGGCAGCCCGGGGTCGAGGACCAGGGCCAGCCCGGCGAACTTGCCGGTGGGCACGTGGATGACGTCGCCGGGCCGCAGCTTCTCCAGGGAGGCCGCTGCCTCGGCCCGCCGCTGGGTCGCGCCCCGCTTGGCCAGTTCGTTCTCCCGCTCCTTGAGCTCGCGGCGCAGCCGCGCGTACTCCTCGAAGTCGCCGAGGTGGCAGGTCATGCCCTCGCGGTAGCCCGCGAGTCCTTCCTCGTTGCGCTGGACCTGCCGGGAGATCCCGACCACGGACCGGTCGGCCTGAAACTGCGCGAAGGAGGTCTCCAGCAGCTCGCGCGAGCGGTGCCGCCCGTACTGGTGCACCAGGTTGACGGCCATGTTGTAGGAGGGCCGGAAGCTGGACCTCAACGGGTAGGTGCGGGTGCCCGCGAGTCCGGCCAGGTGGGCCGGGTCCATGCCGCGCTGCCAGAGGACCACGGCGTGGCCCTCGACGTCGATGCCCCGCCGGCCGGCCCGCCCGGTCAGCTGGGTGTACTCGCCGGGTGTGACATCGGCGTGCTGTTCGCCGTTCCACTTGACGAGCTTCTCCAGCACGACCGAGCGCGCGGGCATGTTGATACCGAGGGCGAGGGTCTCGGTCGCGAAGACCGCCTTGACGAGGCCGCGGACGAACAGTTCCTCGACGACCTCCTTGAACGTGGGCAGCATGCCGGCGTGATGTGCGGCGATGCCCCGCTCCAGCCCTTCGAGCCACTCGTAGTAGCCCAGGACGTGGAGGTCCTCGCCGGGAAGGGACGCGGTCCGCTCCTCGACGATCTCGCGGACCAGGCGGCGCCCCGCCTCGTCGTTGAGTCGCAGTCCGGCGTGCAGACACTGCTGCACCGCCGCCTCGCAGCCCGCCCGGCTGAAGATGAACGTGATGGCGGGAAGCAACCCCTCGGCGTCCAGCCGGTCGATGACCTCGGGCCTGGCCGGGGTCCAGATCCGGCCGCGCTCACGGCGCTCGCGCTCCCGGTCCGCCTCGCGGACCATCTTGCCCCGACGGCGATCGCGGGGGTTGTACGTCCGCTGGTTCTCCATCCGGGCGAGCCGGACGAGGTCGGGGTTGACCTCGCGGCGCGCGGTGCCGCGTCCGCCGTGATCGCTCTCCTCCTCGAAGAGGTCGTACATCCGGCGGCCCGCGAGCACGTGCTGCCAGAGCGGCACCGGGCGGTGCTCGGAGACGATGACCTCGGTGTCGCCGCGCACGGTGTCCAGCCAGTCGCCGAACTCCTCCGCGTTGGACACGGTCGCCGAGAGCGACACGAGCGTCACGGACTCCGGGAGGTGGATGATCACTTCCTCCCAGACGGCGCCCCGGAACCGGTCGGAGAGGTAATGCACCTCGTCCATCACCACGTAGCCGAGGCCGCGCAGCGCCTGCGAGCCCGCGTACAGCATGTTCCGCAGGACCTCGGTGGTCATGACGACCACGGGGGCGTCGCCGTTGACGCTGTTGTCACCGGTCAGCAGGCCGACCTTGTCCGGCCCGTAGCGTTTGACCAGATCGACGAACTTCTGGTTGGAGAGGGCCTTGATCGGGGTGGTGTAGAAGCACTTGCGCCCCTGCTGGAGGGCGAGGTGCACGGCGAACTCGCCGACGATCGTCTTGCCCGAGCCGGTCGGGGCGGCGACGAGCACGCCCTTGCCGGCCTCCAGTGCCTGGCATGCCTCGATCTGGTATGGGTCCAGATCGAATTGGTACAGCTCCCGGAAGGGCGCGAGTGCGGTGGCCAGCTCGGCGGCACGGATCCGAGAAGCCTGGTATCGCTCGGCGGGTGAGAGGTCCTCTGTCATCTTGCCTACGAGCGTACCCGCCGCCTCTGACAGCGGCTCGATCTTTAAAGTCCACCGGGAGAACCGGGCGCGAGCACTCCGACCGCGCCCGCTACGCACGTGGCCGTCAGCGGCAGCGCCCCCAGTGGTTCGCCGTCCGCGTACGCGGTGACTCCGGCCGCGGCCAGTTCGACCGAGGAGGCCCGGTACACGGTCACCGCGGGGTGACCGAGGTGCGTTCCCCGGTAGACCCGGGGGAAGACCTTGAGGAGCGTGGCGCGGCTGCAGTTTCCGACCACGGTCACGTCGAACAGCCCGTCGTCCAGGACGGCCTGCGCGCAGATCCGCATGCCGCCGCCGTACGACGTTCCGTTGCCGACGGCGACGAGCGTCGCCTCGATCTCCCGCACCGGCCCGCCGTCCAGCCGCAGGCGGTACGGGATGGGCCGGAACGCGGCGAGTTCGGCGAGGATGGCGAGGTCGTACGTGAACCGTCCGCCCACGAAGCGCATGCGGTTGCCGCGGTCGTTGACCCGGGAGTCGAAGCCGGAGGCGAGCACGGACCCGAACCACCGGTCCCCGACCCTGCCGAGATCGATCTCGCGGACGCCGCCGCTCTTGAGCGCCTCGGCGGCCAACCATCCGGCAGCGGCCGGGTCCTGGACCGGCACCCCCAGCGCGCGGGCGAAGTCGTTCCCCGTGCCCGCGGCGACGACGCCGAGCGGGGTCGTCGTCCCGGCGACGGCCTGGAGGGCGAGGGACATCATGCCGTCCCCGCCGACGGCGATCAGCGCGCCGGTGCCCCCCGCGACGGCCGCGCGGGCCCGTCGCAGCGCGTCGTCAGCGCCCTCGCCGACGACGGTGCGCACGGAGAATCCCGCGTCCCGCAACGCGGAAGCGGCCGGCTGCGCGGCCCGCGCGCCCCGGCCGCGTCCCGCGGTGGGATTGACGAAAAGGGTGATCTCGCTGGTCACCCGGGGACCCTACAGGTCCCTGGCCACCCGGGGACCCTACAGGTCAGGTGATGTCGTCGTAGCCGTTCACGCGGTCACGGTCCGGGTGCGCCTGGTGCGGCAGGGCGCCGCGGGACGAGACCGGTTCGATCTCACCGATGTCCGCGGGAGTCAGGTCCAGCTCGGACGCCTCGTCGTCGCCCGGGCCCGCCGCCTCGCGCCGCGCCTTGCGCCGGTCGTTGACGAGGGAGATGCCCGTGGCCAGGAAGTACAGGGCCCAGATCGGTCCGGCGAGCAGCAGCATGCTGACCGGGTCCGTGCTGGGAGTGGCCACCGCCGCGAAGACCGTGATCCCCATGATCATGCCCTGCCACCAGCCGAGCATCCGCTTGCCGGTGATGACCCCTCCGAAGTTGAGCATCACGAGCAGCAGGGGCAGTTCGAAGGCGAGCCCGAAGACCACGACCATGCGCGTGATCAGATCCAGCAGTTCGTCCAGAGGCAGCTGGTTGTCGAGATCGGCCGGAGAGAAGTCCAGGAGGACTCGCGCCATCGTGGGCAGGGTCTTGTACGCGAAGAAAGCCCCGGCGAGGAACAGCGGGAAGCCCGCGCCCACGAAGAGGAGGGAGTACTTCTTCTCGTGTCTGTGCAGGCCCGGCGCGACGAAGGCCCACAGCTGGTAGAGCCAGACCGGCGAGGAGACGACGATGCCCGCTGTCAGGGAGACTTTGAGGGCCAGGGTGAATGGGGTGATCAGACCGTTCAGGACGATGCGGGCGCAGGTGCCGTCGTCCCTCTTGGCGAGTTCGGCGAAGCTCGACTCGCAACCGACCGACTTCAGAATCGGGTCGGTGAAGAACTCGATGATCCCCTTGTAGAAGAAGGCGGCGACGATCGTCACGACGACGACCCCCAGCAGCCCCTTCGCCAACCGGTTACGCAGCTCGCGCAGGTGCTCCACCAGGGGCATGCGGCCCTCTGGGTCCCTCTCCTGCTTGCGGGAAGACTTGAGCAACCCACGTCCTCATCTCGTGCAGCAGGCCGTCACCGATCCCCGGCGCCTGCGTCGGCCCGTTACTGTCAGCGCTTGGTCGAGTCGGTCGGCTCGGCGACCGGGCGGGAGCTGGTCACGTCACCCGGCGCGGCCTTGATGGTGCGCGGGGCGGCCTGGTCGTTGGCCGCCGGCTCGGCAGGGGTGGCCGACGGGCCGCTCTCGGACTTCATCGCCTTGGCCTCGCTCTTCAGGATGCGGGCCGACTTGCCGAGCGAGCGAGCCATGTCAGGAAGCTTCTTCGCGCCGAACAGCAGAACGATGACGACGAGGATCAGGATGATCTCGGGAGCGCCGATTTTTCCGAACATAAGCGTGTACCTTCTCACCGAGGCAGCCGGGGTGGGGCGGATCGGACAACGGGCGTCCGATCGTCGTACTGTCAGCGATCGTATCCCGCAGGAGTGAACACGGGGCAATACCCGTGCGTCCCCGCGGTGACAGCCCACGCCTCGCTCTGCGGGGCGCCTGAGCAGCGTACCCCCCGAGTCCGGGAAACAGGAGGCCACGACCTGACCGGCCGATCGGCCCTGGTCACCGCCTCACCTCACAGGGCCATACGACTAGCGCAGCGCCTCTCCCGTGGCGGCGAGTTCCGTCGCCGCCCGTTCGAGGTCCTCCGCGGCGCGGTTGATGCGCTGGGTGGTCCGCGTCACCTGCCGTCCCAGACGCTTCACCTCGATGAAGACCCTGACGGCCAGCACGCCGAGAACGGCGATCCCGAGGAAACCCAGGGCGATGGCGAGCATGGGCCAGAACATGCGTGGATCCTCGATGTGTCTGCGCCCCGGAGAATTCCGGGGACGGGTGAGGTGAGGGACGACGGATTGCGGGCTGGGGACTGCGGAGAAGGCGGGTGCCCGGAACGGCGCCAGTGCCTCTCCCGGCAACAGTTGCCCCCTGGCCCTAGAGACTGCTGTGGAGGCGCAGCGTCCGTACACCGCCGTGGGTGAGGAGCTCGACTATCCGCTCCCCCGCGGGCTTGCGGACGGCCGAACCGCACTCCGGGCATGTGAAGGAGTAGAACGTGGTCCGGCGGCTGGCGCCCACGGCGAGCCGGATGGCCCCCGCCGTCAGCTCGAACCGCTCCCGGCAGTCCGGACACGCCGCCCTGAAGCGGACGGAGTCCGGGACCACCACGGTCGGCATACCTGACATCACAGACATGTCGCTCATATCTCCCTCGAATGTCCGCTCAGACCGGGTCGTCATAGGCGGCGAGTGCGGCACGGGCCGCCTCCTGGGCGCTCCGCGCCAGCTCCGGCGGGGAGACGATGCGGCCCTCCCCGCCGAGCCGCAGCGCGAGTCTGCGCAGCGAGGCCGGATCGGGGGTGCGCAGGGTGATCCGCAGCCCGCCGTCCGGCAGTTCCCGGGCGGTGTCGTGCGGGTAGTACTCGGCGACCCACCGCCCGCCGGGGCCGACGTCGACCACGACCTCCGGATCCTCGGCCGACGGCTGGACCAGCCCCTCGGACAGGTCCCGCAGTTCGAGCTCCGGCGGTGCGGCCGGTTCGTCCAGCAGCCGGATCTCGGCGACCCGGTCGAGGCGGAAGGTGCGCCGGTCCTCCGAGGACCTGCACCACGCCTCCATGTACGTGTGGCCCACGGCGAACAGCCGGATCGGGTCCACCTCGCGCTCGGTGAGCTCGTCGCGCGCGGGCGAGTAGTAGCGCAGCCACAGCCGCCGCCGCTCCGAGATCGCCCGGTCGACCTCCGCGAAGACGCCGCCCTCGGACTCGAAGGTGACGGAGAGCCGGGAACTGGCCGCCCCCACCTCACCCGCCGCCGTCTCCAGTTTCGCGGTGGCCCGCAGCAGCGCCTGCCGGTCGCTCTCGCGCAGTCCCGGCAGCGTGGCCACGGCGCGGGCGGCGACCAGGAGTGCCGTCGCCTCGTCGGCCGCGAGCCGCAGCGGCTCGGCGACGTCGTCGGGGTTGTGCCACCAGATCCGGTCGCCGTCGGTGTCGATGTCCAGCAGGTCGCCGCCGCGGAAGCTCGTCCCGCACATGGGCAGCACGTCGAGGTCCGAGATCAGTTCGTCCTCGGTGATCCCGAAGGCGCGGGCGACGTCCTGGACATGGGCGCCGGGGCGCTCGCGCAGGTAGGTGACCAGGGAGAGCATCCGGCGGGTCTGGTCGATCGCGTTCGTGGCCATGAACGGGCCCCCTCAGTCCTTGGCCACGGCACGCAGCCGGTCCACCACGTCGGCCCGCAGATCCGCGGGCTCCTCCACGACGACGTCCGGGCCGAACTCGACGAGCCAGGCGTCCAGTCCGTGCCCGTACGGAATCTCCAACTCGTCCCACCCGTTCCCGAGTTCCCGGACCGACACGGCGCGCGAGCGCAGCGGGTACCCGGCGCCGGTCCGCAGCCTGATCAGCGCGGTCCGGGTGGCCGTCTCACCCGCCCAGCTCTCCACGGTCTCGCGGACGGTCACGACGTCGGGCACCTCGGCGGTGAACGTGCCTGCCGCCCGGGAACGCACCTTGCCGGTGATCCGGGAGAGGCGGAAGACCCGCTCGGCACAGCGGTCCCGGTCCCAGCCGGCCAGGTACCAGTGGCCGCGCCAGCACTCCAGTGTCCATGGCTCGACGTGACGCGTCCCGGGCCGGGCGGCGTTGGACTTGCGGTAGTCGAAGGTCACCGGACGGCGGTCCCGGCAGGCGAGCATCAGCGGCTCGAACGCGGCCTCGTGCACGGGGATCCGGGTTTCGAGAGCGCTGTGCACCTCGTACGCGTCCTCGGCCTCCGGCATGCCGGCCGCCCGCAGCTTCTGCAGCGCGCCACTGGCGGCACCGGCCAGCCGCGCCTGCTGCCAGACCCGCGCGGCCAGCCCGAGCGCGGCGGCCTCCTCGGCGTCCAGCGTGATCGGTGGAAGGCGGTTGCTGTCGCGGCGGGCGAGGTACCCGGTGTCGCCGTCCAGGTTCTCCACGGTCTCGATGACCAGACCGAGTTCGCGCAGATCGTCCTTGTCGCGCTCGAACATCCGGTTGAAGGCATCGTCGGAGCCCGCCTCCAGGTACGCCTCGATGGACCCCCGGAGCTCACGCTTGCTCAGCGGGCGCCTGGTTCCCAGCAGGCACAGGGCCAGATTCATCAGCCGCTCGGCCTTGGCGATCGCCATGGGCGCCCTTTCTTCTCCGCGCTACGATCGTCGACCGTACCGCTCCCCGCTTCCGGGACAAAAGCGAGGGCCCGCACCTTGCGGCACGGGCCCTCGTCGCGTAGAGGCGCGGATCAGGCGGCGACCAGGTCGCAGACGAAGATCAGCGTCTCACCGGGACCGATGAGGCCGCCACCGGCGCCGCGGTCGCCGTACGCGAGGTGTGCGGGGATGGTCAGCTGGCGACGCCCGCCGACCTTCATGCCCTGCACGCCCCGGTCCCACCCGGAGATGACCTGTCCGGCACCGAGCTGGAACCGCAGCGGGGTGCCGCGGTTCCAGGAGGCGTCGAACTCCTCGCCGGTGGAGAAGGCCACGCCCACGTAGTGGACCGAGACGGTGTCGCCCGCCTTGGCCACCGCGCCGTCGCCCTCCCAGATGTCCTTGATCTCCAGGTCGGCCGGCGGCTCGCCGCCCGGGAAGTCGATCTCGGGCTTCTCGATGCTCACTGAGGTGCTCCTCTTGATGATGAACTGCGCAACCGGGACAGTTTTACATCTTCGCCAGCAGGTCCACGGCGAAGACCAGCGTGGACTTCGGGGGGATGGTCTGCTGCGCCTGGTCGCCGAACCCCTGGTCCGGCGGGACGACGAGGAGCACGCGGCTGCCGATCTTCTTGCCGACCAGACCGTTCTTGAGGCCCTTCAGGGTGACCTGGGAAAGTGGGAAGGTCTGCGTCCGGCCCGTGGCGTAGGTGCTGTCGAACGTCTTGCCGTCCTTCCACACCATGCCCACGTAGTGCACGATGACGCTGTCGGTGTCCTTCACGACCTCGCCCGTGGACTCCAGGACGTAGTTGGAGACCAGCTTCGACGGCGGGGTGCTCTTGGACGGGATGGTGACCTTCGGGGCCTTGCCGTCGGTGTTGGTGCCGACCTTCGGCAGGTCGACGTTGTCCTGGGCGACCTCGGTGCCCTTGGCGGAGGCCGGGATCTTTGTCGCCTTCAGGATGTCGACGACGAATACGAGGGTGGAGTTGGGCTTGATGTCGCCCTGGCCCTGCGCCCCGTAACCGAGCTCAGGCGGGATGACCAACTGGACCCGGCTGCCGACCTTCTTGCCGACGAGCCCCTTGTCCCAGCCCTGGATGACCATGCCGGCACCGAGGGTCAGATCGAACGGCTTGCGGTCGA
The DNA here is from genome assembly GCF_043204165.1 of Streptomyces sp. NPDC047982. NCBI lineage: Bacteria > Bacillati > Actinomycetota > Actinomycetes > Kitasatosporales > Streptomycetaceae > Streptomyces > Streptomyces sp. NPDC047982. The sequence goes on along the minus strand of NZ_JBIDBS010000006.1, from coordinate 164,883 downwards.
AGCTGTTGTCGAAGGGCTTGTCGGAGTCCCAGGACTGGCCGAGGTAATTGACCTGGATCGCCTCGCCGTTCTTGGTCTCGGCACCGTCGCCCTCACTGAGGACCTTCGTCTTCAGTTCCTTGGGCGGGTTACCGGAGCCCTTGGACAGGGTGGGTTTCTCCCCGAACTTCGCCCCCGCGGTGATCGCGGGAAACTCGGAGGCGGAGCCATTGTCGTTGCCACAGGCTGTCAACAGCAGCAGGGGGACGACGAGAAGGCCGGCAAGTCGGCGCACGTGTTCCTCAGATCTCAGACGGCACGGTCGATTGGGTCCCCGCCACTCTAAAGGCTGCTCCCTGATCCCTCGGCGGGCACGCGGCGACGGCTGCGGCGCCTCGCCGCGTTGCCGGAACATCCGCATACATCTGGTATGCGGACACCCCTCTGCCTTGCGACGCACCACGTCCGACGCCGTACGCCGATCCACCACGGAGCACGGAACAGCCTTGGGACGTGCACGGGCCCCGTACGGGAAACGTACGGGGCCCGCGTCCCGCCACGGTCCGGGACGGTGCCGTGCCGGATCACATCCCCGCGATCAACTTCTCCACCCGGTCGTCCACCGAGCGGAACGGGTCCTTGCACAACACCGTGCGCTGTGCCTGGTCGTTGAGCTTGAGGTGGACCCAGTCGACGGTGAAGTCCCGCCGCTGCTCCTGGGCCCTGCGGATGAAGTCGCCGCGCAGCCGCGCCCTGGTGGTCTGCGGGGGCACGGACTTGCCCTCGAAGATCTTCAGGTCGTTGCAGACACGGTCGGCCTGGCCCTTGCGCTCCAGCAGGTAGTACAGGCCGCGACGGCGGTGGATGTCGTGGTACGCGAGGTCTATCTGGGCGACCCTCGGGTGCGACATCGTCATGTTGTGCTTGGCCCGGTACCGGTCGATGAGCTTGTACTTCATCACCCAGTCGATCTCGGTGTCGATCCGGTCGAGGTCCTGGGTCTCGACCGCGTCGAGCGTGCGGCCCCACAGGTCCAGGACGCGGGCGACCGTTCCGGTGCGGATGCCGCGGCGGTCGACGAAGTCGACGGCCTTCTCGTAGTACTCGCGCTGCACCTCGATGGCGGACGCCTCACGGCCGCTGGCCAGCCGCACCTTGCGCTGCCCGGTGGTGTCGTGACTGACCTCGCGGATGGCCCGGATGGGGTTCTCCAGCGTCAGGTCACGCATCACCGTGCCCGCCTCGATCATGCGGAGCACCAGGTCGGTCGCGCCGACCTTGAGCAGCATCGTCGTCTCGGACATGTTGGAGTCGCCGACGATGACGTGGAGGCGGCGGTACCGCTCCGCGTCGGCGTGGGGCTCGTCACGTGTGTTGATGATCGGGCGGGACCGGGTCGTTGCGGAACTGACGCCCTCCCAGATGTGCTCGGCACGCTGGCTGACGCAGTAGACCGCGCCGCGCGGCGTCTGGAGCACCTTGCCCGCGCCGCAGATCAGTTGCCTCGTGACGAGGAAGGGAATCAGGATGTCCGCGAGCCGGGAGAATTCTCCGTGCCGGGCCACGAGATAGTTCTCGTGGCACCCGTAGGAGTTTCCCGCCGAGTCGGTGTTGTTCTTGAAGAGGTAGACGTCGCCCGCGATTCCCTCCTCGTGCAGGCGGCGTTCGGCATCGACGAGCAGACCTTCGAGAATGCGCTCACCGGCCTTGTCGTGGGTGACCAGTTCGGTCAGGTTGTCGCATTCGGGGGTTGCATATTCCGGATGCGATCCCACGTCGAGGTAGAGGCGGGCGCCGTTCCGCAGGAAGACATTGCTGCTGCGGCCCCATGAAACGACACGGCGGAAGAGGTAGCGCGCCACTTCGTCAGGGGACAGTCGGCGCTGTCCCCTGAACGTGCACGTGACGCCGTACTCGTTCTCCAGCCCGAAAATGCGGCGGTCCATGACTGAACATTACGCCTTGTGGCCTGAGCTGAAACCGGGTTCGACAGCACCGTTTCGATCATTTTCCGATCTCCGCACCGCGACGCCCGTGCTCGCGGGAACTGCGAGCACCTTTTTCGTGGCCAGGAGAACGAGCAGGGCCGCCACCCCACTGGCCCCGGTCACGGCGAAGCCCCACGCCGTCCCGCCCCGTTCGACGGCCGGCCCAGCAACGGCCGTGCCCACCGCCGCGCCCACCCCGAACGTCGTCACCAGCCAGGAGAACGCCTCGGTCACCGTGCCGCGCGGCGCGTGCCGGTCGACGACGATGAACGAGCAGGCGATCGAGGGCGCCAGGAAGACCCCGGCGAGGGCCGCCAGAGCGGTCATGGCGACCACCCCCGGGGTCAGCGTCAGGGGCAGGTAGCCCAACGCCAACAGCGCCACCAGGAACCGCAGCCTGCGTTCCGGGGCCTGGGCCCACTGCCGCGCCCCGTACACCGCGCCGCCTGCCAGGGCGCCCAGTCCGAGCGCGGCCATCAGCCAGCCGTACACCGACTCCCGGCCCTGGTCGTCGGCGTACGCCACCGCGGCGACGGTGATCGACCCCAGAGCGAGCCCCACGAAGAAGAACGCGCCGAGCAGTGCCAGCAGCCCGGGCGAGCGCAGCGCGCCCAGCCAGTGCGCCTCACGGGGTGCGGAGCGCCAGGCCCGGGAGGGTTCGGAGAGGACAACGGAGAGCGCCCCCAGGACCCCCATCCCGTTGATGACGAGCAGGGCCGCGGCGGGCGACCAGAGGGAGACGAGCAGCGTCACCAGCAGCGGCCCCAGGGTGAACATGACCTCCTGGGCGACGGCGTCCATCGCGTACGCCCGGTGCACCCGTTCCTCACCGCCCAGCACGGACGGCCACAGGGCCCGTAGGCCGCCTTCCAGCGGTGGGGTGAACACCCCCGCCACGACCACCGCCAGGAAGGCCGCCGTCAGCGACCGGGGGCCCGTCAGCGCCAGCATCACCATGCCGAGCGCCGACACCACGGCGGCCGGCAACTGGACGCGCGGCTGGCCGTACAGGTCCACGGCGCGGCCCAGCAGCGGCTGGCCGATCGCGGTGGACAGCCCGTACACGGCCGCGAGCGCGCCGGCGAGGGTGTAGCTCCCGCCCTCGGCCCGGGTGAACAGCACAATCGCGATGTGCGCGGTGCCGCTGGGCAGCCGGCCCACCAGGGTCCCTGCCAGCAGCCTGGCGGCATGCCGCGTCCGGAGGATGTCCAGATATCCGGCGGCCATGTCCCGCCCTTCTCCTCGAGCGCCTTCCGGCACTATGGGTTTTACGTATAACGACGAGGGTCATACGTACCATGTGCCCAGTCCGCAGGTCCACCGCACGGCGCCTGCCCCGACCGGCCCGGAGGCCCGAGTGACCAGCGCACCACAGCCCGCATCCGCCCGGCCCACCAGCCGGGACGTCGCACGGGCCGCGGGCGTCTCGCAGGCCACCGTCTCCCTGGTGCTCGGTGACAAGTGGCGCGGCCGGGTCTCCGAGGCGACCGCCGCGCGGGTGCGGCACGCCGCCGACGGTCTCGGCTACCTGCCCAACCTGGCCGCCCGCCAGCTGCGCCTCGGCCGTACCAGGACCGCGCTGCTGGTCGTGCCGGCGCTCACCAACGAGTTCTTCGCACGCGTCCATACGGGTGCCGCCGCCGTCGCCGCCGAACACGACTTCGGGGTGGTCCTCTACCCGTCCCCGGAAGGGGTCGGGCCGGCCAAGGACCCCTTCGCCTCGGCGCGCGCCTCCCTGGACGGGGTGATCGCCTCGTCGATGGCCGCGGGTGCGCTCGACGCGCTGCGCGGCGCCGACCTGCCGCTGGTCATGCTCGACAGCGATCCGGCGGACACCGATGTCGCGGCCCGGGTCAACCTGGACATCGCGGACGGCATGCGGCAGGCCGCGGAGCATCTGCTCGCGCTCGGTCACCGCCGCTTCGTCCACCTGGCGTCGGCGGTCGACTCCTGGACCTTCACCGTCCGCGCCCGGGCGCTGCACGACGCCGTCGGGGCGGTGCCCGGCACCTCCGTACGGACCGCGGAGGCGGCGCTCGACGTCCATGCCGGGCGCGAGGCGGCGCATCGGGCGCTCGCCGCCCCGGGGCCACGGCCCACGGCGGTCGTGTGCGACGACGACGTCCTCGCCGCGGGCGCCTGCAAGACCGCCCGCAGGCTCGGTCTCCGCGTCCCGGACGACCTCTCGGTCACCGGCTTCGGCGATCTGGCCCTCGCGACCGCCGTCGAGCCGGAGCTCACCACCGTGCGGCTGCCCGCGGAGCAGGTGGGCGAACGGGGCATGGCCGCCCTGCTCGCGGTCCTGGACGGCCGCCCCGCCGAGCCGGGGAGCCTGCCCGTGAGCCTGGTGGCACGCGGCTCCTCGGCGCCGCCGCCAAGGAGCGACGGCCACACGTGACGGTGCCCCGGCCCGCCGGGAGGGGCGGACCGGGGCACCGGACGGCTGTCTACTGCGCGTCCCCGCCGGAGTCGGCGGGCCCGGCGGTGTCCGTCGTGCTCGCGGGCGGTTCGGCCGCCCCACCGGATTCGTCGTCGGAGGGGGCGTCGGTCGGCGCGGATCCGCCGTCCGCCTCCAGCAGACGGGCCAGCTGCCGGCCCACGATCCGCTTGAACTTCCGCTGCTGCGGCCGCGTACGGTCCAGGACCGCCACCTCCAGCCGCTCGGCGGGGATCTCCCGCTCGCTGCCGTTGGGGTCCCGGGACAGCGCCTGCACGGCCAGCTTGAGCGCCTCGGCGAGCGTCATGCCGTCGCGGTGGCGCTGGTCGAGGAAACCGCTGATCTGCTCGGCGTTGCCGCCGACCGCTACCGAGCCGTGCTCGTCGACGATCGAGCCGTCGTGCGGCAGCCGGTAGATCTGGTCGCCCTCGGGCTCGGTGCCGACCTCGGCGACCACCAGCTCCACCTCGTACGGCTTCTCGGCCGCGCTGGAGAAAATGGTGCCCAGCGTCTGGGCGTAGACGTTGGCCAGACCCCGGGCCGTCACGTCGTCGCGGTCGTAGGTGTATCCGCGCAGGTCGGCGTAGCGCACCCCGCCGATGCGGAGATTCTCGTACTCGTTGTATTTGCCGGCGGCGGCGAAACCGATCCGGTCGTAGATCTCGCTGAACTTGTGCAGCGCGCGGGACGGGTTCTCGCCGACGAACACAATGCCGTCGGCGTACTGCAGCACCACAAGGCTGCGTCCACGGGCGATGCCCTTCCGGGCGTATTCCGCCCGGTCGGCCATGGCCTGCTGGGGTGAGACATAGAACGGCGTCGACACCGGTTATCCGTCCCTTTCTGTCAGTGACGAGAGTGTCGGGGAAGCAGGGGAACGGCGGTCAGAGCAGCGCGGCGCGCGGGCCGTCGGGCTGCTCCATCCGGTGTTCCACGATCGAGTGGGCGATATCGGAGGATTCCGCGCCGGACAGCTTCCGGAAGCCCTCGTCGGTGATGACGGTGACGATCGGGTAGATCCGCCGGGCCATGTCGGGGCCACCGGTCGCCGAGTCGTCGTCCGCGGCGTCGTACAGCGCCTGGACGACCAGGGTGAGGGCCTGCTGCTCCGTGAGGTCCTCGCGGTAGAGCTTCTTCATCGAGCCGCGGGCGAAGATGGACCCGGAGCCGGTTGCCGCGTACCCGACCTCCTCGGACCGGCCGCCGGTGACGTCGTACGAGAAGATCCGGCCCTTCTCACGGTCGACGTCGTAGCCGGCGAAGATCGGCACGACGGCCAGGCCCTGCATGGCCATCGCCAGATTGCCGCGGATCATGGTGGAGAGCCGGTTGGCCTTGCCCTCCAGGGACAGCTGGGTGCCCTCGACCTTCTCGAAGTGCTCCAGCTCCAACTGGAAGAGCTTGACCATCTCGACGGCCAGTCCGGCCGTGCCGGCGATGCCCACCGCCGAGTACTCGTCGGCCGGGAAGACCTTTTCGATGTCGCGCTGGGCGATCATGTTACCCATGGTCGCCCGCCGGTCACCGGCCAGGACCACGCCCCCGGGGAACGTCGCCGCGACGATGGTCGTGCCGTGCGGCGCCTCGACGGCCCCCTGCACGGGCGGCAGGTTCCGGTTGCCCGGGAGCATCCCGGGCGCCTGGGCGGACAGGAACTCCATGAAAGAAGAGGATCCCGGCGTCAGGAAGGCAGCCGGTAGACGCCCGGTGCTACGAGTGTTGGCTTCCACGCGTTTCCCTCCAGGTATGCGACGGCCCGCGCAGGGTGTCAGGAGTCCTTCCCGACGTGCCGGTGGCCGAATTGCAGTCGATGCGGTATGTGCCACGGACCCTACCGGGCCCGCGGAAGTGATCCACAAGAAACGGGAGGGGCGGCCCGCACGCCGCTCGGCGCCACGTGCGACCGCGCGGTACGGGCCGACTCGGCCCGTACCGCGCGCGTCTCGATCCACTCCCCCGAGTTCACGGCCGTGAACTACTGTCCGCCCTTTTGCACGAAGGAGCGCACGAAGTCCTCCGCGTTCTCCTCAAGCACGTCATCGATCTCGTCCAGAACCGAATCGACATCGTCGCTCAGCTTCTCCTGGCGCTCCTTGAGGTCGTCGGACGCCTGCGCGTCCTGCGCCTGCTCCTCGACCTCCTCGGTGGAACGCGTCGCCCTCTGCTGTCCGCCGCCGGTGTCCTTGGTCGCCATATCGCTCACCCCGCTCGGTTCGAAGCACTTGATCAGACCCTACCCACGGGGTCCGACATCGGCCCGGTACTTGCCGGGACGCCCGGGGGTCATCTCCATGATTCCCCTGTCGTGGCCCTTTCAGCCGCCCGACAGCACCTGGACCAGCTCCTCCGCCGTACGGCACCGGTCCAGGAGCTCCTTGACGTGGTCACGAGTGCCCCGCAGCGGCTCCAGGGTGGGCACCCGCTGCAACGAGTCGTGACCCGGCAGGTCGAAGATGACCGAGTCCCAGGACGCCGCGGCCACGTCGTCGGCGAACTGCTCCAGGCAGCGGCCGCGGAAATAGGCCCTGGTGTCCTCCGGAGGTGCCGTACGGGCCTTCTCGACCGCGCCCTCGTCCAGCAACCTCTGCATCTTCCCGCGGGCCGCCAGACGGTTGTACAGGCCCTTCTCGGCCCGCACGTCGGCGTACTGGAGATCCACCAGATGCAGCCGGGCGGCGTCCCAGTCCAGGCTGTCGCGACGGCGGTAGCCCTCCATCAGCTCCCGCTTGGCCACCCAGTCGAGCTCGCCGGACAGGCTCATCGGATCGTTCTCCAGCCGGCCCAGGACGTCCTCCCAGCGGCTCAGCACGTCCTTGGTCTGCACGTCGGCGTCCACCCCGTAGCGGTCCTCGACGTACTTGCGGCTCAGCTCGAAGTACTCCATCTGGAGCTGCACCGCCGTGAGGGTCCGGCCGTTGCGCAACGTGATCAGCTGCTTCAGTGTCGGATCGTGGGAGACGTGGTGCAGGGTGCGCACCGGCTGGTCGACCGCGAGATCGACGTTGATGAAGCCGTCCTCGATCATGGAGAGGACCAGCGCGGTGGTGCCGAGCTTGAGGTACGTCGAGATCTCCGACAGGTTCGCGTCGCCGATGATCACGTGGAGCCGGCGGTACTTCTCCGCGTCGGAGTGCGGTTCGTCGCGAGTATTGATGATGGGGCGCTTGAGTGTGGTCTCCAGTCCGACCTCGACCTCGAAGTAGTCCGCGCGCTGGCTGATCTGGAAGCCGTGCTCGTGGCCGTCCTGGCCGATGCCCACGCGGCCCGCTCCCGTGACCACCTGGCGGGAGACGAAGAACGGGGTCAGGTGACGCACGATGTCCGAGAAGGGGGTCTCCCGCTTCATCAGGTAGTTCTCGTGCGTGCCGTACGAGGCGCCCTTGTTGTCGGTGTTGTTCTTGTAGAGGTGGATCGGCTGGGCGCCCGGGAGCTGCGCGGCGCGCTCGGCCGCTTCGGCCATGATGCGCTCGCCGGCCTTGTCCCAGAGGACCGCGTCCCGCGGGTTGGTGACCTCCGGGGAGCTGTACTCGGGGTGCGCATGGTCGACGTAGAGGCGGGCACCGTTGGTGAGGATGACGTTGGCCAGGCCGATGTCCTCGTCGGTGAGCTGGCTGGAGTCCGCGGCCTCGCGGGCGAGGTCGAAACCTCGCGCGTCCCGCAGCGGGTTCTCCTCCTCGAAGTCCCATCGGGCGCGGCGCGCCCGGTGCATCGCCGCCGCGTAGGCGTTGACGATCTGGGACGAGGTGAGCATGGCATTGGCGTTCGGGTGGCCGGGGACGGAGATCCCGTACTCCGTCTCGATGCCCATTACTCGCCGTACGGTCATGCGGCCCTCCTTGCCCGGCGGCGCTCCCCTCGGGGGCGGCGCTCACATACCGCTGCTGGTCCGGTGCCTCTGTGCGGTGCCCGTTCCCGCACTGCGCGACCGGGCGGTACGCAAGAGCCTAGAGCGACTCCGCTCCGGTCGGGCGCCGTCGGGCGAGCTGTCCGGAAAGCGACCGGCTGCGGATGCCCGGCCGGGCATCCGCAGCCGGTCCGTGTTCTAAAGGTACTGTCCGGTATTCGCCACTGTGTCGATCGAGCGACCGGTGTCTGCGCCCTGCTTTCCGGTGACAAGGGTACGGATGAATACGATCCGCTCGCCCTTCTTGCCGGAGATACGGGCCCAGTCGTCCGGGTTGGTGGTGTTCGGCAGGTCCTCGTTCTCCTTGAACTCGTCCACACATGCCTGGAGGAGATGGGAGACGCGCAGACCCTTCTGACCCTGCTCGAGGAATGCCTTGATGGCCATTTTCTTGGCCCGGTCGACGATGTTCTGAATCATCGCGCCGGAATTGAAGTCCTTGAAATAGAGGACTTCCTTGTCGCCGTTGGCGTACGTGACTTCGAGGAAGCGGTTCTCCTCGGACTCCATGTACATCCGCTCGACGACGGACTGGATCATGGCGTGCGCCGCGGATTCCTTGGAGCCCGAGTGCTCCGTGATGTCGTCCGCGTGCAGCGGCAGCGAAGGGGTGAGGTACTTCGCGAAGATGTCCTTCGCCGCCTCCGCGTCGGGGCGCTCGATCTTGATCTTCACATCGAGACGTCCGGGCCGCAGGATCGCGGGGTCGATCATGTCCTCCCGGTTGGAGGCACCGATGACGATCACGTTCTCCAGGCCCTCGACCCCGTCGATCTCGGCGAGCAGCTGGGGGACGATGGTGTTCTCCACGTCCGAGCTGACGCCCGATCCGCGGGTGCGGAAGAGGGACTCCATCTCGTCGAAGAAGACGATGACGGGAGTGCCCTCGCCCGCCTTCTCGCGGGCGCGCTGGAAGACCAGGCGGATGTGCCGCTCGGTCTCGCCCACGTACTTGTTGAGGAGCTCCGGGCCCTTGATGTTGAGGAAGTAGCTCTTTCCCGCGGGCTGGCCGGTGACCTCGGCGACCTTCTTGGCAAGGGAGTTGGCCACGGCCTTCGCGATGAGCGTCTTGCCGCAACCGGGCGGGCCGTAGAGCAGGATGCCCTTCGGCGGCCGCAGTTCGTGCTCCTTGAAGAGGTCGGGGTGCAGGTAGGGCAGTTCGACCGCGTCCCTGATCAGCTCGATCTGGTCGCCCAGGCCGCCGATCCGGCCGTAGTCGATGTCCGGGACCTCTTCGAGGACGAGTTCCTCGACCTCGCTCTTGGGGACCACTTCGTAGACGTAGCCGGCCCTGGGTTCGAGCAGCAGGGCGTCGCCGGGGCGGATGGTGGTGTCCAGCAGGGGCTCGGCGAGCCGTACCACCCTTTCCTCGTCCGTGTGCCCGATGACCAGGGCCCGCTCGCCGTCCTCGAGGATCTCCTTGAGGGTGACGATGTCCCCGGCCCGCTCGAATTCCATGGCGTCTACCACGTTGAGCGCTTCGTTGAGCATGACTTCCTGGCCGCGCCGGAGGTCGTCGAGCTCGACACTGGGGCTGACGTTCACCCGGAGCTTGCGGCCACCGGTGAAGATGTCGCAGGTGCCGTCCTCGTTTCCCTGGAGAAACACACCGAAACCGGCCGGCGGCTGCGCGAGCCGGTCGACTTCTTCCTTGAGGGCCACGATCTGGTCGCGGGCCTCACGGAGCGTGTTGGCGAGCCGCTCGTTCTGTGCGGTCACACCCGCCAGGTTGGTCTGCAACTCGACGATCCGCTCTTCGAGAATCCTCGTATGGCGCGGAGAGTCGGCGAGCTTACGTCGCAGGACGGCGATTTCCTGCTCGAGATAGGCGACCTGGCCGGCTGGGTCTTCGGACCCCCGCCCGGGCCGGATGCCGCGGTTGATGTCGTCGTCGTCGTGGGCTGCCACGGTCCTCACCTCCTCCAAGGGGAGCTGGACGCTTCCTGACCCTACCTGGGTCGGTGATGATTGAAACCCCTAGATCACAAAGACTGCGGGGCGTGTCCGATCGTCACCCTTGCGTTCCCCCTCGTCCCTGGGGAATACCCGCCCTTCAACATCGGAAAGCGGCCGGTTGTATCGTCGAACCGATCAACACCCGTCAGGTCCGACCGCTTCCGGTTCGGAAAAGCAGGGAACGACAGGAGAGACGACCGTGCAGCAGGACGCTCCGACCGGCGGCGACGCGCAGGATCTGGAGGTGTGGATCGACCAGGACCTCTGCACGGGGGACGGCATCTGCGTGCAGTACGCGCCCGAGGTGTTCGAGCTGGACATCGATGGTCTGGCGTATGTGAAGAGCGCCGACGACGAGCTGCTCCAGGACAGCGGGGCGACAACCCCCGTGCCGCTGCCGCTGCTCCAGGACATCGTCGATTCGGCCAAGGAATGCCCCGGCGAGTGCATTCATGTGCGTCGCGTCTCGGACAAGGTCGAGGTGTACGGCCCCGAGGCCGCCTGACCACCGGGTGCGGCCGGTTCCGTGCCGTGGCCGGCCGCGGTGACCCGGTCCGGCCGTGACCGGTCAGGCGCGGACCGGGGCGGTCCCGGTGGTACGGACGAAGGCGCCGCCCTGCCAGCGCCAGCTGACCTGTTCGCGCTGGTCGGGGCAGCAGCGGGGCACGTCCTCGGAGGAGTAGCCGAGCAGGGTGGCGAGGACGACTCCGTCACGCACCGCGAGATCACCGACGCTCGTCCGCTGGGCGGGGTCCACCAGGGTCGCCACAACCCGGGGGGCGGCCCCGCTTCCCTGTGTGAGGACGTAGACGCCGCTGGGCGGGGTGCCCGAACCGGCCGCGCAGTGGACCACGGCGACGGTCTCGGGGCGGCCGTCCCCGTCCAGGTCGCCCGGGGCCTGGCGGGCGACGATGTGCTCCACGCCGCCGCAGTCCAGGGGGTATGTCGCCCGCTGCGGATCGGGGGCGGCGACGGGAGCCGGTCCCTGCCCCGCGGTGGGCCGGTGGGGCGACGCGGACGCCGCGGGCTCCGGCTGGAGCATGCCCGCGACGGCGACGACGGCCGCCATGGCCGCCGCGGTGGCGAGCCAGTGCAGCGGCCTGGTGTCGGTGTGCGCGAGGTCCGGGAGTTCGGAGGTCTGCACGCGGGATGTCTCCTGTGGTTCCTGTGGACGAGGATGCCCTGCGGTGGGGCCGCGGCCTGCGGGAGGCATCCGCGGTGGCGTGGGAGTGGCCAGCATCGTGCCACACCGGGCGGAGCGGGGGAACGGTGGGGTCGGTACGGATGACATCCGTACCGACAACGAAGGGGCGCCGCCGCCGAGTTCCCGGGGCGGTCCGGTAACTCGGCGGCGGCGCCGGTCCATTGCGCGGTCCGGCCGCGCTCGGGTGTGCGGAGGACTCAGCCTCGCGAGGAGGAGCCGCTCTGGCTTCCGGGACCGTCGTAGTCCTCGCCGTAGGCGCCCTTGGCGGGCCGACGGCGGCGCAGCGGGGGCTCCACACCGTCGGCCAGACGGCGGGCGGTGACGAGGAAGCCGGTGTGGCCGATCATGCGGTGGTCCGGGCGGACGGCCAGGCCCTCGACGTGCCAGTTGCGGATCATCGACTCCCACGGCTGCGGTTCGGCGAAGCAGCCGGTCTCGCGGATGGACTCGACGGTCCGCGCGAGCTGGGTGGTGGTCGCGACGTACGCGCAGAGGATGCCGCCGGGCACCAGCGCCTTGGAGACGGCCTCCAGGCACTCCCAGGGGGCCAGCATGTCGAGGACGACCCGGTCGACGTCGGTGTCCGAGAGGTTGTCCTGGAGGTCACCGACGGTCAGCTGCCAGGCGGGGTGGGGTTCGCCGAAGTAGCGCTCCACGTTCTGCCGGGCGATCTCGGCGAAGTCCTCACGGCGCTCGTAGGAGTGCAGCATGCCCTGCTCGCCGATGGCGCGGAGCAGGAAGGTGGACAGCGAGCCGGAACCGACGCCGGCCTCCACGACGCGGGCGCCGGGGAAGATGTCGGCGAAGGCCAGGATCTGCCCCGCGTCCTTGGGGTAGACCACGGCGGCGCCGCGGGGCATGGACAGGACGTAGTCGGGGAGCAGGGGGCGCAGCGCGAGGTAGGCGACGTTTCCCGTGGTTCGGACAACACTGCCCTCGGGGGCACCGATCAGCTCGTCGTGCGGGAAGGAACCCTTGTGGGTGTGGAAGTTCTTTCCGGCTTCGAGCGTGAAGGTGTAGTGGCGTCCCTTGGGATCGGTGAGCTGGACCTGGTCCCCGACCTTGAAGGGCCCGCGTCGGCGGGCGGCACCGGTCGGTTCAGACATGTGACCAGCGTACCGGTGATTCGCGGTGCTCCGGCCGCGAGCCCGGACGTGCGCGGGGCCCCGGCCGGTCCGGTGGTCAGGCTGCGGGCCTGGCCAGGGCGGCGACGAACGCCCGCTCGACGTCGGCGGTGGAGAGTACTCCGTAGATCTCCCCGCTCTCCTCGACGACGAGGTACTCGGTGGCGGGGTTGGCCCTGAGCCGGTCCAGGAGCGCCTCGCCGACCAGTTCGGCAGAGAGCTTCATGCCCTCGGTGAGGTCCTGGGAGAGTCCGCTCACGGCGACCCAGGGGCGGCGGTGCTGGGGAACGGAGACGATGGCCGTCTCGCGGACGATGCCTGTGGGTTCGCCGTGCCCGTCGACGACGACGAGGGCGCGGGCGCCCGCCTCGTTGGCCCGGCGCAGGGCCTCGGACAGCGGTGTGTCCGCCTCCACGGGGACGGCGCGCCGGGTGAGGGTGCGGGCGCGCAGGTCGGGGAGGTGTTCGCGCAGCCGTGCCATGCGCAGGCTGTTGCCGGCCCCGGTCCAGATGATGGCGGCGAGGATGGCGGCGAGCAGCGCGTCGGTGACGGTGTCCGTGCCGGTGAGGTCGCGGGGGTCGTTCCCGAAGAAGCCGGTGTGGGTGAGCAGCGGGAGGCCGATGAGGGTGACGACGGCGAGGGCGCGGCCGACCCAGGCGGCGGCGACGGTGCCGCTCATCGGACGGCCGGTGATCTTCCAGACGACGGCGCGGAGCATGCGTCCGCCGTCGAGGGGCAGCCCGGGGAGCAGGTTGAACACGGCCACCAGGAGGTTGGAGATCATCAGGCCGGCGAGGACGACGCCGGGGACGGTGCCGCGCTCGACCAGCCCCATCCCGGCGTAGAACAGACCGGCGAGCACCAGGGAGAGCAGCGGGCCGACGAAGGCGAGCATGAATTCGCGGCCGGGCGTCTCGGTCTCCTTCTCGATCTCGGAGACGCCGCCGAAGAACTGGAGCTGGATGCGGCGGACCGGCAGCTTGTAGCGCAGCGCCACGACCGTGTGGGCGAGTTCGTGGACGAGCACGGAGGCGTAGAAGGCGATCGCGAAGAAGAGGGAGACCACGTACCGGGCCACGCCGAGTTCGGGCAGCACCTGTTCGAGCTGGCCGCCGAAGACCCAGGTGATCAGTGCGGCCACGACGAACCAGCTGGGCGCGACGTACACGGGCACGCCGAACAGACGGCCCATGAGGAGGCCGCCTCCGGGCTCTTCGGGGCGCCGCGGTCCGCCCTTGTCCGTGCCGGTCCCGGGGGCCTGTCCCCCCGCGCCGGGCTGCGGGCGCCCGCTGTCGCCGCTCTCGTCCACGAGGTCCCTTCGGTCGGTGCCCTGTTTCACGATCATGCCGTGTCCGGGGGTGTGTGGTCGATGGTATGCCGACGGATGTCGGTGGCGGGCCGTAGGGTCTTCGCATGACGTCCCTGCCGCGGCCGGCCCAGCCGCCTTCGTCCCTCTCGCCGTCGCGGGCCGGCGATTTCATGCAGTGTCCTCTGCTGTACCGCTTCCGGGTCATCGACCGGCTGCCGGAGAAGCCGAGCGAGGCGGCCACCCGGGGCACGCTGGTGCACGCGGTCCTGGAGCGGCTCTTCGACGCCCCGGCGGCGGAGCGCACGGCCCGCCGGGCCGCGGCACTGATCCCCGGTCAGTGGGACCGGCTGCTGGAGTCGAGGCCGGAGTTGTCGGAGCTGTTCGCCGAGGACGCCGGGGGCGAGCGTCTGGCGCGCTGGCTCTCGGAGGCGGAACGCCTGGTGGAGCGGTGGTTCTCGCTGGAGGATCCGACGCGTCTGGAGCCCGCCGAGCGGGAGCTGTTCGTCGAGACGGAGCTGGAGTCGGGGCTCCGGCTGCGCGGGGTGATCGACCGGATCGACGTGGCGCCGACGGGCGAGGTCCGGATCGTCGACTACAAGACGGGGAAGGCTCCGCGTCCGGAATACGCGGAGGGCGCGCTCTTCCAGATGAAGTTCTACGCCCTGGTGGTCTGGCGGCTGAAGGGTGTGGTGCCGCGTCGGCTCCAACTGGTCTACCTCGGCAGCGGGGACGTCGTGACGTACGACCCGGTGGTGGGGGATCTGGAGCGGGTCGAGCGCAAGCTGCTGGCGCTGTGGGAGGCGATCCGGGTCGCGACGGAGACGGGTCGGTGGCGGCCGCGGCCGACGAAGCTCTGCGGCTGGTGCGATCACCAGGCGGTCTGCCCCGAATTCGGCGGGACTCCCCCGGTGTATCCGCTGTCGGTACGCCCGGCGGGGTCCGAGCAGGATGTCCAGGGCAGAATGGACCCGGCCCGCGCCGAGGCCGCCGGGCCCGTGACCGTCGAGGGACCCTGAGGAGACCTTGTGGCAATCCGCGTCCTGCTGGTCGACGACCAGCCGCTGCTGCGCACCGGCTTCCGGATGATCCTGGAGGCGGAGAGAGACATCGCGGTGGTGGGCGAGGCCGGTGACGGCCTGCAGGCTCTCGACCAGGTGCGGGCTCTCCAGCCCGATGTGGTGCTGATGGACATCCGCATGCCGCGGATGGACGGTGTGGAGGCGACACGGCAGATCACCGGTCCGGACCGGGACGGTCCGGCCAAGGTGCTGGTACTGACCACGTTCGACCTCGACGAGTACGTGGTCGAGGCGTTGCGCGCCGGCGCCAGCGGCTTCCTGCTGAAGGACGCCCCGGCCGATGAGCTGGTGCAGGCGATCCGTGTCGTCGCGGCGGGCGAGGCGATGCTGGCGCCGAGCGTCACCCGCAGGCTGCTCGACAAGTACGCCGACCACCTTCCCTCGGGCGAGGAGCCGCTGCCGGACACGCTGCACACGCTGACGGACCGCGAGGTCGAGGTGCTGAAGCTGGTGGCGCGCGGCCTGTCGAACGCGGAGATCGCCGCGGACCTGTTCGTCAGCGAGACGACGGTCAAGACGCATGTCGGCCATGTGCTGACCAAGCTCGGTCTGCGCGACCGGGTGCAGGCGGCCGTGTACGCGTACGAGAGCGGTCTGGTGCGTCCCGGCGCCCAGTGAGCCGGTGTGCGCTCCAGCGCCCGGTGAGCGGCCGGAGCCGGGGCGCGTCGTAGGGTCGGGGCGGGACCGCGTGCCGCCGTGTCTCAGCCGGCGTCGCGGCCGAGTTCCCACAGTCGGATCTCGGCGGAGGAGTTGACCGCCCGTTCGACGCCGTTGAGCCCCATTCGGGAGGCGGCGTACTGCTCGCCCTGCCAGAGAGGCAGGACGGGTACGTCGTCGGCGACGATGTCCTGGAGCCGTCGGAAGGTCTTCGTCGCGGCGCTGCGGTCGGTCTCGCGGCGGGACTGTGGGATGAGCGTGTTCTGCGCCAGGGCCGACTCGTAGGGCGAGTTCAGGAAGTTGTTCCGGTCGAGGAACGGTGCCGTGTAGTTGTCCGGGTCGGGGAAGTCGGGGTACCAGCCGAATCCGTAGACGGCGTAGTCCCCGCGCACCTGCGCGGGCCGGAAATCGGACCAGGCCGTGCCCTTGATGCCGACATCGAACAGACCGGTGTCGTTGAACTGCTTCTGCAGGGCCTTGAACTCTGCTGCGGTGGTGGCGCCGAAGTGGTCGGTCGTGTAGTTCAGCGTGAGCTTCACCGGGGTGTGCACGCCTGCCGCCCGCAGGATCGCCGCGGCCCTCGCGGTGTCGGGTTCGCCGTACTTGCTGTAGAAGGAGTTGGTGTGCGCGGCGATGCCGGAGGGGATCAACGAGTACAGCGGTTCGGCCGTGGTGCCGTACACCTTGTCCGCGATCTCCTCGCGGTCGACGACCTGGGCCATGGCCTGGCGGACCGCCTTGTTCCGCACGGCCGGGTCGTCGGTGTCGAAGCCGAGGCAGCGGATGGCGAGGCCGGGCATCTCGGTGAGCCTGACGTCGTCGTCCGGGTTGTCGAGCAGCCGTCGGGACTGCTCGGGCGACATGGTGCGGGTCATCATGTCGATCTTCTTGTCGCCGAACGCCTTCCCCATCGCGTCCGCGCCCGGGAAGAGGTCCAGTTCGACCCGGTCGTTGCGCACGTGCAGGTCGCCCTTGTAGCGGGGATTCCGGGTGAAGACGACCTTGACCACCCGGTCGTGTTCGACCTGCGGCTTCATGGTGTACGGGCCGGAGCCGTCGACCTGGAAGCCGGTGCGCGGGGACTTCGCCGCGTACTTGTTCCGTGGCACGATGCCGGCGACCGGGGTGGCGAGTTTGTACGGGAAGGTGGCGTCCGGCGCACGGAGGTGGAAGACGATCCCCCGCTCACCCTGCGTCTCAACCGTGTCGATGCCGGCCAGCAGGGCCCCGGGGCCGTTGGCGGCATCGATGGCGGCGACGCGGTCGATGGAGTACTTCACGTCGTCCGGGGTGACGGGGGTGCCGTCGGCGAACGCGAGACCGGGGCGCAGCCTGCAGCGGTAGCTCTCGTTCTGGGTGTCCGTGAAGCCGCAGCTCTCCGCGGCCTCGGGCACCGGCGGGCCGCCACCGTGCGGCACGTGCAGGAGGGACTGCACGGTCTGCCGGAGTACGTTCCACACGCCCGCGTCGTACCCGACGGCGGGGTCGAAGGGCGCGGGGTCGTCCTCGGTGGCGACGAACCGGTCGGTGGTGCCGACGACGATGGCCGCCTGGCCACCATCGTCCTCGGACGCGCCGCACGCGGCGAGCACGGGCGTGAGCACGCACGCGACGGTGGGCAGCACCAGGGCCTTGCGGTTCATTTCGGTCGCTCTCCCTCGTCCGGGCGTTGAGAGAGCGACCTTAGCGGCCCCCGTCGACCATGCCCGGCCGCTGCCGAACGATGCGTGATCGGACGATGATCGGACGGTTACGGAGAATGACGGAGCGCCGATTTCCCGACCCCGAAATCCATCCCTCAGAACCGGATCAAACGGGACAATCCGAAGCGACAAAAGGGGCACTCGGGAGGATCCTGGGAGGCTTGGGTGAGGAATTCGGTGACCAACCTCACGCTCGCGCCTTTCCTCCCCCGTTCGTCCGTCCGGGTTCTCCCATGTGGACACGACAGAAAAAGCACGAACTCCAGCCGAGTTTTTCGATGTCGTTCACAGGAAATCCCGGCTGTCGGTCTTGGCACTCATCCGACCAGGCCGCGGAGGAATGCGAGGTCGACCTCCTCCAGCGAGCGCACGACCACCCGGCCGTTCGCCGGGGCGATCGGCGCGACGGACGGCACGGCGACCACCCGGCAGCCCGCGGCCTCCGCCGCCGCCACCCCGGTCGCGGTGTCCTCGATGACCGCGCAGCGTCCGGGCTCGGCCCCGAAGCCGGAGGCGGCGGTCAGATAGGGCTCCGGGTGCGGCTTGGTGCGGGTGACCTCGTCGCCCGCGATGCTCAGGGCGAAGTGGTGGTGCCCCACCGACTCCAGCACCCGGTCGATGATCCGCCGGTGCGAGGCGGAGACGAGGGCGGTGGGGATGTCGTGCCGGACCAGCTCCGCAAGCAGCCGCCGGGCGCCCGGCATCAGCGGTACGCCGTGGTCCAGGCGCTTCTCGAAGCGTTCGTTGAGCAGCACGGTGAGCTCGGCGATGGTGATGTCCGCGCCGGTCACGTCCATGAGGTAGCCCGCGCTGCGGGTCATCGGCCCGCCGACCACCACGTCGCGCCATGCGTCGTCGAGCTGGTGCCCGAGCTCGGCGAAGACCTCCACCTCGGCCTCCCACCAGAAGCCCTCGGTGTCGACGAGGGTGCCGTCCATGTCGAGCAGGACGGCCTGCAGTGCGGCGCCGTCGGCCGTGCGGGTCATGGACGCGGGGACCGTGCTGGTCATCCGGCACACCTTCCGTGAGGGACGAGAAGGCCGGCCGTCTTTTCCCGTGGGAAGGACGACCGGCCTGCGCTGGACCGACCAGTCTACGACGTGTGCCGCGACCGTGCAGTGAACGGCGCGCTACCGCGCGTTGAAGTACTTCGCCTCCGGGTGATGGATGACGATCGCGTCGGTGGACTGTTCCGGGTGCAGCTGGAACTCCTCCGAGAGGTGCACGCCGATCCTCTCCGGCCGGAGCAGTTCGGCGATCTTGGCCCGGTCCTCCAGGTCGGGGCAGGCTCCGTAGCCCAGGGAGAAGCGCGCGCCCCGGTACTTCAGCGCGAACATGTCCTCGACATCGGCGGGGTCCTCGCCGCCGAAGCCGAGCTCGGAACGGACCCGGGCGTGCCAGTACTCGGCGAGTGCCTCGGCCAGCTGGACGGACAGGCCGTGCAGCTCCAGGTAGTCGCGGTACGAGTCGGCCTCGAACAGCTTGGCGGTCTCGCCGCCGATCCTCGAACCGACGGTGACGACCTGGAGCCCGACCACATCCGTCTCGCCGGACTCCTCGGGGCGGAAGAAGTCCGCGAGGCACAGGCGGCGGCCCCGGCGCTGGCGCGGGAAGGTGAAGCGGGTGCGCTCGGAGCCGTCCTCGTGGAGCAGGATCAGGTCGTCGCCCTTGGAGACGCAGGGGAAGTAGCCGTAGACGACGGCCGCCTCCAGCAGGTTCTCGGTGTGGAGCTTGTCGAGCCAGCCGCGCAGGTGCGGGCGCCCCTCGGTCTCCACCAGTTCCTCGTACGTGGGCCCGTCGCCGACGCGGGCCTGCTTGAGGCCCCACTGGCCCTTGAAGAGCGCGCCCTCGTCCAGCCAGGAGGCGTACTCCTTGAGCTGGATGCCCTTGACGACGCGGGTGCCCCAGAACGGGGGCTCGGGGACCCGGTTGTCGACGGCGACGTCGGAGCGGACGCCCTCCTCGGGGTCGTCTACCTCCAGGACGGCGATGTCGCGCTTGGGCACCCGGCGCTGCTTGAGCTCGGGAAGGACCGCTCCGGGAACGCCCCGCTTGACCGCGATCAGCGCGTCCATCAGACGCAGCCCCTCGAACGCGTCCCGGGCGTAGCGGACCTCGCCCTCGTACAGCTCGTGCAGGTCCTGCTCGACGTAGGCCCGGGTGAGCGCGGCGCCGCCGAGGATCACCGGGTAGGCCGCGGCCAGCTTGCGCTGGTTCAGCTCCTCCAGGTTCTCCTTCATGATCACGGTGGACTTGACCAGGAGGCCGGACATGCCGATGACGTCGGCCTTGTGTTCCTCGGCCGCCTCCAGGATCGCGGAGACAGGCTGCTTGATGCCGAGGTTGACGACGTTGAAGCCGTTGTTGGACAGGATGATGTCGACGAGGTTCTTGCCGATGTCGTGGACGTCGCCGCGCACGGTGGCCAGCACGATGGTGCCCTTGCCCTCGGTGTCCGACTTCTCCATGTGCGGCTCCAGGTAGGCCACCGCCGACTTCATGACCTCGGCGGACTGGAGCACGAACGGCAGCTGCATCTGGCCGGAGCCGAAGAGGTCGCCGACCACCTTCATGCCGTCGAGCAGCGTGTCGTTGACGATGTCGAGCGCGGGCCGGGTGAGCAGGGCCTCGTCGAGGTCGGTCTCCAGGCCGTTCTTCTCGCCGTCGATGATGCGGCGCTTGAGGCGTTCGTCGAGCGGCAGGGCGGCCAGTTCCTCGGCCTTGCCCGCCTTCATCGACTTGGTGCTGACGCCCTCGAAGAGCTCCATGAGCTTCTGCAGGGGGTCGTAGCCCTCGGAGCGGCGGTCGTGGACGAGGTCGAGGGCGACCTTCACCTGCTCCTCGTCGAGGCGCGCGATCGGCAGGATCTTGGAGGCGTGCACGATCGCGGAGTCGAGACCGGCCTTGACGCACTCGTCGAGGAAGACCGAGTTGAGGACGGTGCGGGCGGCCGGGTTGAGCCCGAAGGAGATGTTGGACAGCCCGAGCGTGGTCTGCACCTCGGGGTGACGCTTCTTCAGCTCCCGGATGGCGCCGATGGTGGCGACGCCGTCGCCCCGGCTCTCCTCCTGACCGGTGCAGATGGTGAAGGTGAGGCAGTCGATCAGGATGTCCGACTCGCGGATGCCCCAGTTGCCGGTCAGGTCCGCGATCAGCCGTTCGGCGACGGCGACCTTGTGCTCGACCGTACGGGCCTGGCCCTTCTCGTCGATGGTCAGGGCGATCAGCGCGGCGCCGTGCTCGGCGGCCAGCGCGGCGACCTTGGCGAAGCGCGACTCGGGGCCGTCGCCGTCCTCGTAGTTGACGGAGTTGAGGACGGCCCGGCCGCCGAGCTTCTCCAGGCCCGCGCGCAGCACCGGCACCTCGGTGGAGTCCAGCACGATCGGGAGGGTGGAGGCGGTGGCGAAGCGTCCGGCCAGCTCCTCCATGTCCGCGACACCGTCGCGGCCGACGTAGTCCACGCACAGGTCGAGCATGTGCGCGCCCTCGCGGATCTGGTCGCGCGCCATCTCCACGCAGTCGTCCCAGCGCCCCTCCAGCATCGCCTCGCGGAACTTCTTGGAGCCGTTGGCGTTCGTGCGTTCGCCGATCGCGAGGTACGAGGTGTCCTGACGGAACGGGACGGCCTGGTAGAGGGAGGCGGCGCCCGGCTCGGGGCGGGGGTCGCGCGGGGCGGGGGCGGCACCGCGGACGCGCTCGACGAGCTGCCGCAGGTGCTCGGGGGTCGTCCCGCAGCAGCCGCCCACCAGCGAGAGCCCGTACTCCTGGACGAACGTCTCCTGGGCATCGGCGAGGCCCTCGGGGTCGAGCGGGAAGTGCGCGCCGTCCTTGGTGAGCACCGGCAGACCCGCGTTGGGCATGCAGAGCAGGGGGATGCGGGAGTGACGCGTGAGGTAGCGCAGGTGCTCGCTCATCTCGGCGGGGCCGGTGGAGCAGTTGAGGCCGATCATGTCGACACCCAGCGGCTCCAGCGCGGTGAGCGCGGCGCCGATCTCGGAGCCGAGCAGCATGGTGCCGGTGGTCTCGAACGCCAGGGAGACCAGGATCAGGAGGTCGCTGCCGGTGGCCTCCAGGGCACGCCGCGCGCCCAGCACGGCGGCCTTGGTCTGCAGGAGGTCCTGCGTCGTCTCGATGATGAGCGCGTCCGCACCGCCGGCGATCAAGCCCTCGGCATTGCGCTGGAAGCCGTCGCGCAGCGTCGTGTACGGGGCGTGGCCCAGGGTCGGCAGCTTGGTGCCGGGGCCCATGGAGCCGAGGACCCAGCGCTGCTGTCCCGTGGAGGCGGTGAACTCGTCGGCGACCTCGCGGGCGATGCGGGCGCCGGACTCGGAGAGTTCGTGGATGCGGTCGGCGATGTCGTACTCGCCCAGGGCGGAGGCGTTGGCCCCGAAGGTGTTCGTCTCGACGCAGTCCACACCGACCGCGAAGTACTCCCGGTGCACGGAGCGGACGATGTCGGGGCGCGTGGTGTTCAGGATCTCGTTGCAGCCCTCGAGGTTCTGGAAGTCCTCGAGCGTGGGGTCCTGCGCCTGGAGCATGGTGCCCATGGCACCGTCGGCCACCACCACCCGGGTGGCGAGGGCTTCGCGCAGCGCGTCTGCGCGGCGGCGGCTGTCGGCGGAAGGGGTCGGCAACGAGGCCATGGAGGTGCTCCCTGGGATGCGACGGCTGTCGGCTTTGCGGCTTCGGTGGAAGGCGCACCAGGCCAGCCTAGCCGGGAGGCGGCCGGGGCCGTCACTCCGTCCCACGGAACGGAGGCATGCTGTGCGGGACGGTGTCCGGATCCAGCGGGTGCGGAAGGATACGGCGGGTTCCCTCCGTGATCGAGCGCCGGTCGGCATCGGCCGATAGTGTTCAGCATTGTCGAACCATAGGTGGAGGAGTACGGCGCGATGGCCAAGAACATCCAGTCGCTGGAACGAGCGGCGGCGATGCTGCGCCTGCTGGCGGGCGGCGAGCGGCGGCTGGGACTGTCCGACATCGCCTCCTCGCTGGGCCTGGCCAAGGGGACCGCGCACGGCATCCTGCGCACGCTCCAGCACGAGGGCTTCGTCGAACAGGACGCCACGTCGGGCCGCTATCAGCTGGGCGCCGAACTGCTGCGCCTGGGCAACAGCTATCTGGACGTCCACGAACTGCGGGCCCGCGCGCTCGTCTGGACGGACGACCTGGCCCGCTCCAGCGGCGAGAGCGTCCACCTGGGGGTCCTGCACCAGCAGGGCGTCCTGGTCGTCCACCACGTCTTCCGGCCCGACGACAGCCGCCAGGTCCTGGAGGTCGGCGCCATGCAGCCCCTGCACTCCACAGCCCTGGGCAAGGTGCTCTCGGCCTACGATCCGGTGGCGCACACCGAGGCCATGGAGGCCGAGCGGCAGTCGTTCACTGCGCGGACCGTGACCGACGCGGAGGCGTTCGAGTCGATGCTCGACCTGGTCCGGGCGCGCGGCTGGGCGGCGGACGTGGAGGAGACCTGGGAGGGCGTGGCCGCGGCGGCCGCCCCGATCCACGACCGGCGGCGGATGCCGGTGGGCGCGGTGGCCGTGACGGGCGCGGTGGAGCGGGTCTGCGCGGACGGGGAGCTGCGGCCCGAGCTGATCGCGGCGGTGCGGGACTGCGCGCGGGCGGTCTCCCGGGATCTGGGCGCCGGACGCTTCTGACACGCGGCCCACCGCCGCACGGCACGGACGTTCCCGCCGACGGCCCTTCCCGCGCGGGCACATACCCCCGCCACCGGCCGCTCTCCGCGTCGCCGCCCCATGCCGTGGGCCGGGCTCCGCGGCCTCGCCCCACATCGACCGGACTCCGTCACCGCGTCCGCGCCTCACCGTCGGCCTCGCTCCCTCGCCGTGCCCCCGTCGGCGGACGGGCCGCGAGGGATAACGATCGAGTTTTGCGCCACACAACTCTTGACGACTGAACCACCTGAAGGAAGCATTGCCGTTCACCGGTCGGCATTGTCGAACAACTAACGAAAATAAACGTTATGGTGTGACAGCGCCCTGGGCCGGACAACGCCCTCGCACGAGGGCGCGGACCACCGGAGGGACCCGGGGTTCGGCTTACCTGGACCAAGGACAAAGGAGTCGCGGGTGTCCAGCTCCGACATCTTCATCGGCGAGACCATAGGTACCGCCGTGCTCATCCTCCTCGGCGGTGGTGTGTGCGCCGCCGTCACGCTCAAGCGCTCCAAGGCGCAGAACGCCGGATGGTCGGCGATCACCTTCGGGTGGGGTTTCGCCGTGCTGGCCGGCGCGTACCTGGCCGGGGGCGTGTCCGGCGCGCACCTCAACCCGGCGGTCACGATCGGTCTCGCGATCAAGGGCGGCACCGAGTGGAGCGACGTGCCGCTGTACATCGCCTCCCAGGTGCTCGGCGCGGCGATCGGCGCGGCGCTGGTCTGGCTGACGTACTACGGGCAGTTCCGCGCGCATCTGACGGATCCCGAGATCGTGGGCCGGACGGGTGAAGAGGGCATGGTCGACCAGACCACCGCCCCGAAGGCGGGCCCGGTGCTGGGCATCTTCTCGACCGGCCCCGAGATCCGGCACGTGGCGCAGAACCTGGTCACCGAGATCATCGCGACCGTGGTGCTCGTCCTGGTGATCCTCACCCAGGGGCTCAACGACGACGGCAACGGCCTGGGAACGCTCGGCGGGCTGGTCACCGCCCTGCTCGTGGTCGGCATCGGGCTCTCGCTCGGCGGCCCGACGGGTTACGCGATCAACCCGGCTCGCGACCTCGGTCCGCGTATCGTTCACGCGCTGCTGCCGCTGCCGAACAAGGGCGGATCGGACTGGGGCTACGCATGGATCCCGGTCGTCGGACCGCTCGTCGGCGGCGCGATCGCGGGCGGGCTCTACAACGTCGCCTTCGCCTGATCCATGACGCACAGAGCCCCGACCCTCCAAGACCACACAGACCTCCGGGAGCGCACCGTGACCGACGCACACACCACCGGCCCGTTCATCGCGGCCATCGACCAGGGCACCACCTCCAGCCGCTGCATCGTCTTCGACCGGGACGGCCGGATCGTCTCCGTCGACCAGAAGGAGCACGAGCAGATCTTCCCGAAGCCGGGCTGGGTCGAGCACGACGCGACCGAGATCTGGGAGAACGTCCAGGAGGTCGTCGCCGGTGCCGTCGTCAAGGCGGGCATCACCGCCGCCGACGTGAAGGCGATCGGCATCACCAACCAGCGCGAGACCACGCTGCTCTGGGACAAGAACACCGGTGAGCCCATCCACAACGCCCTGGTCTGGCAGGACACCCGTACCGACGCGCTCTGCAAGGAGCTCGAACGCAACGTGGGCCAGGACCGCTTCCGCCGCGAGACCGGCCTTCCGCTCGCCTCGTACTTCGCGGGCCCCAAGGTGCGCTGGCTGCTGGACAACGTCGAGGGGCTGCGCGAGCGCGCCGAGCGCGGCGACATCCTCTTCGGCACCATGGACTCCTGGGTCATCTGGAACCTGACCGGCGGCACGAACGGCGGCGTCCACGTCACCGACGTCACGAACGCCTCGCGCACCCTCCTGATGAACCTGCACACCATGGCGTGGGACGAGAAGATCCTCGCGTCCATGGAGATCCCGGCGGCCGTGCTGCCCGCGATCCGTTCGTCCGCCGAGGTGTACGGCACCGCGAAGGGCGGCGTCCTGGACGGGGTCCCGGTCGCCTCCGCGCTCGGCGACCAGCAGGCGGCCCTCTTCGGCCAGACCTGTTTCTCCGAGGGCGAGGCGAAGTCCACGTACGGCACCGGCACCTTCATGCTGATGAACACCGGTGAACGGCCCGTCAACTCGTACAACGGACTGCTGACGACCGTCGGGTACCGGATCGGCGACCAGAAGCCGGTCTACGCCCTGGAGGGCTCCATCGCCGTCACCGGTTCGCTCGTCCAGTGGATGCGCGACCAGATGGGGCTGATCAAGTCCGCGGCCGAGATCGAGACCTTGGCGTCCTCGGTCGAGGACAACGGCGGCGCGTACTTCGTTCCCGCCTTCTCGGGCCTGTTCGCCCCGTACTGGCGCTCCGACGCCCGCGGCGTCATCGCCGGCCTGACCCGGTACGTCACCAAGGCGCACATTGCCCGTGCCGTCCTGGAGGCCACCGCCTGGCAGACCCGCGAGATCACCGACGCCATGACCAAGGACTCCGGTGTCGAGCTGGCCGCCCTGAAGGTCGACGGCGGCATGACCTCCAACAACCTGCTGATGCAGACGCTCGCCGACTTCCTGGACGCGCCCGTGGTGCGGCCCATGGTCGCCGAGACGACCTGTCTCGGCGCCGCCTACGCCGCGGGTCTGGCCGTCGGCTTCTGGCCGGACACCGACGCCCTGCGCGCCAACTGGCGCCGGGCCGCCGAATGGACCCCCCGCATGGCCGCGGACACCCGCGACCGCGAGTACAAGAACTGGCTCAAGGCCGTGGAACGGACCATGGGCTGGATCGAGCACGAGGAGTGAGCGACATGACCACCCTGCAGAGCGTCCCGGCCCTCGGGACACACCCGGCCTCCGGCTCCCTCCCGAGCCGTGCCGAGACTCGGGAGCAGCTGTCCAAGGCTGCGTACGACCTCCTGGTGATCGGTGGCGGCATCCTGGGCATCTCCACGGCCTGGCACGCCGCGCAGTCCGGGCTGCGGGTGGCCCTGGTGGACGCCGGCGACTTCGCCGGCGCCACCTCCTCCGCCTCCTCGAAGCTGCTCCACGGCGGTCTGCGCTACCTGCAGACCGGTGCCGTGAAGCTGGTCGCGGAGAACCACTTCGAGCGCCGTGCGGTGTCCCGCGAGGTGGCGCCGCACCTGGCCAATCCGCTCACCTTCTACCTGCCGGTCTACAAGGGCGGCCCGCACGGCGCCGCGGTCCTCGGCGCGGGCGTGTTCGCGTACTCGGCGCTCTCCGCGTTCCGCGACGGGGTCGGGCACGTCATCAGCCCCGAGAAGGCGCAGCGCGACGTGCCGGAGCTGCGCACGGACAACCTGAGGGCCGTGGCGGTCTACGGCGACGGCCAGATGAACGACGCCCGGATGGCGCTGATGACGGTCCGCGCGGCCGTCGACGCGGGCGCCGTGGTCCTGAACCACGCGGCGGTCACCGGGCTGCGGTTCACCAAGGGCCGGGTGACGGGCGCCGATCTGCAAGACCGCCTGGACGGCACGGAGTTCGGCATCGACGCCCGGCTCGTGCTGAACGCCACCGGGCCGTGGGTCGACCACCTGCGCAGGATGGAGGACCCGAACGCGGCGCCGTCGGTGCGCCTGTCGAAGGGCGCGCACCTGGTGCTGAAGCGCACACGCCCGTGGAACGCCGCGCTCGCCACCCCGATCGACAAGTACCGCATCACGTTCGCCCTGCCCTGGGAGGACATGCTGCTGCTCGGTACGACGGACGAGGAGTACGAGGGCGACCCCGCGGATGTCGCGGTCGAGGAGAAGGACATCGCCCAGATCCTCGACGAGGCGGCGTTCTCCATCAAGGACCAGCAACTGTCGCGCGACCTGATCACGTACTCCTTCGCCGGTCTGCGGGTGCTGCCCGGCGGACCGGGCGACACCTCCAAGGCCAAGCGCGAGACGGTCGTCACGGAGGGCCGCGGCGGGATGCTGTCGGTCGCGGGCGGCAAGTGGACGACGTTCCGTCACATCGGCCGCACGGTGATGAACAAGCTGGCCACGCTCCCGGGGCGCCCCCTCGGAAGCGGCATGGAGCCGATATCGCAGCTGCCGAAGAAGCTCCCGCTGCCCGGCATCGCCAACCCGAACGCGGTGGCGCACCGGCTCCTGATCGACGGCGCCGCACCCGGGCCCCGGATGGCGGCCGACACCGCGCGGCACCTCGCCACGCACTACGGTTCGCTCGCCTTCGACATCGCGCGGCTGGCGAACGAGAACCCGGCGCTGGCCGAACGCATCCACCCGGACGCGCCGGAGATCTGGGCGCAGGTCGCCTACGCCCGCGACCACGAGTGGGCCGAGACGGCGGACGACGTGCTGCGCCGCCGGACGACCCTGACGATCCGGGGCCTGGCCACGGACGAGATCCGGGCCGGTGTCGAGTCCATGCTCGACGACCGCGGCTGACGGGACGCGCGCGAGGCGCGCAGGACGCGGACGGGGCGCCCCCACGGCGGGGCCCCGTCCGCGCCGCATCCGCGTCTGCTTCCACGCCCGTGTTCACGTCCACGTCCCCGTCCACGGGACGAACGGCGAACGCGCCACACGACTACCGATACGGGCCCACTATGACGCGCAGTCAGTCGAGGCATGAAGTTCTCGGCGCTTGCCCTCATCGGCCCTGCCCAGCATCCGCCCACCCCTCACCTCCCCTCCATCGCAAAGCGGTTCGAGGAGGTGATCGAGTCCGGGTCGTCGCGCAGCGGCCGGGCTTCGACGCGTACGCGATCGGCGAGCGGCACGCCGGGCCGTTCCGCTCGTCGAGCCCGAGCCCGAGCCCGAGCACGGTGCTCGGCGCGCTCGCCGCCCGCGCCTCCACCCTCCGGCTGACGACCGGTGTCACGGTCGTGGCGATCCTCGATCCGGTGCGGATGGCCGAAGTCTTCGCCACGCCCGACCAGGTGACCAGGAGCCGGACCGAACTGGCCGGCTCGACGGGCTCTCGGGTCCGACGCTCCGGGCGCGGGTCCGACGCGGCCTGACGCAGGAGGACGCGATCGGCCGGACGCTGTACGAGCACCGGGCGATCCTGTCCGCGCTGCGCGAACGGGACGCGGAGGCCGCGCGGTCCGGGCGACGGTGCATGTGGCGGGCGTGGAGCAGTGGTTGCGGTCGACGCCGCGGGAAGCGGGGCGGGGACCGGACCCCGCCCCCTGACACCGGCGGGGCGGGCGAGCGGCCGGACCGGCGCCGCGGACACCCCCTGCCCCGGGACCGTGACGGCGGGTTCACCCGGCCGTGCGCGAGGGCTGCGTCGAAGGTGGCCGGAAGCCGTAAGGTTGTTGCGTACGCAAGGGAACTTCGGAAGGAGGCCTGGGTGATCGAGCTCGAGGGGGTTCCCGAGCTGATCGACCCGGTCATGGTGGCCGCGTTCGAGGGATGGAACGACGCAGGTGACGCCGCCTCCACGGCGGTCGCGCACCTGGACCGGGAGTGGAAGGGAGAGGTGTTCGCGGCGCTGGACGCCGAGGACTACTACGACTTCCAGGTCAACCGGCCCACGATCTGGCTGGACGGCGGTACGCGCAAGGTCACCTGGCCCACCACCCGGCTCTCCGTGGTCCGCGTCGGCGGGGAGCAGCCCCGCGATCTCGTCCTGGTCCGCGGTATCGAGCCGTCCATGCGCTGGCGTTCGTTCTGCAACGAGCTTCTGGGCTTCGCCCACGAGCTGGGCGTGGAGATGGTGGTGATCCTGGGCGCACTGCTCGGAGACACCCCGCACACCCGCCCGGTACCGGTCAGCGGGGTCACCTCCGACCCCGATCTGGCCCGTTCCATGGACCTGGAGGAGACCAGGTACGAGGGCCCGACGGGCATCGTCGGCATCCTTCAGGAGGCGTGCACCCACGCGGGCGTGCCCGCGGTCAGTCTGTGGGCCGCGGTGCCGCACTACGTGTCGCAGCCGCCCAACCCGAAGGCCACCCTCGCGCTGCTCAACCGGCTGGAGGACCTGCTCGGTCTGCGCATCCCGCTGGGCGAACTGCCCGAGGACGCGCGCGCCTGGCAGCTCGGCGTCGACCAACTGGCCGCCGAGGACAGTGAGGTGGCGGAGTACGTGCAGACGCTGGAGGAGGCCCGGGACACCGCGGAGCTTCCGGAGGCGAGCGGCGAGGCCATCGCCCGCGAGTTCGAGCGCTATCTGCGCCGCCGGGACACCGGTCCGGGGCAGGGCCCCGGCGGACACGCCACGGAGAGCGGCGACAGCGCGTATCTGCGCGACACCTCCGGTGGCCGGAACCGTCCGCCGAAACCGACGCGGCCGGAGGGCGACGGCCGGACGTCACCCGGCACGCCGCCCACGAACGGGCCCGCCCGCCCGGGGGCCGTCGGCGACGACGAGGGCGACGACGGCCCGGCCCAGTCCTCGCGGGGCTCTTCCGAGGACTGAGCCGGACGGTGGGGCGACGGGTATCGCCCGGCGCCCCGTCGCCCTCGGCCGCAGCACGGGTGCCGGGCACATGCCCCGGCTTCCGGAACGAGACGGAACCGGCCCCGGACTTCGTCGAGAGGTCCGGGGCCGGTCCGCCGGATGGGGAACATCAGCGGGTCGTTGCCGCGTACGGCGCTACAGCGCGACGCCCAGCAACGCGTCGACGGTGCGCGAGACGAGTCCGGGCGCGCCCTCGTCCGTGCCGCCCTCGGCGTGCTGCCGCTCGGCCCAGCGGTCCACGGCGGCCAGTGCCGCCGGTGCGTCCAGATCGTCGGCGAGGGCGTCCCGGACCTCCTCGACCAGGGCCTCGGCGGACGGTCCGTCGGGCCGGGAAACGGCGGAACGCCAGCGTCCGAGCCGGGCGACCGCTTCGGCGAGCGCCTGATCGGTCCACTCCCAGTCGGACCGGTAGTGGTGCGCGAGCAGGGCGAGACGGATCGCCGCCGGGTCTACGCCGTCCCGGCGGAGCCGTGAGACGAAGACCAGGTTGCCCTTGGACTTGGACATCTTCTCGCCGTCCAGGGCGACCATGCCCGCGTGCACGTACGCCCGGGCGAACGGGTACTCGCCGGTCAGGACCTGGGCGTGCGAGGCGCCCATCTCGTGGTGCGGGAAGGCGAGGTCGGACCCGCCTCCCTGCACGTCGAAGCCCATGCCGAGGTGGTCCAGCGCGATGGCGACGCACTCGATGTGCCAGCCGGGCCGGCCGGGGCCGAGCGAGCCCCCGTCCCAGCTCGGCTCGCCCTCGCGGGCGGCCATCCAGAGCATCGGGTCGAGCGGGTTCTTCTTGCCGGGGCGCTCCGGGTCGCCGCCGCGCTCTGCGGACAACAGCCGCATCGCCTCGGCGTCGAGGCGGGAGACACCTCCGAAGTGCGGGTCGGCCTCGACGGAGAAGTACACGTCGCCGTCGAGTTCGTAGGCGGCACCGGCGTCCCGGAGCCGTTCGACGAGCGGGACGATGCCGGGTATCGCCTCCACCGCGCCGATGTAGTGCTGCGGCGGGAGCATGCGCAGGGCGGTCATGTCCTCGCGGAACAGGACCGTCTCGCGCTCGGCGAGCTCGGTCCAGTCCTGCCCGTCGCGCACGGCCCGCTCCAGCAGCGGGTCGTCCACGTCGGTGACGTTCTGCACGTAGTGGACCTGCCGCTTGGTATCGAGCCACACGCGCTGAACGAGGTCGAACGCGTTGTAGGTCGCCGCATGACCCATGTGGGTCGCGTCGTACGGCGTGATGCCGCAGACGTAGATGCGGGCGACGGGACCGGGGTCGAGAGTGATCCGTCCGCCGGTCGCGGTGTCGTGGATCCGAAGGTCGCGGCCCTTGCCGGGCAGGGCGGGGACCTCAGAAGCGGGCCAGGCATGCATGGCACGAGCCTAACCGGATGCACGTTCCGGATACGAACCGGATACCGGATCCCGACCGAAGAGGCGCTCTTGCGCGATGCGGTCCCGTCTGCTTCGGCCGGGAGGGGAGACGGCGCCGGGGAATGCGCGTGCCCCGGCGAGCGCGGGGGTCCCGCCCGTCGTCCAGCGCGCCGTCGCCGAAACGGCCTGTTCTCCCCGGGTGTCGCACCGGGCGTGCCTCCGCCCCGGGCCGTCCCGCGCGCCACGCACACAGGCACCGGGTCGCCGCCGGCGTCGGCGCCGCCGCTCACACCGCCGGCCCAGGGCACCGGCTACACCGGCGGCCAGGGAATCGAGGGCCACGCCCCGCTCGGTTCCGGGTGCCGCCCCGATGCCCTGAGCCCGGCCACACGCCCCCGCAGTGCCTCGATCTCGGCCGGGGTGATCAGCTCGCCCAGCCGGGTGACGAGCGGGGTCCCGGGAGCCAGGTCCGCGCCCAGCCGGTCCACCGCGTCGACGGCCTCGGCCGTCAGCGGCTCCCCCGCCCAACCCCACAGCAGGGTGCGCAGCTTGTCCTCGGCGTTGAAGGTCACGCCGTGGTCGATGCCGTACAGCCGGCCTCCGGGCGCGGACAGCAGATGACCACCCTTGCGGTCGCCGTTGTTGATCACGGCGTCGAGGACCGCCATCCGCCGCAGCGCCGGGTCGTCCGCGTGCACCAGCAGGGCCGTTCTGCCCTCCCCGACCTCGGCGCGGGCGACGGCCTTCCAGCCCTCGCCGGGCTCGTCGTCCTCGACCAGTGCCAGCAGCGGGCGCCGCCCGTCCGCGGCGTTCCCGTCGCCGTCCGGTCCGGCGTCGATCCACAGCTGGCACATGCCCTCGCCGTACGGCCCGTCCCGGAGCACGGTGGGGGGTATGAGCCCCCAGCCCGTCGCCTCGGAGATCTCATAGGCGGCCACCTCCCGCTGGGCGAGGGTGCCGTCGGGGAAGTCCCACAGCGGCCGTTCCCCGGCCACGGGCTTGTAGACGCAGGCCAGTTCCACGCCGTCGTAGGAGACCGCGCAGTGCAGCACCGCGTTGGACGCCCCGCGGACCTGTCCGCGGACGATGAGCCGGCCCTCGGTGAGCACCGTGACCAGCTCGGCGTCGGTCAGGCTCCGCGACGGTATCCGTTCTGGCGCGGGCACACGTGTCCTTCCGGGTCGAGCGGCAGGCTGCACAGCGGGCAGGGGGGGCGTCCGGCGTTCACGACGTCCAGGGCGCGCTTGGCGAAGGCCCGAGCCTGCGCGCCGCTGAGGCGGACGCGGAGGACCGGCGGACCGTTCTCCTCGTCCTGCAGCAGCCGTTCCTCGGCCTCCGCGAGGTCCTCGTCGGACTCCACGTCCAGTTCGACCAGCGCCTGCGCTTCGACGATCATGCGCTGTTCCTCGCCGTCCCAGGCGAGCGCCATCGTGCCGACCCGGAACTCCTCCTCGACGGGCACGTCGAGGGGGGCGGTGTCGGTGACGTCCTGGGGTGCGACGGCGGGCACCGGCGAGTTCCCGCCGGTCCGCCGCACCACTTCGTCGAGCAGTTCGTCGATGCGCTCGGCGAGTGCGGCGACCTGAGTCTTCTCCAGGGCCACGCTGGTGACGCGGCTGCCCGAGGTTGCCTGCAGGAAGAACGTACGACGTCCAGGCAACCCGACCGTGCCGGCCACGAAGCGGTCCGGGGGGTCATAGAGGAACACCTGACGGGACACGTCCTGTCTCCCTTGAAGATCGGCGGCTGATGGGGAAGGGAATGAGGGATGGCCGGGGCCGCCGGCTGTACCGCTGCGGGCGTCCACGGCGCGTCCACCCTACTGCGCGGAGCGATCACGGCGCCCCGGCGCCGCCGCCGACCTCCGCGTCGGCTTCGGTACCGGCGGCCGGGCGCGTGTCCGGGGCCGTCCCGTCCGTCTGCTCGCGCGGCGCCAGGGGAGCGAGGTCCCCCGTGTCGCCGAGCCGCAGCAGGAACGGCCGCAGGCTCGTGTAGCGGATCGCGGTGACCGAACAGGGGTCCACGTGGATCCGCTGGAAGAGGTCGAGGTGCATGCCGAGCGCGTCGGCGACGAGCGCCTTGATGACGTCGCCGTGCGAGCACATCACATAGGCGGCGTCGTCGCCGTGTTCGGCCCCGATCCGCGCGTTCCAGAACCGTACGGCGTCCACGGCGCGCGCCTGCATGGCGCGCAGGGACTCGCCGCCGGGGAACGCCGCCGCCGAGGGGTGGCGCTGCACGACGCTCATCAGCGGCTCGTCGGCGAGTTCGGCCAGCTTGCGCCCGGACCAGTCGCCGTAGTCGCACTCGTTGATCCGTTCCTCGGTGTGCGCCACCAGGTCCGGCCGGGCGTCGAGCAGCGGGCGCAGTGTCTCCCGGCAGCGCTGGAGGGGGCTGGTGACGGCGGCGGCGAGGGGCAGCGCGGCCAGCCGCCCGGGCAGCGCGGCGGCCTGTGCGGTGCCGCGCTCGTCGAGCGCGACGCCCGAAGAGCGGCCGGCGAGCACCCCGGCCGTGTTGGCGGTGGAGCGTCCATGGCGTACGAGGATCAGGGTGGGCATACGGGCCAGCGTAGGCCGCTGCCGGGTCGCGCGGGGGCGGGCCGGGATGCGCGGGAGTGCGGGGCGGGCCGGGATGCGCGGGAGTGTGGGGCGGGCCGGGATGCGCGGGAGTGTGGGGCAGGGAAGAATGCGCGCCGTGATTGTGGACTGTGCGATCTACCGGGCCGGGCGCCGTACCGAGCGCCCCGCCGACCTCTCCGACGCTCTCGCGGGGGCACGGGCCACCGGGGACGCGTTCCTCTGGATCGGGCTGTACGAGCCGACCGAGCAGGAGATCGAGCGCGTCAGCGACGAGTTCGGGCTCCACCCGCTGGCCGTGGAGGACGCCCTGAGCGCCCACCAGCGGCCCAAGCTGGAGGTGTACGACGACTCGCTGTTCGCGGTCATCAAGCCGGTGGTGTACGAGCACCTGAGCGACACGGTCACCACCGATGAGCTGATGGCCTTCATCGGCGATTCGTTCGTCGTGACGGTCCGGCACGGGGAGGGCGCGCCGCTCGCCGCGGTACGGCGCCGGCTGGAGGCGGAGCCGGAGGTGCTCAGGCACGGGCCGACCGCGGTGCTGTACGCGATCAGCGACGCCGTCGTCGACCACTACATCGAGGTGGCGGGCGAGCTCCAGAACGACCTGGAGGAGCTGGAGACCGAGGTGTTCGCGCCGACCGGCTCCGCGAACACCAAGAACACCGCGTCCCGCATCTACACCTTCAAGCGGCAGCTCATGGAGTTCCGCCGCGCCGCCGGTCCGCTGAGCGCCCCCATGGCCCGCCTGGCGGGCGCGGACGTGCCGTTCGTCCACGAGCACTCGCAACCGTTCTTCCGGGACGTGAGCGACCACCTGACGCGGGCCAACGAGTACGTGGAGGGGCTGGACCGGCTGCTCTCGGACATCCTTTCCGCCCATCTGGCCCAGGTGGGCGTGCGGCAGAACGACGACATGCGCAAGATCTCGGCCTGGGCGGCCATGGCCGCCGTTCCGACCATGGTGGCGGGGATCTACGGCATGAACTTCGAGCACATGCCGGAGCTCGGTCAGGTGTGGGCGTACCCGGCGGTGATCGTGCTGATGGCCGCGGCGGTCCTCGCGCTGCACCGGCTCTTCAAGCGCCGCGGCTGGCTCTGAGGCGCGCCCCGCCGCGCGGGGGGCGCCGGATCACGGGGACACCGGCGCCGAAGAGCGCGGGGCGCCGGTCAGACGGGCTCGGGTTCCCGCGGCGCGGGCCCGCCCAGCGCGTCGCGGCGCTCCGGCTGCTCCAGGCGCACCATGCGCCGCCATCCCACGAGCCGTTCGTAGACGTGGACCAGATGGATCCCCGCCGCCAGCACGGCCGCCCTGGTCCGGGACCAGCCGAGGATGCGGCCCATGTGATCCATCACGGCGAGGCTGACGTCGCGGTACACCCGGATCTCGGCGAGAGCGCACTCGCGCAGGAGGCGCTGGATCGTACGGCCGTGTCCCGCCCCGGCGAGGCGCAGCAGTTCCTCGTGGCAGTACGCCAGGTGGTTGTCCTCGTCGTCCGCGATCACCCGTACCGCGCGGCCGATGTCGGGGTCGTCGGCGAAATGCCTGCGCAGCAGCGCCATCTGCTCGGAGGCGCGCTGCTCGGTGACCCGGCTGTGGGCGAGGTAGGTGATGATGTCGCGCTCGGTGAGCGGTTCCCGGCCCCCCAGCCGTTCGTGGGCGAGGCCGATGCCCCGCCGTTCCAGCAGCATCGTGTAGTCGGTCTCGGGCGGGACCTCGACCGGACGCAGTCCGCGCTTCTTCAGCAGCGCCCCGAAGATCCGTCCGTGCTTGTCCTCGTCGGCGCCGTGCCGGGCGATCCTGGGCGCCAGGGCCCTTTGGCTCTCGGGGACGAGGGCCGCGATCCGGCCGTTCTCCCAGCCGCCCTGGGCCTCGCCGCCGGCCGCGATGGAGCAGAACAGCCGGAACGAGTCGTCCTCGTCGAGAATTTCCTGGAACAGGTTCCTTGCCGAGAGCACCACAGCCACCTCCGTACCCGCGTCGGCCCATCGCCAGTCAAATGCGGGTCGCCCACCCGGGCAACAGGAACGGCCTGCGGCTACGCCGGACGGGCTGCCCGGCCGGTCCGGCGACGATGGCTGAAACCTTTCGCCTCCGGTGGAACGGCGGACCGGGGGGAGTAACCGCGCGCCATCGGGCGCGTTGTTCCGCGTGACGGCCGTGGCGGGGAGACCCCCGAGCCCCCACCACGGCCGCGATGCCTACGGGAGCCCGTGGTCCCGGCGTCCGTGGATCCGCGTCACGCGAGGCCGGACCGCTCCAGCGCCTCCGTGCCGGCCCGCAGCGCCGCGATCCGCTCGTCGAGCGTGAATCCGGCCGGGGCGAGGGTGAGCGTCGTGACGCCCGCGGCGGCGTACGCCTGCATCCGCTCGGCGATCCGCTCGACGGGGCCGAGCAGCGTGGTCCGGTCGATCAGCTCGTGCGGGACGGCGGCGGCGGCGCCGTTCTTGTCGCCGGACAGGTACTTGTCCTGGATCTCGACGGCCTCCCTCTCGTAGCCCATGCGCCGCGCGAGCCGGTTGTAGAAGTTCTGGTCGCGGCTGCCCATGCCACCCACGTACAGCGCGGTGTACGGGCGGAACGTGTCCGCGAGCGCGTCGATGTCGTCGCCGACGGCGAGCGGCAGCGTCGGGCAGACGTCGAAGCCGTCCATGGTCAGCCCGGCCTTCTCCCGCCCCGCCCGCAGGTGCTTGACCGCGGTCTCCTCCAGGTGTTCGGCCGCGGGGAAGATCAGCAGGGCACCGTCGGCGATCTCGCCCGTCTGCTCCAGGTTCTTCGGGCCGATCGCGGCGATGTAGAGCGGAATGTGCTCGCGCTGCGGGTGGACGGTGAGCCGGAGGGGCTTGCCCGGGCCGTCCGGCAGCGGCAGCGTCCAGTGCTGCCCCTCGTA
This sequence comes from Streptomyces sp. NPDC047982, assembly GCF_043204165.1. Lineage (NCBI taxonomy): Bacteria > Bacillati > Actinomycetota > Actinomycetes > Kitasatosporales > Streptomycetaceae > Streptomyces > Streptomyces sp. NPDC047982. Next base: position 128,607 of record NZ_JBIDBS010000006.1, on the reverse strand, counting down.
CGTCAGCCGTTCCCGGGACATCGCCCGGCGGACGATCTCGACGTACTCCCGGGTGCGGGCCAGGGGCTTGTCGAACGTGACGCCGTACCAGCCCTCGGAGACCTGGGGCCCCGACACGCCGAGGCCGAGCCGGAAGCGGCCTTGGGAGAGCGAGTCGAGGGTGGCGGCGGTCATCGCCGTCATCGCGGGCTGACGGGCCGGGATCTGCATGATCGCGGAGCCCACGTCGATGGATTCGGTCCGGGCGGCCACCCAGGAGAGCACGGTCGGGGCGTCGGAGCCGTACGCCTCGGCCGCCCAACAGACGTCGTAGCCGAGCCGGTCGGCCTCCTGGGCCACGGCGAGGTTGTCGCCGTCCATTCCCGCGCCCCAGTAACCGAGATTGATGCCGAGCCGCATAGCCGCTCCCCTTACTGATCAGTAACGTCTCTCCGTCCCGGACTCTATCGCTCGGTGGCCCGTCGCGGCAGGGGCGACTCGGAGCCGGGTTGTCCACAGCCCTCCGCCCCGTGGGGTCTGACCAGTAATCTCAGCGCCCATGGAGCAGAGGCATCTCGGCCGCACCGGCCTTCGCGTGTCCAGGATCGGGCTCGGCACCCTCACCTGGGGCCGGGACACCGACGAGCACGACGCCGCCGAGCAGCTGAAGGCGTTCTGGGAGGCGGGCGGCACCCTGATCGACACGGCCGACGTGTACGGCGGCGGGGAGGCCGAGTACCTGCTCGGGCGGCTCGCTGACGGCCTGGTACCGCGGCACGAGCTGATCATCGCCACGAAGGCGGGCAGCGTCGCCGATCCGTACCGCAGGTTCAACGGCTCCCGCGGGCATCTGCTGGCGGCCCTGGACGCCTCTTTGGACCGGCTCGGTACCGATCACGTCGACCTGTGGCAGGTCCACGCCTTCGACCCGGCGACCCCGTTGGAGGAGACACTCCAGGCGGTGGACCTGGCGGTGTCCAGCGGCCGCGCCCGGTACGCGGGAGTGTCGAACTTCTGCGGCTGGCAACTGGCGAAGGCGGCGACCTGGCAGCTGGCCTCGCCCGGAATGCGCACCCGGCTGGCGAGCACGCAGATGGAGTACTCCCTGCTGCAGCGGGGCGTCGAGCGTGAGGTGCTGCCCGCCGCCCTCGACCTGGGCGTGGGGCTGCTCCCCTCCTCGCCGCTGGGCCGGGGGGTGCTGACCGGAAAGTACCGGACGGGCACTCCCGCGGACTCGCGCGGCGCCTCGGAACTGCTGGCTCCGTTCGTCGAGCCCTATCTGGACGACGCGGCGGCCCGCGTCGTGGACGCGGTGGCGACGGCGGCGGACGGTCTGGCCACGACGCCGCTCCAAGTGGCGCTCGCCTGGGTGCGGGACCGGCCGGGAGTGGTGGCCCCGATCGTCGGCGCGCGCAACGCGCACCAGCTCACGGAGGCATTGTCAGTGGAGACGCTTAGTCTTCCTGACGAGATCTGCCAGGCGCTCGACGACGTGTCGGCGCCCGTGCACCGCTATCCGGACCAGGACTGGAGCACGCTGTGACCGCGCTTCCCGGGGGAGACACCCCCGGCACCCCGGCCGCCGACGACGCAGGCGCCGTCGCGGACCCCGCCGCCGCTGCCGCCCCGTCCTCGCCACCCGCGCGGGGCGAGGACGGGGCTGCACACGAACAAGCGGCGCCGGTGGATGCCCCCGCCGCCGAGGGGGACGGCGACGGCTCCGCACCCGGCGCGACGGCCGCCGCGCCGGCGTCCCCGGACGGCACACCGTCCGCAGCGCCCTCGGACGAGGGGCCGACGGATGCCCCGGACGGCGACGAGGAGACCCCCGAGGACGGGAAGACCACGGGTGAGCAGGCCGCCGGGGGCGAGGGTGCCGCCGCCCCGCTCTCGGAGGCCGAGGCCGAGCTCGCCGCCCAGCGTGAGCTCAGGGAGCGGATCGAGAAGCGCAAGGCCGACAAGGCGGGCCCCATCCCGGCCGGCGGGAAGCTGAGCGGTACGGCGGCCGATCTGCTGGCCGCCGTACGCGCCGTCGAGAGCGGCGAGACGTCCGCCTCCGCGTTCTTCGACTCGCCCCTGCCCGCCGCCGCGCCCAGGCGGCCCGCTCCCGCCCCCGCGCGCCCCCGGCCGCCCGAGCCGGCGTCGGCACCCCGTGGCCCCTCCCCCCAGGCCGTGGCCGAGGTGGCCGCCGTGCTGGCCGAGGGCGGTGCCCCCGGAGCGCTCGCGGGGCCGACGGCCGAGGCGCTCGGCGCGCAGGCGGCCGGCGTCCTGCGCGAGGACCCGTGGCGGATGATGGCCGTGCCGGGCGTCGGGCCCGAGCAGGCCGACGGGTTCGCCCGGGCCCTCCTGGGTCCCGGCTGCGGTCCGGACGACGAGCGCAGGACCGCCGCCCTGGTCGGGTGGCTGCTGGAGCGGGCCGCGCTCCGGGGGCACACGGCGCTGGAGGCGGCGGCGGTCCGCGCCGCGCTCGCCGAGCACGCCGTGTCCGACCCGGAAGCGGCCGTGCGGCACGCCGTCGCCGCAGGCGTGGTCCTCGTGTTCCAGGAGGACGAGGACGGGAGCCCGGCCGCCGCGGAAGCCGACGAGGGCACGGGAGCGGACCACCCGGACCCGTCCGGGCGGGAACCGGTCAGGGTGCTGCTCGGGCTCGACCGGTACGCGCTCGCCGAGGAGAGCCTGGCCGACGGTCTGGCACGTCTGGTCCACGCCTGCGAGAAGGGCGCGGACTGGACGGAGGCGGCCTCGGCCGCAAGCTCCCCGTCGGCGGCCGAGCTGATCCGCGCGGTCGCGGCCCACGGCGTCGTGGCGCACACCGGCGGTGAGGAGGCCAGGGCCGAACCCGCCGCCCTCCTCACCGCGGCGCGTGCGCTGGGCCTGCGCGTCCTGGGCACCGCGCACAGCGTCGACGGCAGGCGCAGGCTGGCCGAGGCGGTCGGCGATCCGGCGGCGGCCGTCACCCTCGCCGGACTGCTCTCCGGCACGGAGGGCCCCGGACGGGACGGGGAGGGAGCGATCGCCGTCGACCTGCTCGTCGTGCTGGACGCCCCGCAGGTGGACGTCGAGGCCGCCGCGATGCTCGTGGAGTCCCTGGCCGACGGCACCCGGCTGGTGCTGAGCGGCGACCCGGGCGTCCTGGGCTCGGCCGGGGCCGGGCAGGTGTTCGCGGATGTGCTGGCGGCCCGTGCCTGCCCGCAGGTCGTCTCCCGCACACCGGATCCGGGACCGATCGGTGAACTGGTCTCCGGCATCGGCATCGGTGAGCTGAACCAGGTGGCGGCGCCGGGCAGGGAGGTGGTGATCGTCCCCGTGCGCGACGCGGGCGAGGCGGTGCACCGCACCGTGCAACTGGTCGCGGACTCGGTGCCGCGCGCTCTTGGCATCCCCTCGGCCGACACCCAGGTGATCACCGTCGGCCACGGCGGTTCGGCGGGCACCCGCGCGCTGAACGCGGCGCTCAAACAGCGGCTCAACCCCGGCCCTGGACGGTTCGGCGGATTCGACCCGGGCGACCGTGTCGTCCATGTCCCGGCGCCCGGCAGGACCGTGCCCGCCACGGTCGTCTCGGCCGACGCCGAGGGCCTGCACCTGGACCGCACGGGCGAGCGGATCGTCGTCCCCCCGCAGCGGGTGGCGTCGACCGTGCGCCACGGCTGGGCCCTCAGCGCCCACCAGGCGGCCGGAACGCGGTGGCCCGCGGTGGTCGTCGTCCTGCCGGGCGACGCGGCGCAGGGGTTGAGCCGCCCCTGGGTGTACACCGCGTTCGGCCGGGCCGAGCGGCACCTTTCCGTGGTGCACGGCGTGGACCAGGCACTCCCGCGCGCGGTCGCCGAGCCCCCGGCCCGGGACCGCACGACACGACTGCGCGGCCTTCTGGAGGCGGCGGCCCGCTGACCGGGCCGCGCGCCGTCCCGTACCCCGGCCGGAACCGGCCGGGGTACGGACCCGGCCGACGGCACGGGTCAGGAGCTGTCCGTCGCCAGCCCCACCGGTTCCTCGTCGGCGTCGTCCTCGTCGAAGACGGAACTCACGTCGAAGCGGCACACCACGAGGTGCGGATCCGCTTCATCGAACGGCGCGTCGAGCCACTCCCCTGCCTCCGGCAGCTCCTCCGCGGCCGTGACCCAGAGCGTGGAGTCCCCCTCCTCCAGCCCGAACTCGGCGCACCGGGAGGCGATCTCGTCCGGTTCGTACTCCCCGAACAGCACTCCGAGCGCCGCGTGGACGCTGGATCCGACGACTGCGTCGCTCCCGGTGCCCCGGTCGTCGGGATCGAGGCCGGCGATCCGCTGTGCCTGTGCGAACAGCCGCGGCGGCTCCACCACGGCGTAGTCCCGCCGGATCAGAACGCTGAGCGCGCTCGGTTCCTCGGGGCCGGCGTACGGGGGCAAGGAGCCGTCCGCACCCGGGATCTCGAAGGGGGTGACCTCGTCGTAGCGGTCGTAGAGCAGTTCGTCGTAGACCTCGGCGGCGGCGGCCAGTGCGTTGAACGCGTCGTAGACGGCGGGATCATCGTCCCCCGTCCGGCGTTCGACCGCGTCGAGGTGGCGGTCGAGCGCGGCTTTGATGGCTTCGGCGGCGGCGCGTACCTCGGCAGCGGTGGGCTGCGCAGCATCAGACATGGTGCAGACGCTATCCGTACCGGGCCTCTGCCCGCACAATGGATGCGATGCCGGAATACGAATTTGTCGATGTGTACGTACCGCGCGGGGTGTCCCGGAAGGAGACCGCACGCCTGCTGACCGACCATGCCGAGTACGGGCACTGGGAACTGGACCGACTGACGCTGCGCCACGACGGCAGCCGCAGGGTGCGGCTGCGACGGCGGATCATCCGCCAGCTCCGCGCCACTTGGTGAGACGGGGCGGGCCCCACGACCGCGGGGCCCGCCCTTCTCGCTTCGCCTGCCGGTCCGTTACGCGGACAGGCGTGCGCGGCGGTAGAACACCGCCCCCGCACCCGCCAGCAGCAGACCCGCGCCCACCGGGACCAGCAGTCCGGCACCGCCCGCCCCGGTGTGCGCGAGCTGCGGCACGTTCTGTGCCTCGGGCGCGTTCGGCACCTCCTGCGGGCCCGACGTCGGCGGCTTGTGCTCGGTGACCGGCGTCACCGGGGTGACCGGCGTGGCCGGGGTGACCGGGGTGCCGACCGGCGGTGTGACGACGTCCGTGTCGTTCCCGCATTCGTTGCCGAAGGTGGGATTGAGCAGTCCGCCGATGGTGACGCTGTTCCCGCAGACGTTCACGGGGATGTCGATCGGCGCGGAGATGCTGTTCCCGGACAGCACGCCCGACGAACCCTCCGCGACGCCCTGGGCCGTCGCCCCGCCGTCGATCGGGGCCCGGTGCTTGCCCGTTCCCGGGCGGCTCGCCTGGGTGAGGTCGCCGGACACCTGGCTGCCGGAGGCGTGCTTGCCCGAGGAAGCACCCTGCGAACCGTTTCCGCAGGTGTTCCCGAACGCGGGGTTGATCAGTGCCACGACGTCCACGGAGTTGCCGCAGACGTTGACCGGTACGTCGACCGGGATCTGGACGGAATTCCCTGAAAGCACCCCTGAGGAATTCGTCGCGCCGCCGGACGCCCCCGCGTCCGCGTGCGCGTACCCACCGCTCAGCGCGAGCGCGCCGCCCGCTGCCGCCACGGTGATCAGGCCCTTGCGCGTGACCTGTCGCATAACCACTTCCCTGCCTTCTGCCTGCCGGAATACCCCCGCACTCGACCGTGCGGAAGCGGAGTAACCCAGCAGCCCCGGAGCGCATGGCGTGCGCTCCGGGGCCGACCGGGTTCAAACCCTCTCGGGTTGACCCATCAACGTCAGTTGCTGGCGCATTCGTTGCCGAAGGCGGGGTTCAGCAGCCCGGCGGCGGTGATGGTGTTGCCGCACGAGTTGACCGGGGCGTGCACGGGAGCCTGGATGGTGTTGCCCGAGACGATGCCCGCGCTGCCGGCGGCAGTGCCCTGGGCACCGGAGTCCGCGACGGCCATGCCCGCACCCGAGAGCACCAGACCACCGGTCACGGCCGCAGCAGCGACGACCTTCTTGATCATTGTTTCCTCCTAGTTGGCAATGCGGTCCCAGCCGCGGACCGCACCACCTGTAACGAGGACGAGCTAATCGGGCTACGAGCGTATGGTTCCTTTCACTCCTTCCGGTCAAGTGCGCACACGCTGGCGATTCTTGGCGCGAAATGAATCGGAACGGCGGCACACATTGCTGATCGGGGAGTGGTGGGCTCAGCAGTGGTCGATGAACCGGTCGAGCACCCGCACACCGAACTTGAGGCCATCCACCGGCACCCGTTCGTCCACGCCGTGGAACATGCCCGCGAAGTCGAGTTCCGGGGGCAGTTGCAGTGGGGCGAAACCGAAGCACCGGATGCCGAGGTCGTCGAAGGACTTGGCGTCGGTACCGGCCGAGAGCATGTAAGGAACCGCCCGCGCGATCGGATCCTCGGCCTTGAGCGCGACCTGCATCGCGTCGACGAGCACGCCGTCGAAGCCGGTCTCCAGCGCCTTGTCCGCGTGCACGTCCTCCCGCTTCACCCGCGGTCCGAGGATCCGGTCCAGGTCGGCCAGGAACTCCTCCTCGAAGCCCGGCAGGAAGCGGCCGTCGACGTGTGCGACCGCCTGGCCGGGAATCACGTTCACCTTGTAGCCGGCGCCGAGCATGGTGGGAGCCGCGGAGTTGCGCAGCGTGGCGCCGACCATCTTGGCGATGCCGTTGAGCTTCGGAAGCGTGGCCTCCATGTCGTCCGGGTCGAGCGGGACGCCGAGCGCGTCGGACAGCTCGTCGAGGAACGAGCGCACGGTCCTGGTCACCCGGACCGGCCAGTTGTGCCGCCCGAGCCGCCCGACCGCCTCGCACAGCTCGGTGATCGCGTTGTCGTCATTGGTCATCGAGCCGTGCCCGGCCGTGCCGTCCACGGTGAGCCGCATCCAGTGCATGCCCTTCTGGGCCGTCTCGACGAGGTAGAGCCGCAGCTTCTCGTTCACCGTGAACGAGAAGCCGCCGACCTCGCCGATCGCCTCGGTGACGCCTTCGAAGAGGCCGGGATGCTTGTCCACGAGGTACCGGGCCCCGTACGTGCCGCCCGCCTCCTCGTCGGCGACGAAGGCCAGCACGATGTCGCGCGGGGGCTTGCGGCCGCTGCGCAGCCGGTCGCGGACGACCGCGAGGGTCATCGCGTCCATGTCCTTCATGTCGACGGCGCCCCGGCCCCACACGCAGCCGTCCGCCACCTCGCCCGAGAACGGGTGGTGGGTCCAGTCGTGGGCGTTGGCCGGCACCACGTCCGTGTGCCCGTGGATGAGCAGCGCCGGACGGGACGGATCCTCGCCCTCGATCCGGGCCACGGTCGAGGCCCGGCCCTTGTGGGACTCGATGATCTGCGGCTCCAGCCCGACCTCGGCCAGCTTCTGCGCGACGTACTCGGCGGCGCCCCGCTCCCCCGGTCCCGAGTGGTCCCCGTAGTTGCTGGTGTCGATGCGGATCAGCTCACGACAGAGGTCCACGACCTCGTCCTCGCCCGAGACGGTCCGGGCCGTGTTGGTCTCGCTCACACTGCTTCCTTCCACTGTCGCCGTGTCCCTCCGCCCATCCTCCCCCGCACCGTCCGCCCGCCCAAGGCCCCCGCCTCTCGTCGTGCGCCCTTCGCACTCCCCCGGAGTGATCGAGCACCCCCGGATGTTTGCTATTGTTTTCCACGTCGGAACGGGCGAGGCCCGCGAGACAGACACCTGGTCCGGGTGGCGGAATGGCAGACGCGCTAGCTTGAGGTGCTAGTGCCCTTTATCGGGCGTGGGGGTTCAAGTCCCCCCTCGGACACCACTGAAAACCCCAGCTGAGCTGGGGTTTTCTGCTGTTGCGGGCGGTGACGCGGCCCGGCCGCACGGCCCATTGGCCCGGCGCGCCGTCCGCTCGCGCCCCGGGCCCCGGGTTCCCTGGTTACGCGAGCACCTCGGCCAGCAGGGCCGCGGTCCCGGCCACCAGTGCGTTGTCGGCCGGCGCGTCCTCCTCGAACCTGGTCGTCAGGACGGCCATCACGATCGGAGCGTCGCCCGGCGGCCAGGTGATGCCCACGTCGTTGCTGCCGCCGTACCGGCCTCCGCCGGTCTTGTCGGCGACGGTCCAGTCGGCGGGCAGCCCGGCGCGGAACCGCTCGTCGCTGGTCGTGTTGCCGAGCAGCCAGCCGGTGAGACGGTGCCGGTCCGGGGGCGCGAGCACGTCGCCGAGCACGAGGTTCGCGTAGGTGCGCCCGATGGCGCGCGGGGTGGTGGTGTCGGTGACGCGCCACGGTTCCGCCGAGTTCAGCTCGGGCTCCCAGCGGTCGAGCCGGGTCCGGCCGTCCCCTGCCGAACGGCAGAAGCGGGTGATGGCGGTCGGTCCGCCCAGCTCGCGGAGCAGCAGGTTGCCCGCGGCGTTGTCGCTGTGGCGGATGGCGGCGTCGCACAGTTCCTCGACGGTCATGCCATGGGCGAGGTTCTCGTCCTCGCCGGTGATCGGACAATGGCCCGACCGCTCCGCGTACTCCCGGGTGTAGTGGACACGCTCGGCCAGGAACTCGCCGTCGTGGTCGAGGTCGCGCAGCACGGCCGCGGCGGCGAGCGTCTTGAACAGCGAGCACATCGGGAAGCGTTCGTCCGCCCGGTACGCCACCGTCTTCCGCGTGCGTGTGTGGTGGGCGTACACGCCGAGCCGGGCGGTGTGCTTCCGCTCCAGTTCTCTCAGGCGCGAGGCGATGCGGTCGTCGCCGGTCGCGGCGTACGCGGTGCCGCCCAGCACCGGGGGCAGGGCGGCGAAGAGCGCCGCACCGGCGCCGAGGGCGAGTGCGGTGCGGCGGGAGGGGCTTGATCCTGTGGTGTGCAATGCGTTCCCTTCTCAGGTGCTCACGGCATACCTGGGCACGCGGCCGGCCTGCGGAACGGTTCCATCCGGTCGGGTGCGGGGGGTGGTGGGCGCGGGCAGCGCCCCGCGGTACCGCGTGCGCGAAGTCCGACCGGTCGCGTCGACCTTCCTGGGCTGCGCGGGCCCGCTCCCCGTCTCGTGGGGGGCGGGCGCGGTGCCCCGGCGGGCCGGGGCGGGCGGGGATACTGTGCGGGCACCCAAGGACGAGGACACGACGAGGACGCGAGGAGTTGCTGCCATGCGTACGGCCGTACCGGACGGCGCACCCCGGTGAGGGGGCGCGCGAAGCCGCCGCCCGCGCCGTTGCCCCAGCGGGACGGGATCGATCCGGTCCGGGTGCGGCTTCCGGAGGACCCGGACGGGCGGTGGGAGACGGTCGGGGACCATCTGCGGGCGCGGTTCGCGGGCGCGATCGGGGCGGCGCGGGTGGACGCCATGTTCGCCGAGGGGCGGTTCGTGTCCGTACGCGGCGCGGTGTCCGCCGACGAGCCGTACGCCGCCGGGCGGTACCTCTGGTTCCACCGGGACTTCGCGCCGGAGGAGCCGGTGCCGTTCCCGGTCGGGGTCGTCCATCGCGACGCGCATCTCGTCGTCGCCGACAAGCCGCATTTCCTGGCGACGACGCCGCGCGGGCGCCATGTCACCGAGACGGCGGTGGCCCGGCTGCGCCGCGAGCTGGAGCTCCCCGCGCTGCAGCCCGCGCACCGGCTGGACCGGCTGACCGCGGGACTGGTCCTCTTCGTCGTGCGGCCCGAGGAGCGGGGCGCCTACCAGACGTTGTTCCGGGACCGTCTGGTGCGCAAGGAGTACGAGGCGGTGGCGCGGTACGACCCCGGTCTGCCGCTCCCCCGGACCGTGCGCAGCCGGATCGTGAAGGAGCGCGGGGTCGTCGCCGCGCGCGAGGAGCCGGGCGAGCCGAACAGCGAGAGCCGCGTCGAGCTGCTGGAGCACCGGGCGGGTCTCGGCCGCTACCGGCTGCTGCCCGCCACCGGGCGCACCCATCAGCTGCGGGTCCACATGAACGGGCTGGGGCTGCCGCTGGTCAACGACCCGGTCTATCCGGTGGTCGAGGCGGAGGGCGCGGCCGACGACTGGTCGCGTCCGCTTCAACTTCTCGCCCGCGTAATGGAGTTCACCGATCCGGTCACCGGCGAGCCGCGCCGCTTCGAGAGCGGGCTGCGGCTCTCCGCGTGGCCGGACCGGTGAGCGGCGACCCGGCCCCGTGTGCCGCCGTGGCCTCAGTGGCCGCGGGCGATCCACTCGTCGAGGTGCGGGGCCTCCGCGCCGATGGCCGTGGAGTCGCCGTGCCCGGTGCGGACGGTGGTCTCCGGGGGCAGGGCGAGCAGCCGCTCCCGGATCGACTCGATGATCGTCGGGAAGTCGGAGAAGGAGCGTCCGGTGGCTCCCGGCCCGCCCTGGAAGAGCGTGTCGCCGGTGAAGACGGTGCCCAGCCCGGGGGCGTACAGGCAGACGGCTCCGGGCGCGTGGCCCGGGGTGTGCAGGACCGTGAGCGTCGTGCCGGCGATCCTCAGTTCCTGCCCGTCGGTCAGTTCGCCGTCCGGGTCGCGGTCCGGGTGGGTGCGCTTCCACAGCGGCAGGTCGTCGGGGTGCAGCAGGATCGGTGCGCCGGTGGCGGCGGCGAGGGCCGGGGCCGCGTCGATGTGGTCGTTGTGCGCGTGCGTGCACACGATGGCGCGCAGGGCACGGCCGTTCAGCGCGGTCTCGATGGCGTCGGCGTCGTGGGCGGCGTCGATGACGATCGCCTCGGTGTCGTCGCCGACGATCCAGACGTTGTTGTCGACGTTCCACTCCCCGCCGTCGAGGGCGAAGATGCCGGAGGTGACGAGGTGGTCGATGCGGGCGGCCATCACAGGATCACCACCGAGCGCAGCACGTCGCCCTCGTGCATCCGGGCGAACGCCTGCTCCACGTCGCCGAGTCCGATGGTCTCGGTGACGAACGCGCCGAGGTCGATGCGGCCCTGCTGGTGCAGATCGACGAGCATCGGGAAGTCGCGCGAGGGCAGACAGTCGCCGTACCAGGAGGACTTGAGCGAGCCGCCGCGGCCGAAGACGTCGAGCAGCGGCAGTTCCAGACGCATCTCCGGGGTGGGGACGCCGACCAGGACGACGGTGCCCGCGAGGTCGCGGGCGTAGAACGCCTGCTGGTACGTCTCGGGGCGGCCGACCGCCTCGATGACGACGTCCGCGCCGTTGCCGTCGGTCAGCGAGCGGATCGCCTCGACCGGGTCGGTGGAGCGGGAGTCGACGGTGTGAGTGGCACCCATCGACTTCGCCGTCTCCAGCTTGCGGTCGTCGACGTCCACGGCGATGATCCTCGCCGCTCCGGCCAGCCGGGCGCCGACGATCGCCGCGTCGCCGACACCGCCGCAGCCGATCACGGCGACCGAGTCGCCGCGACCGACCTGGCCGGTGTTGAGGGCTGCGCCGATGCCCGCCATGACGCCGCAGCCGAGCAGCCCGGCGACGGCCGGGGAGACCTCCGGGTCGACCTTGGTGCACTGACCGGCGGCGACCAGGGTCTTCTCGGCGAACGCGCCGATGCCGAGGGCCGGGGACAGTTCCGTGCCGTCGAGCAGGGTCATCTTCTGCTTCGCATTGTGGGTGTCGAAGCAGTACCAGGGGCGCCCGCGCAGACACGCGCGGCACTGGCCGCACACCGCGCGCCAGTTCAGGATGACGAAGTCACCGGGCGCGACGTCCGTGACGCCCTCGCCGACGGACTCGACCACACCGGACGCCTCGTGTCCGAGGAGGAACGGGAACTCGTCGTTGATGCCGCCCTGCTTGTAGTGCAGATCGGTGTGGCAGACGCCGCACGCCTGGATCTTCACCACGGCCTCGCCGGGGCCCGGGTCCGGGATCACGATCGTCTCGACCCGTACCGGCTCGTTCTTCCCCGGTGCGATGACCCCTTGCACCTGCTGCGACATACCGCGGTCTCCTGTTTCCGTCATTTCGTGAAGATCGAACGCGAACAACCGTACGCCCCGAAAGGGTGTCACGACGGCGCGCCGCGTTGGCGCGAAATGGCCGCCGCCCACCCGGTGGGATGCATCGGTTCCGGTCAGATGGGGCGGAGCGGTGAACGCTGTCGCCCTCTCCGGGGCCTTCGATACAGAGGAGCCACGGGGGAAATACCTGCGGGTGCAGCAGTCCCACGAGGTGCGGCGCGGGGAACGGATCAGGATCGCTTGGACCAACCGGGTGCCCCGGGGGAGCGCGTACCCGGTGACCGCCGCGGAGGTCGGTCCGGTGGGGCCGGGCGAGACGGCCCCGCACAACCGGCCGGGACACGACGGCGTCGAGCCGGACGCGGACGTCGCCGCGCTGCCCGCCTGGACGGTGACCCATCTGCACGGCGCGCAGACCGGCGGCGGGAACGACGGCTGGGCGGACGACGCCGTCGGCTTCGGCGACGCTCAGCTGTCGGAGTACCCGAACGACCACCACGCCGCCCACTGGTGGTACCACGACCACGCCATGAACATCACCCGGTGGAACGCGTACGCCGGGCTCGTCGGCACGTACCTGGTCCGGGACGACGAGGAGGACGCGCTCGGCCCGCTGTCGGGCGAGCGGGAGGCGCCGCTGATCCTCGCCGACCGCAATCTGGACACCGACGAGGGCGGACGGCCGAACGGGCGGCTGCTGCACAAGACGACCGTGGTCGTGGCGGCCCAACCGGAGACCGGGAAACCGGTGTCGCTGCCGTTCCTGGGCCCGTACACGACGGTCAACGGCCGCATCTGGCCGCACTTCGACGTGGACGGCGCCTGGGTCGCGGCACCCGCTCGCCCGTGGCGTTCGACCACGGCACCAGGATCCCGGTGCCGGCGAACGAGCAGGGCTGGAAGGACGTCTTCCGTGTGCCGCAGGGGCAGTCGGTGAAGGTGCTCGGCAATTTCGACGGCGGGTACGGGCGGTTCATGTACCACTGCCACCTGCTGGAGCACGAGGACATGGGCATGATGCGACCGTTCGTCGTGATGCCGCCGGAGGCGCTGAAGTTCGACCACGGCGCCGGGCACGGCGGCCACGGCCGGGGGCACGACCGCTGACCCGGCCGCGACCCGCGGCCCCCGCGCGACCAGGCGCGCCGTCCGGCACCGGGTCCATGAGCGCGTGTCAGACTGGGGCCCATGCCGAACCGTGAACCCCTCAAGCCCTTTCTGCTGGCCGTCCCCGGCCCGCTGCGCGACCGGCTCGTGCGGGCGGTGCTCGACGGCGTGAAGGTGTCGACGACCGGGCTGCTCGCCGAGTACGAGGCGGAGAAGGAGGAGCTGCCGCCGGTCGGTGAGCGGTCCGCACTGATCGACTCGGACGGCCGTGAAATCGCGGTGCTGGAGGTGACGGACGTACGGGTGCGGCGCCTCGGCGACATCGATCTGCCGCACGTGGTCGACGAGGGCGAGGGCCACGCCTCGGTGGCCGAGTGGCGCGCGGACCACGAGAGGTTCTGGCACGGCGCGGAGATGCGCGAGGCGCTCGGCGACCCGGGGTTCACCGTGGACGACGACACCTTGGTCGTCGCCGAACGGTTCCGGGTCGTCGAGCTGTCGGCCCCCGTGGCGGGCGCGGCGCAGCGGTAGGGCGGCCGGACCGCGCCCACCGCCCCGCGGCCGCGACTCCGGCCCGCCCCCGGGACCGGTCCGGAACCGGGACCGGTCCTTCGGCGGGTCAGGAGATCTTCCGGCAGGCCAGGGGCGGCAAAACGGTCCCGGGGCGGCCGGTGCGGGCGAAGCCGGTCCAGGCGGCGCGCATCGCCCGGCCCAGTTCGTCCACCTCGTCCCAGCCGGTGTCCCCCAGCATCGGGGAGTTCCGCCAGGCGGCCCGGGTGCCCAGGAGCAGGGGCAGTTCCAGGCAATGGGTGGCGCCGTACGGCGAGCCGGCCGGACGCCAGTCCAGCCGGTAGGCATGGACCCGGGCCCCGGCGCGCACCAGGCGCTGTCCGAGGGCGGTCAGCGGTGCCTCGTACATCCGGCGCGTCGGTCCGGCCGGGTCGCCGTCCTCGTTCGGTTCGTCGGGGAAGGCGGTCATGTCGTCCGCGTTCCAGCCGTACAGGACGTCCATGCCCCGTACCCCCGCGTCGAGTTCCGCGCCGAGCGTCCGGACCGGTCCGAATGGTGGCTCCAGGGTGGAGCCGGAACGGGCGCGGTGGGCGAGGGCGGTGTCCCGTTGCGCGGCGAGCAGGGCGGCGGGGGCGGCGGTGCGCGGGTCGGCGCCGGGGGCGTGGACCGCGAGCCGTTCGACGAAGAGGCGTCCGAGTGCGGCCGCCTCCTCACGGGAGCGGGTCGTGATCGCCAGGGGGGCGCTCTGCAGGATCGCGCGGCGGAACAGCCCGCGGGCCTCGGGCAGTTCCATCAGCAGCCGGATGGAGAGGGCCCCGGCGGACTGCCCGAAGACGGTGACGTTCGCGCGGTCGCCGCCGTACCCTGCGATGTGCCGGTGCACCCACCGGAGCGCTTCGAGCTGGTCGTACAGGCCCAGGTCGCCCTCGCAGAGCCCGTCGAGGCAGAGGTAACCGAGCGCCCCCAGCCGGTAGTTGACGGACACCACGACGACGTCGCCCTCGGCGGCGAGCGCACCGCCGTCGTACCAGTCCATGAGGCCGCCGCCGCTGCTGAATCCGCCGCCGTGGAACCAGACCAGCACCGGCCGCGCCCGGTCGTCGCGGGTGGGTGTGGTGACCGTGAGATGCAGGCAGTCCTCGCCCTGCGGGCGCGGGTCGAGCGGGGGACCCATGACTGCGTCGAGCCTGGACGGCGGCTGCGGGCAGATCTCGCCGCTCGGCGGGCGGGTGTCGTGCCCGGCCGCCGGCCGCGGCCGGCGAAACCGCTCGGCCACGGCGTAGCGGACCGGGCCCGACCGGTAGACCCCGGCACCGGTCACGCGGCGCCGCCCGACAGCGACTCGGCCGGGACCCGCGCCCGTTCCGGCGCCCCTTCCGGCACCAGGCGGAACAGGGCTACGGCACCCGCCAGGCTCACGGAGCAGATCGCGACGAGGTACCAGGTCACCCCGGTCGAGGAGCCGCCCGAGTTGAGAAGCGCCGTCGAGATCATGGGGGCGAGACCGCCGCCGAGGATCGCGCCTGCCTGGAGGATGAGCGAGGTGCCCGAGTAGCGGACGTTGACGGGGAAGGTGTCGACGATGATGCTGCCCTGCACGCAGTGGGTGACCGGGATGATCAGGCCCATGCCGAGCAGCGCCACCACCGCGAGCGCGGAGTTCCCCGTGTTCAGCAGCGGGAAGAAGGCGACGCACCAGACGAGGATGGCGACGGATCCGCCGATGAACATCGTGCGCCGTCCGTGCCGGTCGGCGATCTTCGTCCACACCGGGATGGTCGCGAACCACAGGGCGGCGGCGACGGTGACGCTCACGATGAGGAACTGCTTGTCGTAGTCGAGGTGCTGGGAGCCGTACGACAGGGTGAAGACCATGAACACGTAGGCGACGGCCGAGTTCGCCACGACGGCGAACAGGGTCAGGGCCAGCCGGGGCAGGCCGACCTTGAAGGACTCGGCCAGGGGGAACCTGACCACCTCGTCGCGGGCACGCGCACGGTCGAAGGACGGGGACTCGGTCACCCGCAGCCGGATCAGCAGTCCCACGGCGACGAGCACGAAGCTGAGCAGGAACGGGACGCGCCATCCCCATGAGGTGAAGGCGCGGTCGCCGACGAGCGCGTTGGTGGTGAGGAAGACGACGTTGGCCAGGACCAGTCCGCCAGGCGTACCCATCTGCGGGAATCCGGCGTACAGGTTCTTCTTGCCCCGCGGTGCGTGTTCCATCGACATCAGTGTCGCTCCGGCGCCCTCGCCGCCGAGTCCGATGCCCTGGACGATGCGCAGGGCGACCAGGAGGACCGGGGCCCAGAAGCCGATGGTGTCGTAGTTCGGGATGGCGCCGATGAGGGTGGATCCGATGCCCATCAGGACGAGGGAGACGACCAGCGTCGCCTTGCGGCCGATGCGGTCCCCGTAGTGGCCGAAGACGAGTCCGCCGAGGGGGCGGGCGATGAAGCCGACGGCGAAGGTGCTGAACGCGGCGAGGGTGCCGGCGGCGGGGCTGAGCGACGGGAAGAACTGCTGGTTGAAGATGAGTGCCGCGGCCGTGCCGTAGAGAAAGAAG
Organism: Streptomyces sp. NPDC047982; assembly: GCF_043204165.1. Taxonomy (NCBI): domain Bacteria; kingdom Bacillati; phylum Actinomycetota; class Actinomycetes; order Kitasatosporales; family Streptomycetaceae; genus Streptomyces; species Streptomyces sp. NPDC047982. Next base: position 112,569 of record NZ_JBIDBS010000006.1, on the reverse strand, counting down.
TCGTACCACTCCAGCGTCGTGCCCGCGAGCGTGGCGAGGGCGGTTCTGCCGGCGGTGGCTCGGGCTTCGCCCGGGTTTTCTTCGCGAGGTGAAGTGTTCACGGGGTGACCTATCACTTGGATGGCGGGCTGGGGCGGTTCGCTCCGGACAGCCGCTACGACGGCCTGGCTTCACCCGTCGTTAACGGTGGATCCTGATGCCCCTGAGACATGACGCACAAATAACCAATTGGGGACTCGGCATACCCGTTCGGGTATAGCGGAAGCGACCACACCGGCCCGGGCGCGACGACTCGACCACCTGCCGGCCACTGGGCCGGTATATCGATTCCGCTATAACTCCCCACAGGACGTGCATTTGTACGGCATGGCAGCGGCGATCACAGTGGGAGCATGACGGCAGAGACTGGGCGGTGGATCCGCAACTTCGTCGCCGGGCAGTTCGTGGAGCCCGACGAGAACCGCAGCTTCGAAAAGACCGACCCCGCCACCGGCCGGGCGTTCGCCCGGGTGCACGAGGCGGACCGGGAGCTCGTGGACCGTGCCGTGACGGCGGCCCGCCGTGCCCTGCACGACGGGTGGGCGTCCACACCGGTGCGCGAGCGCACGGCGCTGTTGCGGCGGGCGGCGGACCGGATCGAGGAGCGGTTCGAGGAGTTCGTCGCCGCGGAGATCGCGGACACCGGCAAGCCGGTCGTGCAAGCGCGGGAGCTGGACGTCGCACGCGCGCTGACGAACTTCCGTACGTTCGCCGACGTGGTGGCCGCCGCCGGGCAGGAGTCCTTCCTCACCGATCTGGCCGGCGGGCGCCGAGCGCTGAACTACGCGGTCCGCAAGCCGCTCGGCGTCGTCGGCGTCGTCGTCCCGTGGAACCTGCCCCTCCTGCTGCTGACGTGGAAGGTCGCCCCGGCCCTGGCCTGTGGCAACGCCGTCGTCGTCAAGCCCAGCGAGGAGACGCCGGCCACCGCCACGCTGTTGGCCGAGGTGCTCGCGGAGGTCGGGCTGCCGGCCGGGGTGTACAACGTGGTGCACGGTTTCGGGGGCGGCTCCGCCGGTGAGTACCTGACCTCGCACCCGGGGATCGACGGCGTGACCTTCACCGGCTCGTCCGCGACCGGCTCGCACGTCATGCGGACCGTCGCGCCCCGGGTCCGCCCGGTGTCGTTCGAGCTCGGAGGGAAGAACGCCGCCGTCGTCTTCGACGACGTGGACATCGACGAGGCGCTGGCCGGGCTGACCAGGTCGGTCTTCACCAACACCGGCCAGGTCTGCCTGTGCACCGAGCGGGTCTACGTCCAGCGCGGGATCTTCGACGACATCGCCCAGGGGCTCGCCGAGCGGGCCCGGGGCCTGCGGCTGGGCGACCCGCTGGACGGGTCGACGACCACCGGCCCGCTGATCTCACAGAGCCACCGGGAGAAGGTGCTGGGCTACTTCGAACTGGCCGAGCGGGACGGGGCGAAGGTGCTCACGGGTGGTGGAGTGCCCGAGCTCGGCCCCCGTCTGGCGGGCGGTTCCTGGATCGAGCCGACGCTGTGGACGGGCCTGGCCAACGCGCACCGGGCGGTGCGCGAGGAGATCTTCGGCCCGGTGGCCGCCCTGATCCCCTTCGACACGGAGGAGGAGGCGATCGCCCTGGCCAACGACACGGACTACGGCCTCGCGGCCTCGGTGTGGACCAACGACCTGCGGCGCGGGCACCGGGTGGCGCAGGCGATGAACGTCGGCATGGCCTGGGTCAACACCTGGTTCCTGCGCGATCTGCGCTCCCCGTTCGGCGGCACGGGGCTCTCGGGCATCGGCCGCGAGGGCGGCGCGTCCTCCCTGCACTTCTACACCGAGCCGACGAACGTGTGCGTGCAGCTGTGACCGGTCGACGTGGCCGATCGCCCGTGGGCGGTCGGCGCAGCCCAGTGACCGGTCGTCACGACCCCGGCCCGCGCCGAGCGGATACGGCACGGGCCCCGAAGGAAAGGAGCGACCAGTGATATCGGCGGAGCTGACCGGCGTCCTGGCGCAACGGCTGGACACGGCGCAGACGTCCCGCAGGGACACCCCGAGTCTCGCCGACGGCCATGAGCTGGACATCGACGACGCGTACGCGGTGCAGGCCGGGTTGCTGGCGCTGCGCAAGGCGCGCGGCGAGCGGATCGTGGGCGTGAAGCTGGGCTTCACCAGCAAGGCGAAGATGGCGCAGATGGGCGTCTGCGACGTGATCGTGGGACGGCTCACCGACGCGATGCGGATCGCGGACGGCGGCGAGGTGGAGCTGTCGGGCTTCATCCACCCGAAGGTCGAACCGGAGGTGGCGTACCGGATCTGCCGGGACGTCGACCTCGACGACCCGTCGGTGGACATCGAGTCGTGCGTGGACGCGATGGCCCCGGCCCTCGAGATCATCGACTCGCGTTACCGGGACTTCCGGTTCACGTACACCGATGTCGTCGCGGACAACACCTCCGCGGCCGGATTCGCGATCGGCCCGTGGCGCCCGGTGGAGGACGTCTGCGACCGGGCGGTGCGGCTGCGCGCCGGGGCCGAGGAGGCCGTGGGGTCGACCGCCGCGATCCTCGGGGATCCGGTGCGCGCGCTCCACGCGCTGCTGGACATGGCCCGGCGCCGCCGCATCCCGCTGTGCGCGGGCCAGGTGGTGCTGGCGGGCGCGGCCACGGCGGCGCTGCCGCTGGCGGCCGGGCTCACCGAGTGCGAGGTGGCGGGCCTCGGCTCCGTCACGGTCAAGGGGTACTGATGAGCGGCTCACGGGTGATCCGGGGCAAGGCCACCCCGCGCGGACGGTTCCCGCACGTGAAGGTCGTCGGGGACCTGGTGTTCGTCTCCGGCACCAGTTCACGCCGCCCCGACAACACGTTCGTGGGTGTCGAGGTCGACGAGTTCGGCACCACGAACCTGGACATCCGGGCGCAGACCCGGGCGGTGATCGAGAACATCCGCGACATCCTCGCCGGGGTGGGCGCCGGGCTCCCGGACATCGCGCAGATCACCACCTATCTGGTGTCCATGAACGACTTCGGCGGATACAACGAGGTCTACGGCGAGTTCTTCGACGAGCAGGGGCCGACCCGTACGACCGTCGCCGTGCACCAACTGCCGCATCCCCACCTGCTGATCGAGATCCAGGCCGTCGCGCATCTGCCGCGGCCCCGCACGACCATCACAGCGCACGGCACGGAGGTGTCCTCATGACCGTCATTCCCCCGGTCATCGATTTCCAGGGCTGGATCACCGAGCACGAGCACCTGCTCAAGCCCCCGGTGAACAACCGCACCATGTCCCTGGGCCAGGATTTCATCGTCCAGGTCGTCGGAGGCCCCAACCAGCGGACCGACTTCCACATCGACCCGTACGAGGAGTGGTTCTACCAGGTCAAGGGCGACATGCACGTCGACCTGATGACCGAGGAGGGTCCGCGGACCGTGCACGTCCGGCAGGGCGAGGCATGGCTGCTGCCCGGCCATGTGCCGCACTCCCCGCAGCGGCCCGACGCCGGTTCGATCGGACTGGTCATCGAGCGGGTGCGGGAGGAGGGGACCCTGGAGAAGTTCCAGTGGTACTGCCCCGGCTGCTCCGCGAGGATCCACGAGGTCGAGCTCCAGGTGCGGGACATCGTGGCCGATCTGCCCCCGGTCTTCGCCGAGTTCTACGCGGACGAGAAGGCGCGCACGTGCCCGGAGTGCGGTGCCCTGCACCCCGGGAAGGGCTGAGCGTGGACCGCACGATCGACATCCACACCCATTACGTCCCGCGCGGCTGGCCGGATCTGACGGCCGAGGCGGGACCGGAGGCGCCCTGGTTGCGGATCGAGTCCGAGTCGGACGCCGTGATCATGATGGGCTCCAAGGAGTTCCGGCGGATCCGGTCCGACGCCTGGGACGCCGGGACGCGGCTGCGGGACATGGACGCGGACGGGGTACACCGTCAGGTGGTCTCCCCCACCCCGGCGTTCTTCACCTACGGGCGCGACGGCGCCGAGGCGGCGAAGATAGCGCGCGTCTTCAACGACCTCGCGCTGGAGATCGTCGCTCCGGCGCCGGACCGGCTGATCCCGTTCTGCCAGGTGCCGTTGCAGGACCCCGACGCGGCCTGCCGCGAGCTGGAACGCAGCATCGCGGGCGGCCACCGGGGCGTGGAGATCGGCAATCACGTCGGTGACCAGGACCTGGACAGCGAAGGTGTCGTGACCTTCCTCCAGCACTGCGCCGCGCTCGACGTGCCGGTGTTCGTCCACCCCTGGGACATGGCGAGTTCGCCGCGTCTGGACCGGTGGATGGCGCAGTGGCTCACGGCCATGCCCGCCGAGACCCATCTGTCGATCCTCGCCCTGATCCTGGGTGGCGTCTTCGACCGGATCGACGAGCGTCTGAAGATCTGCTTCGCGCACGGCGGCGGGTCCTTCGCCTTCTGGCTCGGCCGGATGGAGAACGCCTGGTACGGCAGGAACGACGTGATCGGCACCTCGGAGCAACCGCCCTCGCACTACCTGGGCCGGTTCTACGTCGACTCGGTGGTCTTCGACGACCGTGCGCTGCGGCTCCTGGTCGACACGGTCGGCGCGGAGCGGGTGATGGTGGGCAGCGACTACCCGTACCCGCTGGGGGAGCGGCCGGTCGGCGAGGTGGTCCGCAAGAGCGCCTTCCTGGACGACCACAGCCGTGAGCTGATCACGTACGGCAACGCGGAACGGTTCCTGGGCCTGGACGGTTCGCGCGGCTGAACGATCACGGGACCGGCCGGTCCGGGGGGCGAGCGGCGCCTGGGACCGGCCGGTTTCCGATGTCGTCGCCCTCATGCGGGGTGCCGCGGGTCCTCCGCTTCCGAAGGGGACCGGCCGGACCCCAATATGACTACCTACCGTCATCCACTGGCCTCTAATCGTCATGATCATCACACTGTGCCCACCGAACATATGAGCTAGCGTTCCCCTTCATGATCAGCACCTCACCCCCTTCCGACCAGGTCGCTCCCACCGTCGCCGCCCTGACGCAGGCGCTCTTCGGCGAACAGCGGGAGAGTCTCCACGAGCCCTGGCGCAAGCTGCTGGGCACCGAACCGTTCCGCTTCCAGGAAGGGCTGTCGCCCGATGAACGCGCCGCGCTCTCCTACGAGCGCCTGCGTCTGATCAACGACACGCTCGACAGCCCCGAGGACTTCGTGGCCGACGTGGAACGACTCACGGCGCTGCACGAATGGGTCGGGCCGGTCGACGCGGGGCTGGGGACGGTCGCGAGCATCCATTACAACCTCTTCCTCGGCAGCCTCCTCGACCACCCCGCGGGCCCGGACCGCGAGCTCGGCGAGTTCGTCGACTTAAGGCGTACGGGAACCTTCCTGTGCACGGAGGCCGGTCACGGCAACAGCGCCGCGCAGCTGGAGACCACCGCCACGTACGAACCCGCCTCGCGCGAGTTCGTACTGCACACCCCCCACGCGGGCGCCCGCAAGTTCATGCCGAACACGAGTCCCACCGGCGGCCCCAAGACCGCCGTCGTCGCCGCCCGCCTCATCACGGACGGGCAGGACCGGGGCGTTTTCCTGTTCCTCACCCCGCTCGGCGACGAGAACGGCCTGCCGACACCGGGAGTCGACATCCGCAGGCTGCCGCAGACGGCCACCGCCCCCGTCGACCATTGCGTCACCTCCTTCGATCACGTCCGCCTGCCGTACGAGGCGCTGCTGCAGGCCGACCACGGGCGCCTCACGCCAGAAGGCGTCTTCACCAGCTCGATCGGCAGCCCCCGCAAGCGTTTCCTCCAGTCCATCGGCCGCGTCACCGCGGGCAAGCTCTGCATGAGCGCCTACAGCCTCGGGGTCACGCGCCACGCGCTCGCCGTGGCCGTACGGCACGCCCACACGAGGCGGACGTCCGGGGTGACCGCGGGCGCCGATGTCCCGTTGTTCGCCCACCGCAGCCACCACACCCCGCTCCTCGACGCCATCGCCACCACCTACGCCGCGACGTTCCTGCACCGCGCGGCCGTACGGCAGTGGGCGCGGGCCACCGGGCCCGAGCGGGAGAACGCGGAGCGGTTCGCGGCCATCGCCAAGGGGTGGATCACCTGGCGGGCCCGCGCCGTCATGACCGAGTGCCGCGAACGCTGCGGTGCGCAGGGGCTGTTCCTCGCCAACGGGATCGCGGGCCAGCTGGCCGCCAACGAGGGAACCATCACGGCGGAGGGCGACAACCTCGTCGTCTGGGTCAAGGCCGCCGGAGAGATGCTCCTCGGACACTTCACCCCGAAGGAGCCCCACGGCGCGCCGCCCGGGACCCGCGAACTCGACGATCCGCTCTTCCTCCAGGACCTGTTGGCGGACATCGAGCGCATATGGCACCTGCGCGCACGGACCCGCCTGCGGGGCGCGGCGGCGGGCAATCCCCTCAACCGGTGGAACGCCGCCGTCACACCGGCTCTGGAACTGGTCGACGCCCACGCGCACCACCAGGCCGCCCAGGCTCTCCAGGACGCCGCCGACCGGACCCCCCACCCCGAGGCGCAGCGTCAACTGCGCCTGCTGCACCGCCTGTTCACCCTGCGGCGCGTAGCGGCTCACAGCGGGGACCTGCTCGCCGAGGGGTACCTCACCGGCGAACAGGTACGACGGCTCCCGGACGCGGTCGAGTGCGTGGTCGAGGAGCTCGCGCCCCACGCCATGCCGCTCACGGACGGATTCGCCGCCATGGACGAGGTCCTCCTCGACCACCCCATCAACCGTCCGGACGCCTTCGAGGGGATCCTGCCGCCCCGGTGAGCGCCCCGGCCGGTGCGGTGCCCCGGTGGCGGATTCGGAGTCCTCCGTCCGCCGCCACCCCGGGGGCACCGCCGGGTGCCGGAGCGGTTCAGTCGCCGTCCACGCCCTGCGGGGACATGTGGGCGGCGATGCCCTCCAGGCTCCGGATCAGCGCCTGCGCCGACGGGCCCAACGCGCGGGCGGCCGACAGGGTCAGCCCGACGCTGTGACTGATGGGGTCCAGCAGTACCGACAGCCGGACGAGCCGCGGGTCGTCCTGGACGATCAGGCTGGGCAGCGCCGCGACGACGTCTGTCTCCAAAAGGAGTTGACGTACTGTCAGAAAAGAGGTGGTCTCGACCCGGTTCATCGGCAACTGCATGCCGTGCCGGGCGAAGAACTCCTCGATCTCCCGCCGCAGCGCGGTCTCGGCACCGGGAAGGATCCACGGGCGGTCCGCCAGGTCGGCGAGTTCCACCGGCGCCCGCCCGGCGAGCGGATGCCCGGCCCCGACCACGAGTTCGACCGACTCGTCGTAGAGCTTGCGGCGGACGATCCGCTCGTCGGAGGGGACGGTGAGCCGGCCGACGACGAAGTCGATGCGGCCGGCCTCCAGGTCCAGGAGCAGCGCTTCCGGCGACGCCTCCCGCACGACCACCGTGAGGTAGGGGCGCTCCTTCTTGACCTCGGCGATGGCCCTCGGGAGGAGCACGTTGGACCCGGCCAGGTGGGTGCCGACGATCACGGTGCCGCGGTCGGCGTCGGCCAGCTCCACGACGTGACGGCCCGCCTGGGCCAGTTGGGCCAGAACCGCCCGCGCGTGCTCGGTGAACGCCTCGCCGAACACGGTGGCGGTGATGCCCCGGGGACCGCGTTCGTACAGCGGGACGCCGAGGATCTCCTCCAGCTCGTGCAGGCTGCGGGTCGCGGCCGGCTGGGTGACGTGCAGCTCCGCGGCGGCGCCGACGACGGTTCCCTGCCGGGACAGCGCGTCGACGAGGACCAGGTGGCGGAGCTTCAGCCGCCCGTCGAGGAGGCGCGGGATCTTCACTCCCCGACTCTATCCGCGATACGCGCCGCCGCACCGGACGGGGACGGTTCCGGACACATCACGAGGGCAGGTGCGGTGCGCGGAGGCACCGGACGGGCTGGCCCGGACACGGTACGAGGACCGGGTCCGGGCCGGCCCGGGACGGCGTCGCTCGGGCCGGGCCCGGCGGCTGCCGCGCGTCGCCCTCGCACCGGCCCGGGCGCCTCCCCGCGGACACGGCCGTACGGTGCTATCCGACGGCCTTCGCCGCCGCCCGCCCCGCCGCCCGGCCGGAGAACAGGCAGCCGCCGAGGAAGGTCCCCTCCAGCGAGCGGTAGCCGTGCACCCCGCCGCCGCCGAATCCGGCCGCCTCCCCCGCCGCGTACACACCGGGCAGCGGGCCGCCGCCCTCGGTGAGCACCCGGGAGGACAGGTCCGTCTCCAGGCCGCCGAGCGACTTGCGGGTCAGGACGTTCAGCCGTACGGCGATCAGCGGGCCGGCCGCGGGATCGAGAATGCGGTGCGGCGCGGCCGTCCGGACCAGCCGGTCGCCGAGGTACGCACGGGCCCCGCGCATCGCGGTGATCTGGAGGTCCTTGGTGAAAGGGTTGGCGATCTCCCGGTCGCGGGCGAGGATCTCGCGGCGCAGTTCGGCCTCGTCGATCAGCGCCTCGCCGGTCAGCGCGTTCATCCCGCGCACCAGGGCGGACAGGTCCTTCTCGACGACGAAGTCCGCTCCGTTGTCCATGAACGCCCTCACCGGTGCGGGGACGTCCGCGCGGGCCCGGCCGATCACGTCCCGGACCGACTTGCCGGTCAGGTCGGGGTTCTGCTCGGAGCCGGAGAGCGCGAACTCCTTGCCGATGATCTTCCGGTCGAGGACGAACCAGGTGTACTCGTGGCCGGACCTCATGATGTGTTCGAGCGTGCCGAGGGTGTCGAAGCCCGGGAAGAGCGGCACGGGCAGCCGCCTGCCGCGGGCGTCCAGCCAGAGCGAGGAGGGACCGGGCAGGATTCGGATGCCGTGCCGGGCCCAGATCGGGTTCCAGTTCTCGATGCCCTCGGTGTAGTGCCACATCCGGTCGCGGTTGATGTGGCGGGCGCCCGCCTCCTCGGCGACGCCGAGCATCAGCCCGTCGACATGGGCGGGGACTCCGGAGAGCAGCTTGGCGGGCGGGGTGCCGAGCCGCCGGGGCCACTGCTTGCGTACGAGATCGTGGTTGCCGCCGATGCCGCCGGAGGTGACGATCACCGCCTGGGCCCGCAGCTCGAAGGCGCCGGTCACCACCCGGCTGCTCGCGGTGCCCCGCGCCGCCGCGCTCGGCTCAAGGATCTCGCCGGTCACGGTGTCGACGGTGCCCGCGGTGCGGCCGAGTCCGGTGACCCGGTGGCGGAACCGGAACCGTACGAGACCCTTGGCCGCGCCCGCGCGGACCCGGCGCTCGAAGGGGGCGACGACGCCGGGGCCGGTGCCCCAGGTGATGTGGAAGCGGGGTACGGAGTTCCCGTGGCCGGTCGCCTCGTAGCCGCCGCGCTCCGCCCAGCCGACGACCGGGAAGAGCCGCAGCCCCTGGGCGTGCAGCCAGGACCGCTTCTCACCGGCCGCGAAGTCGACGTACGCCTCGGCCCACTTTTGCGGCCAGTGGTCCTCCTCGCGGTCGAAACCGGCCGTGCCGAGCCAGTCCTGGAGGGCCAGCTCATGGCTGTCGCGGACCCGCAGCCGGCGCTGCTCGGGCGAGTCGACGAGGAAGAGCCCGCCCAGGGACCAGTGCGCCTGGCCGCCGATCGACTGCTCGGGCTCCTGGTCGAGCAGGATCACCGACCTGCCCGCGTCGACCAGCTCGGCCGTGGCCACCAGACCCGCGAGCCCTGCCCCGATCACGATCACATCAGCGTCGTACGCCATGGGTTCCATCCTTAGTCGGGCAGGTTCGGCCGGGCCTCAGTGGCGTCGTCGGCGGGATCCGCCGGGCCGCGTCGGTGTCCGGCCAGAACGCCGGGAGTCAGCGGAAGTTGCGACCTGGGGGCGACAGGGAGCGGGCCCGCGACTGCGCTTGCCGCGTCGTCGGTCTTCCCCAAGGTCTCGGCTTCGCTCGACCGGGGGGAACCCCATCCGCGCCGCATCGACTCCCTCCTCCACCGTGCCGTCGAAGCCGCACGGCGACGCTCCCTGATCCACCCCCCATCGCCCCCAGGCCGTTACTCGTGCGTCAGATCCTCTGCACCGGCCGCCGCGGCGTCAACCGCCCGGTCGGCGGCACTCCCGACCGCGCTCGGCGGTCACAGGCGCTATCGTCGAAACAAATCACCCATTTCCGGCCAGGCTTGGGGTAGGAGCGTGTCGGTGCTGGTTGTCGTGCTCGCCGTGAGTGCCGCCTGCTGCCTGGGCTTCGGTTTCGTCCTCCAGCAGGACGCCGCCTCGCACGCGCCGAGGAGCGACTACCTCTCCCCCCGGCTGCTGCTGGATCTGATGCGGGTGCCGAGCTGGCTGGCCGGGATCGGTCTGATGGTCTGCGGCATGGTGCTGGGCGCGCTGGCCCTGGGCAAGGGCGAGGTGTCCGTCGTCGAGCCGTTGCTGGCCACCAATCTGCTCTTCGCGATGACTCTCTCGCGCCACCGCACCGGCCAGCGCCTCGGCCGGCAGGGATGGTCCGGGCTCTGGCTGCTGGCCGGCGGGGTCACCGCGTTCCTGCTGGCGGGCCGACCGCAGGGCGGCGAGGCGGTGACCGATCCACTGCGGCACTGGCTGGTCATCGGCGCCGTCGTGGTCCCCGCTCTGCTGCTCACCTCCTTCGCCAAACGCCACCCCTCGGGGGCCGCCCCGGCGCTGCTCGCGGTGGCGGCCGGACTGCTGTACGGGCTACAGGACGCGCTCACCCGGCTCACCGGCCAACGGATCACCGAGGGCGGGTTCACGGCCGCACTGACGGCGTGGCAGCCGTACGGGGTGGTGGTCCTGGGGGTGACCGGCCTGCTCCTGGTCCAGAGCGCGTTCGAGACGGGCCCGCTGCGGGTCTCCCTCCCCCCACTGACCGCTTCCCAGCCACTGGCCGGGATCCTTTGCGGGGTCGGATTCCTCGGCGACCGCCTGCGCACCGATGCGGTCGCGCTGGCCTGGCAGGCATCGGGTCTGATGGCGATCGTCGCCGGGATCGTGCTGCTGGGACTGCATCCGGCCATGCCGGAGGGGCCGGTGGGCAGGCACCGGCACAAGAGCCTCCAGTCGAACTGAACGACGCGCCCGGGCCTCGGCCGCCGGTCCGATGCGCCCCGCCCCGACCGGGCGGGCGCGGCGCCTCGAAGTGGGGCGTGCGAGGACCGACCAGGATCGGCGCGCCGGAACCTGGCGCGGCCGGGGTACGAGTGAACTCCGTCGGGCGGCCGACGCCTGTGAAGCCGTCGGCGTCGCGCTTCTCGGCTGCACGGAAACCGTGGAGTGGGCACAGAGGCGGGCCGAACGGGAAGGCACGACCGAGGCGGTCGTCTTCCTCCTGCCGGACGCCGCCTCGTACCTCACCGGCGCCGAGTCGGCCGTGGACGGCGGCTGGACGACGGGGCCGGCCGTCGAGTACGTCGTGCGCCGGTGATCACGAAGGGGGATCTGTTGTTGAATGAGAGACATGGCTCCTTCCGACAAGGCCCCTTCCGGTTTCGAAGCGACCTCTTCCACCGGGACTTCTTTCCAGAACCCTTCCGACGAGATTCTCGACGAGATTCTGGACATCGTCGACGAGAACGACGAGGTCGTGGGGCAGGCCCCGCGCGGTGAGGCAACCGCTCGGGGCCTGCGCCACCGCTGTGTGTTCATCGAGGCCAGGGACGCCGCGGGCCGGCTCTTCGTGCACCGCAGGACCCCCACCAAGCTGGTCTTCCCGTCCCACTACGACATGTTCGTCGGCGGGGTCGTCGGGGCGGGCGAGTCGTACGACGACGCGGCCCTGCGGGAGGCCGAGGAGGAGCTGGGGGTGCGCGGGCTCCCCCGCCCCGAGCCGCTGTTCTCGTTCCTCTACACGAGCGCCGAGCATTCCTGGTGGAGCCGGGTGTACCAGGTACGGTGCGAGCTGCCGGTGAACCCGCAGGCCGAGGAGGTCGCCTGGCACGCCTTCCTCACCGACGCGGAGCTGGAGCACCGGCTCGGCGGCTGGGAGTGGGTGCCGGACGGCCTGGACGCGTACCACCGGCTGTGCGCCTTCCGGGCAGGCGGAGCGTCGTCTTGAACCGCCCGGGCGGGGCCATCCGCAAAAAGACGGACGGGCGGCGGGCATGAACGAGTTCGTACGGGGTCTGCGGCTGTGGTTCGCGCCGCAGCGCATCCGCGAGGAGGGCGAGACCCCCGACTACCGGTTCTCGCTCGCCAACGAGCGGACGTTCCTGGCCTGGCTCCGCACGGCCCTGGCGCTGATCGGCGGCGGTTTCGCCGTCGACCAGTTCCTTCCGGAGCTGGCGTGGGGCGTCCGCGCCGGTCTGGCACTGGCGCTGCTGGCGTCCGGTGTGCTGTGCGCGCTGCGGGCCATCAACCACTGGGTGCGCTGCGAGCGGGCGATGCGGCGCGGCGAGGATCTGCCGGTCTCCAGATTCCCGACGGTGCTGGGGCTCGCCGTCGCCGTGGTCGCCGTGGCGATGGTGCTGGTGGTGCTCTTCGGCTGGGAGAGCCGGTGACGGCCCATACGCGGACGGTCAGTGCGCGCGACCCCGGGCTACAGCCCGAGCGGACCCGGCTGGCGTGGCGGCGCACGACGCTGTCCTGCACGGTGGTGGCGCTGCTGGCGGTCCGGCAGGCACTGCACGCCGGGGCGGGCCCCGGGGCCCTCGTCGCCGTGGCGCTGAGCGCGCTGGCCTGGCTGGGCTTCCTGCTGGTGGCGCACCGGCGGGTGCTCCGGATGGCGGCCGCACGGCCCCGGCCACTGCCGACGCGAGGCGCGCTGGCCGCGACCGCGTGCGTGATCGCGCTGGCGGTTTTCGCCGCGGGCCTGCTGTTCTGAGGCCCGGCACGCGCACGCGCCTGGGGTCGTGGCCCGGGCGGCCCGTGCCGACCCCGCGCCTCCCCACCACCCCGTACCGCGCCACGCCTCCCCATCGCCTCGTGCCGGCTCCTCAGCACCTCCACGCACCGAGGGCGAAACCGCCGCCGCCCAGGCGCGGCTGGGGCCGGGCCGTATCCACCACTGCATGCGGCTGATCGGCATGGCCGAGCGGGCGATCGAGCTGATGTGCCGTCGCGCGGTGTCCCGTACGGCCTTCGGCAAGCCGCTCGCCGAGCAGGGCGTGGTGCAGAACTGGATCGCGGACGCGCGGGTGACGGTCGAGCAGCTGCGGCTGCTGGTACTGACGACGGCCTGGCTGATGGACACGGTCGGCAACCGGAGCGCGCACGCGGAGATCCAGGCCGTCAAGATCGCCACCCCGCGCGCGGTGGTCGGCATCCTCGACCGGGCGGTGCAGCTGCACGGGGCCGGAGGGATCGGCCAGGACTTCCCGCTGGCCGAGCTGTGGGCGGCGGCACGGACCCTGCGACTGGCGGACGGGCCGGACGAGGTGCACCAGCGGTCGTTGGCGCGGCGGGAGATCAAGGGGTACGTGTAGGCGTCGGTGATCCGGCGGGCCCGTGGCCGGGGGCCGCCGGGTGCCGTCGTGCCCTCAGTCGCCGGAGGGGCCCGGCTGCCGCCCCGCACGCGGCGCGGCCGTGATCCGGTCGAGCACGGAGGTGTAGAGAGCGCGTCGGTCGGGGCGTGCGTGGTCGGCGGCGTGACGGAGGGCGGGGACGGCCGCCTCGCCCATCCCTGCGAGGCCGTCGGCCGCCGCCTGGCGCACGACGGGCCGGGGGTGCGCGAGCAGGGCCGTCACGGCGGGGATCGCGGGCCGCCAGCGGGCTCGGCAGAGCGTACGGACCGCCGAGCGCACCACGTCGGGCCGGGGATCGTCCAGCAGGAGCGCGGTGTGGCGCAGATGGGTGTCGCGGTCGAGCATCGTCCGTGAGGCCCGGTGGGCGCGCAGCCGGACCCTGCCCCGGGACTGGAGCAGCAACTCTCCGAGCAGTTCGCGCAGTTCGGGGTCCTGGTCCGGTTCCGGTCCGGGGTGCGCGCCGGAGAGTTCCGTCAGGGCCCGGCACGCCTGGTCCGGGGTTCCGGTGCGGGCCAGCTCCAGCAGTTCCCGCCGGGAGGGGTGGCTCGGTGCCCCGCCGGGCGCGGCCGGTGTGCGGGTGCGGAGCGCCGCCCGCTCCGCCGCGTCCCGCTGTCCGGCGTCCGGGCCGCGCAGCGGGCCCTCCACGAGGACGAGCCGGTCCGCGAGCGCGTCGCGCCCTTCGGCGCGCAGCCGCTCATGGACGCGCGTCAGTGCCGGGGTGCGCAGCAGTCGACTGCCGGCGAGCAGGTCGAGGAAGCCCCAGGCTCCGGCGTCGAGGCGGTCTTCGAGGGCGCGGGCGAGCGCGTCGGCGGGGTGGCCGCGCAGGGTGGCCGCGAGCGCCGGTCGCAGGGAGGGCGGGGCCTGCTCCCACCATTCCAGCAGCAGCGGCACCAGCGGTTCCCGCTCCTGGGGGCCGAGTTTCGAGGCCACGAGGGCCACCCGGTCGCGCAGGATGCCGTCGCCGCGCAGTTCCGCCGTGCCGACCGCGGTCAGCGCACGGGCGAGGCCGTCGTCGACGGGCAGGTCGACTCGACCTCGGAGGAACGCGAGCAGCACGGGCAGCCGGGCATCGGGCTCGGGCCACGTCGCCAGTGCGCGGGCGGCGGTCGTCCTGCGGTCGGCGGCGGTGGACTCCAACAGGGCGAGCAGGCGTTCGCGCAGCGGCGTCGAGCGGGGCCCGTCGAGGTCGTCGCCCCGCACGCGGCGGGGCGCGGGGGACGGTGTGCGCGCGGTCTCGGCGATGGTCCAGGGCGGTGCGTCGAGCGGCTGGAGCAGCGTCATCCAGTCCAGCAGGTCTGCCCGGACCTCCGGGCCGGCCCCGTGGTGGGTCTCGACCAGCGCGGCCAGCCGGTCCCGGGAGCCGAGCGTGCCGTCGTCCCTCCGACGGAACTCCTCGAGCGCGGCCGGGGTGCGCGTCGCTTCGTGCAGCGCCGCCCGCCAGGCCCTGGATCTGTCGCCCTCGACGCTCTCGGCCCGGGTCCCGTCGTTCCGGACCGGGAGGAGCCCGGCCCGGAACGAGCCGGCGGACGCCGGGGACGAACCGGCCGGTCCGCCGTCCGTCGGGGGCGAACCGGCGTCCGGGACCGCGAACGCCTCGCGCAGCACGGCGGTCACCGCCTTCCAGGGGTCGGCGCCGAGCCGGGCCGCGTCGAGCGCCCGGTCGAGGTCGGCCCGGACCAGCACCGCGTCGAGCCTGCGCAGCAGCGTCAGCGTGGACCTGTGTGGGGTCGCGGGCGCGGGGCGCAGAGCCCGTACCGAGGCGACGACGGCCGGCCGGCCGGCCGGCGGCAGCGTGGGCGCGACCTCTTCGAGTACCGCGATCAGATCGTGCCGGTCCTCGTCCCGGGCGTCGGCGAGCGTGTCGAGCAGGACCGGGACGGACCGGGCGTACACCCTCAGCTCGTCGGCCGTCCGGGGCCCGGGGCAGGCACGCAGTGCCAGCCGCACCACGTCCTTCCGGGCCGCGGGGCGCGCGGAGGCCAGCCGGAGCAGGTCGCCGAGCATGGGCCGCAGTTCCGCCGCCCGTTCGGGGCGGGGGCGGCCCGGGCACCCGGCAAGGCGCAGCGCGATCGCGGGGTCCCAGCCCCTGGTGACCAGCGACGTGACGGCGCGGTCGGTCCCGTCGTCCGACGACGGCCTGCGTGCCCCGTCAGGGGCGGCGACCCCGTGCCGGGCCATGGATGCCGCGAGGTCCCGCACCGTCCCGGAGGCCAGGCCGACGCGCCGGGCCGCGACCAGTGCGAGCAGGGGGGCCGCCACCGGTGACCCCTGGTCGTCCAGGGCGAGGACCGCACGCGCCGTGAGGGTGCCGTGGAGTCCTTCCAGGAGCCGGTCCCGGCACCTCGCGTCGCCGCTGTGCTCGGCGGCGGCGAGGAGTGTCGCCGCGTACGCGTCACCGAGAACGGTACGCAGGGCCGCGACGAGCGCGTCGCGCAGCCCGGGGTTGTCGTGGTGCCCGAGCCCGTGCAGCAGCGGGGGCACGGCCGCCGGGGTGCCCGCGCGGACCAGCGCCTCGGCGGCCGTCTTCCTGATGTTCATGTTCCGATGGCCGAGACAGGCGGCGATCGCCTCGGACGCCCAGTGGGCCCGTGCCCGGCCCAGCGCGATCAGCGCCTGCCGGAGGGTCTGGATGTCCGGCGCGCGGGTCAGCGCGATCAGGGTCGCCGACAGCGCCTGCGCGTCCCCGCCGGTGGGCGGGTCCTCGGCGGTGGGCGCGTTCTTGCGGGTGGGCGTGTCCTCGCCAGGGGTCTCGCGGGCGAGCAGGGCGATGACGTGCTTGCGCACATGCCGGTCGCGGTGGCGCAGCAGTCGGTGGACCCGGGCCCGGGTGCCGGTCCAGGGTGCTCTGCGCAGCATCTCCAGCAGGATCACCCGCTCGCGGTCGGTGAGTCCGGGACGTTCCAGCAGGTCCAGGCCCGTGGTCGCGACGAGTGCGTGACCGGCCTGTGGCGCGTCCACCGCGTCGAGCAGGCAGACCGGCCGGATCGCGCCCCGCTCGTACAGCCGACGGCCCAGGCCGTGCAGGGCGTCCAGGACCTCCTGGGGCACCACGGGCTCGGCGCCCGGCGGGACCCGGTCGTGCGACCCGGTGACGGCGGTGGTCGGCCGGCCGTCCGCCAGGTCGGACACGATGCGCAGCAGCAGGTCGGCGACGGCCGGCAGGGTGCCCGCGCCGCCGTGCGCCGCCATCCGGCGCAGCGCCGCCACCGGCCCGGCCGGGTCCGGGCGGGAGCGCAGCAGGGCCATTTCCCGCTCGTCCGGCCCGCCGAGGTCCGCCGCCACACGGTCCGGCAGATCGAGCGGGTCGAGCCGTACCAGCAGGGCCTGCCGCAGTTCCGGGTCGCGGTTGAGCTGCCACAGCAGTTCGAGCGCACGGTGCCGCACGGGGTACAGGTGGGGGGCGGGCGGCGTCGCGGCCAGGCCCAGGCCGTCGCGCAGCGCCCGTACCGTCCGCCGCCCGCCGATGGCCTCCAGTGCGTCGAGAGCCGCGGCGGGCGCCGAGGGCAGCAGCGCGATCACGGCCTCCTCGGCCGGGCAGTGGCGCAGTTCGCGGATCGCGCGGAGGAACGGGCCGGGCTCGGGAGCCGACGGGAGCACGCGGGTGATCGTCTCCCCGACCGGAAGCTCGTCCGTTCCCTGCCCGGCCAGGGCCACCAGCAGGGCGAGCCGTCGCGGCCATCCGGGATCACCCGGGTCCGCTTCGGTCAGTGCCGGGAACGTCTCGGCCCGGCAGGTGAACAGGATCGTCGCGACCTCGTCGGGCGGTATCGAGTGGTCGGCCAGGGCCAGGCCGACGACGGCCCGTGCGTGCGGGTCGGCAACGAAGTGCCCGCGCCGGTGGAGGCCCCGCAGGCAGGCGACCGCGGGCCGCCCGAACAGCAGCGGATCCTCCGCGGCGACCGCCACGAGGTCACCGATGTCGTCGCGGCCCGCCAGTGCGCCGAGCAGTTCCATCGCCCGTCGGCGCGTGCCCGGCGGAAGGTCCGGGTCCCCGACGGCCCGCCGCAGCAGTTCCCCGTGGCCGTGGCGGGCGGCGACGGTGAGCGCCGCGTCGGCCGTCGCGGGCCGGGTCCGCGCCGCTTCGGCGGCGAGGAACGGGGAGAGGTGCCCCGGTGGCAGCGGTTGCGTCGCGGCCCAGGGCTCCCCGAGTTCGCGCAGCGCGTCGGCGACGACGGCACTCTCGGCGAGGGCCGCCGGACCGTCGCCGGGAACCGGAGCGGCATCGGCGGAAACCGGAGCGGCTTCGGTGGCGATCAGAGCGGCCAGGGTCCTGCGGACCCGTGCGGGGGCCAGGAGTCCGGCGCGCAGGCCCTGCCGGGCGAGCCGCAGCGCCTCGGTACGGAGCACCGGGTCGCCGCTGCCGGCGAGTTCGTCCACGAGCCGGGCCGGCCGGGGCGCGCGGGCGATGTCGATCGCCCGTACCGCCTGGTAGAGGAGTTCGCCGCGGGGCTCGTCGCGGATCACCGTCGGCTCGTCGAGGACGTCGACGCGCAGCCACGCGACCCGAACCCGGGCCGGGAGCCCCGCCGTGCGCCATGCCGGGCGGGGGCGGCCCCGAAGGTACGGGCCCAGGTGCCCGTGGAGTCCGGCGATAAGAAGGTCCGCCTCGGGCCGTCCCGTCGGCGTTCGGGGCAGCAGTCCGGCCAGCTCGGCTCCCTCCGCCCCGTCGGACGGGCCGGCGGACGTGACGCGCTCGGTGAGCAGGACGAGCCCCAGCTCGCACAGGCCGGGATCCTCGTGCCGGATCAGGCGTCCGAGCACGGCGGGCGGGCAGTCCCGGGCATCGATGAGCCCGGACAACCGGCCGACGTCGGCCCGGCGTACGGCGTCGTGGATCTGTTCCTGCATCCGTTCGTGGACTCGGTCCTGGACCTGTCCGTCGGTCGGCGTCCTCACCGTCGGATGCTAACGGCGGCGTTCCCGCCGCCGCCAACGAGATCTGGGCCTCACGGACGTGATTCCTGTGCCCGTACCGGTGCGCGGGGCGTGCCCCGGCCGCCGGGGACCGACGGACGGACGAGCGAACGGACGGGCGGACGGGCTGCTACGGACGCAGGGCGCGCAGCAGCAGGTCGGCGAGGTGGTCGGCGACCTCCTGCTGGCCGAGCGGGCCGTCGGGCCGGTACCAGGTGGACAGGTGGTGGACCGAGCCGAAGTGGTGGTCCACGATCAGGTCCGCGGGAGTGGCCGTGGAGAACACGCCGCTGCGCTGGCCCTCTTCGATCAGGGCCCGGAAGCGCTCGTGGTAGCGGCGCCGCTCCGCCCGTACCTGTTTGTTCTTCTCCGGGCTCAGATGATGCATGGAGCGGAAGAAGATCGCGGCGTCGTCGAGGTTCTCGATGGTGGTGACGACCACGTCCGCCGCGGCGTCGCGAAGGCGCTTCTCGACCGGGGCGTCGGCGTCCGCGAAGGCGTCGAGGCGCTCCTGCTGGAGGCGCAGCACCCGGGCGTACACCTCCTGGAGGAGGTCCTCCTTGGAGCCGAAGTAGTGGTAGAGCGCGCCCTTGGTGACGCCCGCCGCCTCGACGATCTCCTGGACGGAGGTGCGGTCGTAGCCCTTCTCGGCGAAGAGCCGGGTGGCGGCGGCCAGCAGCCGCCGGGGCACGGGGACCGGTTCCTCCGGTTTCCCGTCCGACACCTTGGTCATGGCCGTCACCTTCCTTCCGTCCTGTACGCGGATCCGCGCCGTGGGCGATCCGCGTGCCGTGTGCGAAGCGGTCCCCGGATGGGGACGCGGTCACCGCCCGAGGATCTTCCCACCCGCCGCCCCCGGGTGTCCGGTCAGCATCTCGGCCGCACGGCCCCGTGATATAGCCGCACGGACCCGGAGGACCCATAGGAGGCCCTCTGGCGCAAGCACCCTATGGACGCCCCTTCTCATAGCCGCCACATGTCTCACGGAGGGCCACGAACCGCGCGCCCTCCTCCGCGAAGCGACGGGCCGGCGCGGCCCCGACGCCGCCTGCGACGGCCCCGCGCCCCCCACACCCGCGCCCCCACACCCGCGCCCTGCGCCGTGGCGCTCGTCGGTCCCGCCTCTCCCCGCCTCTCCCCGCCGACCGCACGCGGCAGACTAACCAGTCGGTATGCCGGAGCGGAAGAGCCCGCCACCCGGCCCGGGGCCTCACGCGACGGGGGCCTTCATCGTGCCCAGCACACCCAACACACGCAGCACACTCAACACACGCAGCACGTCCTTACACACACAGCACATCCGTACACACGCAGCACGTCCGTACACACGCAACACGTCCGTACACACGCAACACGTCCGCCCCACCCGTCCCGTCCGGCTCGTTCCGTACGGCCTGATCACGCGCTAGCGTGCGTGGCCATGACAGACAGCGCGATCACGGAGGTAGCCGAATGAGCCTGTCCAGACGTGGATTGCTGGCCGCCGGCGGCGCGGTGGGCGCCCTCGCGGCGACGGCCGCAGGCAGTGGCGGGGCGGCCGCCGCCCCCGCGGCCGGCAAGGGACACGGCAGCGGCCGTGGGCGGGTCCGCACGGGATTCGACCGGCTGGCGGCGGACGGCTACGCGCTGCTGAAGGGCCAGAAGGTCGGAGTCGTCACCAACCCGACCGGGATCACCTCCGACGTGCGCCACATCATCGACGTGATGCACCCGGACGGCCGCGTGGACCTGACCGCCGTCTTCGGCCCCGAGCACGGCTTCCGCGGCACCGCGCAGGCGGGCGGCTCGGAGGGGCGGTACGACGACCCGGCGACCGGCCTCCCGGTCTACGACACGTACCTGAAGAGCGGTCAGCCGCTCGCGGACATCTTCACCGCGTCCGGCGTGGACACGGTCGTCTTCGACATCCAGGACGCGGGCGCCCGCTTCTACACGTACATCTGGACCCTGTACGACTGCATGGAGGCGGCGGCCCTCGCGGGCAAGCGGTTCGTGGTGCTGGACCGGCCGAACCCGGTGACCGGACGGGCGGCGCTCGGGCCGGTCCTCGACCCGGCGTTCGCCACGTTCGTGGGCCGTCGGGAGATCGCCCAGGCGCACGGCATGACGGTCGCCGAACTGGCGCTGCTGTTCAACCAGGAGTTCCTGGAACGGCCGGTGGATCTGCGGATCGTGAGGATGTCGGGGTGGCGGCGCTCGGACTTCTTCGACGCGACCGGCCTGCCGTGGGTGCCGCCGAGCCCCAACATGCCGACGCCGGACACGGCGCTGGTCTACGCGGGCACCTGCCTGTTCGAGGGCACGAACCTCTCCGAGGGGCGCGGCACGACCCGGCCTTTCGAACTGCTCGGCGCGGAGGGCATCGACCACCGGTGGGCGGCCGCGGCCAACGCGCTGGACCTGCCGGGGGTCGCTTTCCGCGAGGCGTACTTCGCGCCGACGTTCTCCAAGTTCCAGGGGAAGACGGTCGGCGGGGTGCAGTTGTACGTCCACGACCGTGCCGCCTTCGATCCGGTCCGCACGGGCATCGGACTGCTGGTGACGGCGAAGCGGACCTGGAGCGGGTTCGCGTGGCGCTCCGACAACTGGATCGACAAACTCACCGGCAACACCCGGGTCCGCACGATGATCGACGCGGGGGCCGGCACGGACGAGGTGGTGGGGGCCTGGTCGGCGGATCTCGCCGCGTTCCGGGCCGTCCGGAAGAAGTACCTCCAGTACCGGTGAGGCCGTGCCGGTGAGGCCGTGCCGGTGAGACGGGAGCGGGCGGGCCCGAGGGTTCGGGCCCGCCCGGCGGACGGTTCCGCTCTCGCCGATGGGCGGGGAACTCCACCAGGACCGCCTCGGGTCGTTGCCCCGACGGAACGACTCCCGGACCTTGGTCTCCCTCGACTTCTGCTGGGCGGAGATCAGCGAGAACGCCGCCTGCACCTCGCCGCCGAACTGTCCGCCGACCTCGGAGGCGAACGAGACCAGGTCGGTCGGCTCGAACGGCTTCATCTCGCCGACGCGTTGGTGATGGCGTCGACCCGATGGCCCGGAAGTCACCGGCGGTACGACCTGCCGGTGAGGTGAACAACGAACGCCTTTTCCGAATCGTCACATGCCGCTGTTGTCGCCCGCGTGACGGCCGCTCATCTCACTTTCCGGACACTCTTGCCCGTCGCGGGATCTCAAACGGGCGCCCGTTCGTCTATCTCTTGACGCCGAAGTACGAGCGACGGAGGTGAGGGCGCAGTGGCCGGATTCCGGAGTCTTGCGAGACAGGTACGCGATCCGGGGAGCGACCTGGCACTGCGGCGGTATTCGCTGCGCAAGTGCCTGGAACGGTTCGCCCCTTACGGACACCGGGCGACCTGGGACCATCTGTGCACGCGGCACGGGATCGAGCCGGAGGACCGTTCCCCCGATCCGGTGCGACTGGTGGGCGCGTTGGAGGAGTTGGAGGCAGGCCGGGCCGTCTGGCTCGGCTACGAGTCGTCCTTCGCCGCGCGCCGCAGACGCGAGAAGCACGACGGGCTGCGCAGGCCGGTCACGTTCGACGACTGGCACCGGCGCGCCTGGGGCGGGTACGGGGTCGTCCGCTGCGCGGATCCGGCCGTTCACCCCTCGGCGCCGCTCGCCGAGGTACTCGGCCTGCTGATCGCCGCCCTGGAGACGGGGCCGGGCACGGCCTGCCCGGTGTGCGGGTGCGACGCCATCGAGTGGCGGCCGGATCCGGTGTGCGAGCAGTGGACCGGCCCGGCCTGCCCGGGGTGCGGGATCCTGGTGCCCCGGCCTGTGCTCACGCCGGGAGCGCTGGCGAGGGCCCGGGGCGCACGGCGGCGGGACCTCGCGTCTGCGGCATGACCCGCGCCGCACACCCCTGGAACCTCCCCGAACGACTCGGGGCGCCCATGAACGGCACGGGGTGCGGTGCGCGAAAGACCTGATGCGGGGCACGAGGCCGTCGGGCGTCGGACCGGCGGGCGATCCGCCGCCGGGTGCCGCTGGGTCTCTGCCGCCAGTTGATGTCACGGGCGCTCCGCCGACAGGCGATCCGCTGCGCCCCCCTTCCACTCAGCGACCTCCTACGCCCCGTCCTTCCGGTTCCCGTCCTTCCGCTCGCCGTCGTCCGCCCGATGCTCCGGCATCAGGCGCGAGCCGCTGATCCGCTGACCGGAGACGTCGTCCGGGTTGGAGAGCACGCAGGTCTCCAACGACAGACAGCCACAGCCGATGCAGTCGGTGAGGTGGTCACGCAGCTGCGCCAACTGCGCGATGCGCTCGTCCAGTTCGAAGCGCCAGGCCGCCGAGAGCCGCGCCCAGTCGTCGCGGTTCGGGGTACGTTCGTCGGGCAGTTCGGCGAGCGCCTCCCTGACGGTGGCCAGCGGGATGCCCACCCGCTGCGCCGCGCGCACGAACGCGACCCTGCGCAGCGCGTCCCTGGTGTAGCGGCGCTGATTGCCGCTGGTGCGACGGCTCTTGATCAGCCCCTTGGCCTCGTAGAAGTGCAGGGCGGAGACGGCGGCGCCACTGCGCGCGGAGAGCTGGCCGACCGTGAGTTCCTGGAGTGTCTGTGGAATCTGGGGCACTCCCCCAACCCTACGTGCCCCCTCCCGGGGCCGGTCCGTCGTTGACAGGAACGCACCCGCCAACCATGCTGAGCAAGCGCTTGGACAGTCGGGGCGAAGGGTGCGCCCGTCGGCCCGGCTTCCTTCTCAGGGCGCGCGGCCCACGGGCGCGCGACGCCGGACGGCCGAGAGCGGAAGGCGGGACCAGGGACATGGCAGAGCCGAGGATCTTCACGTCCGCACAGGAGTTGCGCGACGCCGTGGGAGAGCAGCTCGGGCACAGCGCCTGGCTGGAGGTCGAGCAGAAGAGGATCGACCTCTTCGCCGACGCCACCGGCGACCACCAGTGGATCCACGTGGACCCGGAGCGGGCCGCGACCGGGCCCTTCGGCACGACGATCGCGCACGGCTACCTCACGCTCTCGCTGCTGCCGGCCCTCGTACCGCAGGTGATGCGGGTCGAGGGCATGAAGATGGGGATCAACTACGGCACGAACAAGGTCCGTTTCCCGGCCATCGTGCCCGTCGGCTCCCGGCTGCGCGCGACGGCCGTGCTGAAGAACGTTGAGGAGGCCGGGGGCGGCGTGCAGGTCACCGCCCTGGTCACGGTCGAGCGCGAGGGCGGCGACAAGCCGGTGTGCGTGGCCGAATCGGTGTCGCGCTACTACTTCTGAGCGTTCGCCGGCCCGTGACGGTCGGCATGCTTCCGGCGGGCCCGAGACGGTCGGCACGCTCCCGGCGGGCCCGAGACGGTCGGCACGCTCCCGGCCGTTCGCGGGCCTCCGGGCGTCGATCACGCTCCCGGCCGTTCACATGTCTCCGGTCACCCGGCCACGCGGGCGTCCCGGCGCCTGCACCGCTCCCTGCGGCGCCGACCGGTCCGTCCGGCCGCCTACGGCCCGACACCGACCATCCGCAGCACGAGACCGGCGTAGAACGCGCCGACCTCGTCGGGCGTCCGGCTGCCCCGCGCGTTGAACCAACGCGCCACGTCGATGCAGAGCGACAGCACGGCGAGGGCGGTGCCCGGGACATCGGGGACGTCGAACTCCCGCGCCTCCACGCCCTCGTCGATGATCCGGCGCACCACCGCTTCGGTCCTGCGACGCAGCCCGACGATCTCGGCGCGGTGCTCCTCGCCGAGCGCGTCGAGTTCGTACTGGACCACGCGGGCCGTGGTGTGCTGCTCGGCGTGCCAGCGGACGAAGGACCGTACGGCGTCGGCCAGCCGCTCGGCGGCGGTGCCGTCGCCGTCGGCTGCCGCCTCCAGGACGGAGAGGGCGCGGTCGTGGCCGATCCTGCTGATGCGGTGGAGCAGTTCTTCCTTCGTCTTGTAGTGGATGTAGAGCGCGGCGGGACTCATCCCGGCACGGCCGGCGATGTCCCGGGTGGTGGTGGCGTGGTATCCGCGCTCGGCGAAGGCGTCGACGGCGGCGACGAGGAGCCGCCTGGCAGCCTCGGGCGTCACCTCGGCCCACGGCGCGCCGTCGCCGTCGGTCTCCTCCGCCGTGCTCATGATCACTCGCCCCTCTCGTCAGCAGGACGAACACCATACCCCGAAGCTGAGCAAGCGCTTAGGCGCGTTCGTCCGGGGGCTCCGGGCGACGAAGTCCTGCTCGACGGCCGTGCCTGGACCGCGGGCGAGCTTGCCCGCCACGCCTCGGCGGCACCGTCCACCGCCGGCGAGCACCTCGGCAGGCTCGTCGCGGGCGGGCTGCCGGCCGAGGAGCGCCAGGCCGCCACCACCGTCTGCGGCTCGCCGACGAACGGGCGGCGCATCTCGTCGAGGATCTGGCGGCCCGGGTCGCCCCGTGGTGGACGCGGGCCACGGGAAGGCGGTGGGCGCGCGGCCGGTGGGCGGAACGCGGTCCGGAAGGGGCGGAACGCGGTCCGGAAGGGGCGGGACGGAGGACGCCCGGAGGCGGGAGGACGACACCTCGGCGCATCGGCCGGGAGCGATCCTCCAGAACCTGGGCGACTTGGCCCGAAGGTGCTCGGCGAGACCGCGCTTGCCGCGTACGCGCGGCAGCGGACCGCATGTGTCCGCCGGACGCGGCGAGGAAGTCGAACCGCCCGCCGTTGCTCTCGGCCTGCCCGGTGTCCGCCCGGCGGGCGAATGCCACCGCCTCACCGATCAGCCGAGACCGGCGGGCTCCGTACCCGGGCTCCCGATCCCGGAGCTCCCGGCACCCGGGTCCTCGGCCCCGGAACCCTCGAACTGGGTTCGGTACAGCTCCTCGTACCGGCCTCCGGCCGCGAGGAGTTCGTCGTGGGTGCCCCGCTCCACGATCCGCCCGTCCTCCACCACCAGGATGAGGTCGGCCGAGCGCACGGTGGACAGGCGGTGGGCGATCACGACGGCGGTGCGCCCGGCGAGTGCCTCGGTGAGGGCCTCCTGGACGGCCGCCTCGGAGGTGTTGTCCAGATGGGCGGTGGCCTCGTCGAGGATGACGACGCGTTGGCGGGCCAGCAGCAACCGGGCGATGGTCAGCCGCTGGCGTTCGCCGCCGGAGAGCCGGTAGCCGCGTTCGCCGACGACGGTGTCGAGCCCGTCGGGCAGCGAGGCGACCAGTCCGTCCAGACGCGAGCGGCGCAGCGCGTCCCAGAGGTCCTCCTCGTCGGCCCCGGGCCGGGCGAGCAGCAGGTTCGCACGGACCGACTCGTGGAAGAGGTGCCCGTCCTGGGTGACCATGCCGAGGGTGTCGCGCAGGCTCTCGGCGGAGAGGTCGCGCACGTCGATGCCGCCGATGCGCACCACGCCCTCGTCCGCGTCGTAGAGGCGCGGCAGCAGTTGCGCGATGGTCGACTTGCCCGCGCCGGACGAGCCGACGAGCGCCACCGTCCGACCGGGTTCGACCCGGAACGAGACTCCGCGCAGCACCTCCCCGCCACCCCGGGTGTCGAGGCTCGCGACGTCCTCCAGCGAGGCCAGGGAGACCTTGTCGGCGGACGGGTAGCCGAACCGTACCCGGTCGAACTCGACGGACACCGGCCCCTCGGGGACCGCCCGCGCGTCCGGCTTCTGTTCGATGAGCGGCTCGAGGTCGAGGACCTCGAAGACCCGCTCGAAACTGACGAGGGCGCTCATCACCTCGACGCGTGCCCCGGCGAGCGCGGTGAGCGGCGCGTACAGGCGGGTCAGCAGCAGGGCCAGTGCGACGACCGCGCCCGCGTCCAGCTGCCCGCGCAGCGCGTAGGACCCGCCGAGCCCGTAGACCAGGGCGAGAGCCAACGCCGACACGAGCGTGAGCGCGGTGATGAACGCGGACTGGGCCATGGCCGTGCGGATCCCGATGTCGCGCACCCGGCCCGCTCGGGCGGCGAACTCGGCGGACTCGTCGGCGGGCCGGCCGAACAGCTTGACCAGGGTGGCGCCGGGCGCGGAGAAGCGCTCGGTCATCCGCGTCCCCATCGCGGCGTTGTGCGCCGCGGCCTCCCGCTGGAGCCTCGCCATCCGGGCGCCCATGCGCCGTGCGGGCAGCACGAACACCGGCAGCAGCACCAGTGCCAGGACGGTGATCCGCCAGGAGAGGGAGAGCATGACGCCGAGGGTGAGGAGCAGCGTCACGATGTTGCCGACGACGCCGGACAGGGTGTTGCTGAAGGCGCGTTGGGCCCCGATGACATCGTTGTTGAGCCTGCTGACGAGCGCGCCGGTGCGGGTGCGGGTGAAGAACGCGACCGGCATACGCTGCACATGGTCGAAGACGGCGGTGCGCAGATCGAGGATCAGCCCCTCGCCGAGGTTGGCGGAGAGCCAGCGGCCGACCAGTCCGAGTGCCGCCTCCGCGAGGGCGATCGCGGCGATGAGCAGGGACAGCCGTGTGACAGTGCCGGTGTCCCCGCCGGTCACGATGGCGTTGACGACGCGACCGGCGAGTACCGGAGTGGCGACCGCGAGCAGCGCCGCCGCCACGCTCACGAGCAGAAAGAGGCCGACCCGGCGGCGGTGGGGGCGGGCGAAGGCGGCGATGCGCCGCAGGGTGGCGCGGTCGAAGGGACGCCGGTCCGCCTGCGCGTTCATGACGTTGCGGAGCTGTGTCCACGCGGTGGTTTCCATGCTCATGACTGGAACGTACGACCTCCAGCGGACTTGAGGTCAACGCCCGGCCGTGCGGCGGGCGTCACCGGTCCGGCACCCGTGCGGTGTCCGCGTGTCCAGGACCCGCACGAGACGGGCCCGGAGCAGGACGCGGGTCTCGGAGACAGGACGGGGGCGGGAGCGCCGAGGTCCACGTTCCCGTTCCGGGTCTCCCCCGGCACGGGTCTGCGCACGGAAGGTTCCTGGAGGTCACCGAATGACGTTGACGAGCCACGCTCCGATTCCTACGGTAGTCCATAGGATTTCTTCTGCACCGGGAGCGCGCATGAGTGGCATCGAGCAGGCGAGGAAGACGGCACAGGGGCTCGGGTATTCGCCCGGATTCGGCAATGAACACAGCTCGGAGGCGGTGCCGGGGGCGCTGCCGCACGGCCGCAACTCGCCCCAGCGCGCCCCTCTCGGGCTCTACGCGGAACAGTTGAGCGGCTCGGCCTTCACCGAACCGCGGGCGCACAACCGCCGTTCCTGGCTCTACCGGATCCGCCCTTCGGCCGCCCATCCCCCGTTCGTCCGCGTCGACAACGGCGCGATCCGCACCGCCCCGTTCACCGAGACCGTGCCCGACCCCAACCGGCTGCGCTGGGACCCGCTGCCCGAGCCCGCGGCCGGGACGGACTTCGTGGCCGGTCTGTGGACCCTCGGCGGCAACGGCGACGCGACGCGGCGCGCCGGCATGGCCGTGCACCTCTACCACGCCAACGCGTCCATGACCGACCGGGTGTTCAGCGACGCGGACGGCGAACTGCTGATCGTCCCGGAGCGCGGCGGCCTGCTGCTCCGTACCGAACTGGGCCTCCTACGCGCCGAGCCGGGGCATGTCGCGCTGATCCCGCGCGGGGTCCGCTTCCGGGTGGAGCTGCTCGACGCCACCGCCCGCGGCTACGTCTGCGAGAACTACGGACGCCCGTTCGTCCTCCCCGATCTCGGCCCGATCGGCGCCAACGGTCTGGCGAACGCGCGGGACTTCCTCGCGCCCGTCGCCGCGTACGAGGACGACGACCGCCCGGTGAAGGTGGTCAACAAGTTCTGCGGGAACCTCTGGTCCGCGACGTACGACCACTCCCCGCTCGACGTGGTCGCCTGGCACGGCAACCACACTCCGTACGTCTACGACCTGCACCGTTTCAACGTCATCGGGTCGATCAGCTACGACCACCCCGACCCGTCGATCTTCACGGTGCTGACCTCGCCCTCCGACACCCCCGGTCTGGCAGGCGTCGACTTCGTCGTCTTCGCGCCGCGCTGGCTGGTCGGCGAAGACACGTTCCGGCCGCCGTACTTCCACCGCAATGTGATGAGCGAGTACATGGGCCTGATCGAGGGCGCGTACGACGCCAAGACGGCCGGGGAGGGCGGGTTCGTGCCGGGTGGCGGTTCGCTGCACAACATGATGTCGGCGCACGGTCCGGACCGGGAGACCTTCGACCGGGCGAGCGCGGCGGAGCTGAAGCCGCAGAAGATCGACGACGGTCTCGCCTTCATGTTCGAGACCCGCTGGCCGGTGACGGCGACCGCGCAGGCGGCCGGCGCCGACCATCTGCAGCGCGGCTACGACGACGTGTGGCAGGGTCTGAGCCGCAACTTCAGGCCGTAGGCGACGACCGCGCCCACGCGGCCCACGCGTCGTCGCGTCCGCTGTGTCGCAGTACGGAGAGACCAGGTGACTCAGGTGCCCCAGATGCCCAAGACGCCCCCGGGGCCGGCGTTCGCCCCCGATTCGCTGGTCCTGAACCGCAAACTGCCGCTGTGGTACCAGGTCTCGCAGTCGCTGCGCGCCTCGATACTGGGGCGCGCGGCGGACGCCTCGCAGCGGCTGCCGACCGAGGAACAGCTCGCCGCGCACTACGGCGTCAGTGTGCTGACGATGCGGCAGGCGCTCAAGGAGCTGGAGACGGAGGGGCTGATCAGCCGGCACCGTCGGCGCGGCACGTTCATCGAACCGCGCGCCCGCCGGGTGTCCCCGGTCCGGCTGCTGGGTTCGATCGACGCGATCGTGGCCCAGCAGTCGGGCGAGCGGACCTCGCTGCTGGACCACGGCCCGGTGGCCGTGCCGTGCGAGCTCGGCGAGCACTTCCCCGACTGCTCCGAAGCGGTCGGTTATCGCAGGCTGCGCCGGGACGGGGAGAGCGACGAGCCCACCAACTGGGCGGAGAACGTGGTGCATCCCGAGGTGGCGGCGCGGCTCGACGTCGCCGACCTCGAGCGCTGGCCGATGACCAAGGTGCTGCGCGACCGCGTCGGCGTCCGGATCGCGCGCATCACCGACACGGTCGAGGCGCGCCTCGCCGATCCGGTCACCGCCGAACTCCTCCAGGTGCCGCTGCTCAGTCCGATCCTGTTCTACACGGGGGTGACGTACGAGGAGGGCGGCCGGGTGGTGGACGTGGCGCGGATCCGCTACCGGGGCGACCGGTTCTCCTTCTCGGTCACCGTGGAGGCGCACTGACGCACGGGCACGGCCGGTGCCGCCACCCGCGCGGGACGCACCGGGCCACCGGGCCACCGGGCCACCGGGCCACCGGGCCACCGGGCCACCGGGCCACCGGGCCACCGGGCCACCGGGCCACCGGGCCACCGGGCCAAGCTACCAGCCGAAGGAGTCCAGCACCCGCCCGAGCGCCCGGTCGAAGACCCCGTCCAGATCGATCGGACCGGGATCCTCGGCGAACCCGGCCGCCATCCGCGGGTACTTCCCGGTCGCTATCTGGCTGATCAGGTAGTTGGTGCGCACGGCCTGCTCCCGTTCCTCGGACCAGGGCAACGACCGGCTGCGCTCGGCCGTGGCGATCTCGTTGGACACATAGGTGGTGACGACGCCGTTGACCATGGCGATGAGTTCCATCTTCTCGCCGAACCGCGCGTCGACCCCGTCCAGACAGCTGAGCGCGTACTCCAGGTACCGCAGGACGTTCGGGCTGAAGCCGTAGACGGGTGACATCAGCCGGGGCATCCAGGTGTGGCGGTGCATCATCGCGCGTGCCTGATGGGCCAGCGCGATCAGGTCGCCGCGCCAGTCGCCGGACGGCTCCGGGTACGTGTACTCGCCGCTGACCGCGTCGAGCATCAGCTCGTACAGGTCTTCCTTGCGCGGCACGTAGTTGTAGAGGGACATCGTGCCGCAGCCGAGCTCGGCCGCCACCTTCCGCATGGACACCGCGTCGAGGCCCTCGGCGTCGGCGATGCGGACGGCCGCCGCCGCGATGTCGGCACGGCTGAACGCCGGCCTGGGGCCGCGGCCCGCACGCTCGGGGCGCGCCCAGATCACTTCGGGTACAGCGGGACGCCCCACCATCGATCATCACCTCGCACCCCCATCCTAGTTACGTACACCGTACGTAGTGCGGTACGGTGGGCCGCATGACAACTACGTACGCTGTACTTAGTGAAGGTCTGGAGAAGCGCTACGGCGATGTCCACGCCCTGCGCGGGCTCGATCTGGCCGTCGCCGAGGGCGCCGTCTGCGGGGTGCTCGGGCCGAACGGGGCGGGCAAGACCACCGCCGTCCGGGTCCTCGCCACGCTGGCGGTCCCGGACGGCGGAAGCGCCCGGGTCGCGGGCCACGACGTGCTGCGCGAGGCGCACGCGGTGCGCGCGGCGATCGGCGTCACCGGGCAGAACGCCTCGGTCGACGGCGAACTGACGGGGCGGCAGAACCTGCGGCTGTTCGCGAAGCTGCTCCGGTTCCGGGGCGCGGCCGTCCGCGCCCGCGCCGACGAACTGCTGGAGCGCTTCGGGCTGACCGAGGCCGCGGACCGCCCGGCCCGCACCTACTCGGGTGGCATGCGACGCCGGCTGGACCTCGCGGCCAGTCTGCTGACCCACCCCCGAGTGCTCTTCCTGGACGAGCCGACCACCGGCCTCGACCCGCACAGCCGCAACCAGATCTGGGCCGCGGTCCGGGAACTCACCGGCCAGGGAACGACCGTCCTGCTCACCACGCAGTATCTGGAGGAGGCCGATCAGCTGGCCGACGACATCGTGCTGATCGACCGGGGCCGCACCGCCCACCGCGGCACCCCCGCCGAACTGAAGGCGCTCATCGGCAACTACGTCGAGGTGGTCGTCGCCCATGAATCGGCACTGGTCCCGGCCGCGGGCGTCCTCGACCAGCTCACCGGCACCGAACCGGCGATCGACCGCGAGCACCGCACCGCCGGGGCCGTCGCCACCGACGGCACGCTCACCCTCCCCCGCGTCGTGCGCGAACTCGACGCAGCGGGCGTGCCCGTGATCGACGCGAGTCTGCGCCCGCCGACGCTCGACGAGGTCTTCCTCCGCCTGACCGCTCGCGGCGACGCCCGAACCGCCCCGCCACCGAAGGAGACAGCAGCATGAGCGGCATCACCGCACCGGCCCCCGGCCGGCACCTGCCGGCCACCCCGTCCGCCGCACACGCCCCGGTGGCCGACGCCCTGGCCGTTCTGGCCCGTCACCTCCAGCGGATCAAGGCCGCCCCCGGCGTCATGATCCTGACGCAGACCATGCCGATCACGATGCTGCTGTTCTTCGGCTACGTCTTCGGCAGCGCCCTGGCCGTGCCCGGGCAGGAGTACCGCGCGTTCCTCGTGCCCGGCCTCCTCGCGGCGACGGCGGCGAACGGCATCATGACCGGGATGTTCCAGGCGTCGCAGGACTGCCACCGCGGGGTGATGGACCGCTTCCGCACGCTACCGATGAGCCGGTTCGCCGTACCGTTCGGACAGACCGCGGCCGACCTGCTGACCACGGCCGTCGGCATGGTCCCGCTGATCCTGGTCGGCCTGGCGGTCGGCTGGCGGATCGAGGACGGCCCGCTCGGCGCCCTGGGGGCCTTCGGGCTGCTGTTGCTCTTCCGGTTCGCCACGTCCTGGCTGGGCTGCTGGCTGGGCCTGCTGATCCGCAACGAGGAGGCGGCCGGTCAGCTGGGCAGCGCCACGTTCGTCCTGCCTCTGCTGTCGAGCGCGTACATCCCGACCGACAACCTGCCCGGGTGGCTGCGCACGGTCGCGGAGTGGAATCCGATCAGCGCCATGGCCGCCGCCGCCCGTGATCTGTTCGGCAACGCGCCCCCCGCCGCCGACGCCGCCTGGCCGGTCGCCCACCCGGTGGCCGGGACGCTCGCCTGGTCGTTGGCGCTCCTCGCGGTCTTCGTGCCACTGACCGTACGGCGCCACGCTCGCGGCGGCGAATGACACCACTCGCCGCGCCGTCCGCACCGACGGCCGGTGAGTACGCCGATGCGCCGCTGCCGGCCCCGGGGATGACGGGAGGGTCGGCAACGGCGCACGGCCGGTACGAGATGGTCGCCCGAGCGGCCCGGGCGCGGCCGACGAGCGGTGGCGGCGGGCCTTCGGGTCAGTGGCGGCTGCCGAGGAGCGAGCGGCTCAGCCGACTCAGCGGCGCGAAGAGCGAGACCCGCGCGCTCCTGCTGCGACGGCTGTGTCCGGCCTCGCGCGCAGTCAGCTCGCGCATCAGCAGCGTCGCCTCGGCGACCTCCCGCCGCGGCGCGGCGGGGCCGCCGAGCACCGCGAGATGGCGGTCGAGGCGCGAACTGGTCGCACTGCTCCCGCATGTGATGGCAGGCACACGTGGCCTGCGGCGGACCATTATCTGTTCCATGTCACTCCCCACCCGTACGAGGGCACCCGGCCCGGGCAGGCTAACCCTAACCCCCCGCGAGGACACTCGTGTATCCCGCCCGGGGGATCGGGCGCGCCGTCCGCAAGGCCGATCACTCTCCACACCCGTCCGATTCCAGGGCGAGTTGAACGCGACGGAGCCGTCACCCCGTCCTGGATCGGTGGGCGGCCGGACAACGGCTCCGCGGACGGGGGCCTCCCGCCCGTCGGACGGGCCGACGGGCCCGGCGTGTCGCCGTCACGACGGGGATCAGGCCGCCGAGTTGAGAACGGGCAGGTAGCCGCCGGACTGTCCGGCCGCCGTGGGGTGGTACGACTCACCGATGTTGAGCCAGTTGACACTGTGCAGCCAGGCGTCCCCGGAGCAGATCTCGTGCCCGGAGAACCCGCCCGCGACATCGGCGAAGGTGAACCCGTGGTCGGCGGCACGCTTCGCCGTCGTCGTGTTGAGGTAGTCGGCGGCGTCGTTGATCGCGGTGCGCACCTTGTCGCTCAGACCGACGGCGCAGCTGCCGCCGATCTTGTAGAAGCGCGGGTAGCCGAGGACGACGACGCGGGCGGAGGGAGCCTTGGCGCGGATCGCCGAATACACCGAGTCGAGGTTGCCCGGAAGGGTCGTGCCGACGTAACTGCGAGCCGTGGCGATCCGGTCGAGACAGGTGGCCTCCGACTGGAGGACACAGGTCGTCATCACATCGGCGAAGCCCGCGTCGTTGCCGCCGATGGATATCGAGACGAGGTCGGTGGAGGAGGCCAGGGGGCCGAGCTGACCGGAGGTCACGTCACCGGTACGGGCGCCCGAGCAAGCGGTGAAGGCGAAGGACGACGGCGAGTGGGAGGCGGCCCAGAGGGCCGGATACGCCTTGGTGCTGCGCTTGCAGGACCCGCTGGCGCTGTCGTAGCTCCCGGCTCCGACACCCGAGGAGTACGAATCGCCGAGGGCCACGTAGTCGACCCCCTGGACGGACTGCGCGGCGGACGCGGTGGCCGCCCCGGTCAACGCGAGCACGGCACCGAGCAGGAGCGAGGACGAGAACGCCACGAGTCTGGACATCTTCATGGAACCTCCCTTGGACCGACCGGCAGGATCTCCGCCGTGGTCTGCCGTGTCCGTGGTAGCAGCACCAGCACGGTCTTTGGAAGTGCTCATGCCAACTTGCTCCAACGAGTTCGCCCACGCGCCGCCTTGATGTCGTGTCACCTCGCCGGACCGCCTGCCGGACACGGGGAGAAAGGTGTTGAAACCCGGGTGCGCCGGACCTGCCCTTGCCGGATCATGGGCGCCATGTCCTCCACCCCTGAGTCCGCGCTGCCGATCCGGCTCACCGTCGACGACGGCGACTCGCCGTCCGATGTCGTGGACGCGCTGTTCCTCGGCCGCTTCGCGACGGGCGAGCAGCCCTACTCGCACAGTTCCTCCCTCGACCGGGTCAGGGCCGACGCCACCCTGCTGCCCCCGGCCGCCACGGTGCTGCGCGTCGCCCGGGACGACGACCGCAGTGCCACGCTCGCCGAGGGCGACGGCTGGACCCTGCTCGTCTCCCGGTGGAACCGCGGCGCCGACGTCACGGTCACCGCGACCAGCCCGGAGCTGGCGCGCGAGATCCTCGCGCGGGCGACGGACGGCGTGCGGGACGAACCCGAACCGCAGCCCGAGAACGTGACGATGGGCTTCTGGTACGTGTCACCGCGCCGCGGCCCGTACCGCACCACCCGGCAGATCGCCGCCGGGGCCTGGGACGAGGTCCGGGACAACTACACGGCTCCGGTGGCCGATGCCATGGACCGGCTGATGAAGATCACCCCCGACGACATCGCGGGCCGGCTGCTCCTGCTGCACGGCCCGCCCGGCACCGGCAAGACCTCGGCGCTGCGCACGCTCGCGCGTTCGTGGCGGGACTGGTGCCAGGTCGACTGCGTGCTCGACCCGGAGCGGCTCTTCAACGACGTCGGCTATCTGATGGACATCGCGATCGGCGAGGACGAGGGCACGGCGAAGGGCCGCTGGCGGCTGCTGCTCCTGGAGGACTGCGACGAGTTGATCCGCGGCGAGGCCAAGCACACGGCGGGGCAGGCGCTCTCCCGCCTGCTGAACCTCACCGACGGACTGCTGGGCCAGGGGCGCAACGTGCTGGTCGGTGTCACCACCAACGAGGACCTGGAGCGGCTCCACCCGGCCGTGGTCCGGCCCGGCCGCTGCCTCGCCAGGATCGAGGTGGGCCCGCTGACCCGTGAGGAGGCGGTGGGCTGGCTGGGCACGGAGGAGGGAATCGGCCGCGAGGGCGCCACGCTCGCCGAGTTGTACGCACTGCGGCGCGGCAGCGGCCCCGCGTCGGTGCCCAGACAGGATTCCGGTGCCGACGCGGGCCTCTATCTCTGACACCTCCGATGCCTCTCGGTCGCGGCGGAGCCGGACGGAGCACGGCGGCCCGGGCCACGCCCGTATCGTTCCCCGGCCACGCCCGTGCCGTTCCCGTCCCGCGCCCGGACGGTTCCGGGCCCGCGTTCCGGCCGTTCGCGAACCGCCCGGGGCCGGTCCCGGGTCATGAGGCGGGGCAGGGTGCTCCCCGCACGCCGGCTCAGTGCGCCGCGTACGCTGCCCGCACCGCGTCCTCGGCCAGGGAAAGCGCCTCGGCCCGCGACAGACCCAGCCGCCGCGCCTGCTCGGCGTACTCCCGGGCCGCGGCCGCCGCGTGACGGTCCGCCGCCTCACCGGCCGCGGCGATGAACGTGCCGTTGCGGCCCCGGGTCTCGATCACCCCGTCGGTCTCCAGCGCCCGGTACGCCTTGGCGACGGTGTTCGCGGCGAGACCGAGTTCCTCGGCGAAACCGCGTACGGTCGGGAGTCTGAAACCGACGGGCAGGGCGCCGGAGCGGGCCAGTTCGGAGATCTGCGTGCGCAGTTGCTCGTACGGGGCGATGCCGGAGCCCGGATCAAGGACGATCTTGAGAGTCACCCGCCGATTGTCCCCCACCGCTGTCCCCGCCGCCGGAAAATCAGGGGCGGTCGTACGCGCCCACGCGTAACGTCCGGCCCATGACTGTCCTTGTTCGCGACTTCCTGCCCGCAGACGCCGCTGCCTGGGCGCGCGTCGGACATGCCGCGATGCCCTACCTCGTGACCACTCCCGAGCAGGTCGCCTTCGACCTCGCCTCCGCCCGGTCCGAGGAGCGCCGCCGACTACTGGTCGCCGAGGAGGACGGGGAGATCATCGCAATCGCCCGAACCGGACTCGTGCACGACAGCCCCGAACCCGGGCAGGCTTTCTGCGACCCGTACACGCACCCGGACCGCACCGGGCGTGGCGCGGGCGGGCTGCTGCTGCGGACGGCCGAGGAGCATCTGGCGATGGAGGGGGCACGCACCGTCCACACCTGGGTGCTCGACACCCCGTCGAACCGTGCCTTCGCGGAGCGGCGCGGCTACGCGCCGAGCCGTTCGGCGCACTTCCTCCGCCTCGGTCTGGCAAGCGGCTCGCTACCGCCTTGCCCGGCCGTCCCGGCGGGCGTCGAACTGCGCACGGGGGCGGACTTCGCGGACGACCCGCGCCCGCTCTTCGACGCGGACCGCGAGACCACGGCCGACGAACCGAGCGACACCCCCGTCGATCTGTCCGACTACGAGGACTGGCTCCGCAAGACCTGGCACCACCCCGCACTCGACCACGACCTCACGTCGGTCGTGATGGTGGACGGAGAGGTGGCGGCGTTCACCGCGGCGCGGACCGACGGCCGGACCCGCTACATGTCGGGAATGACCGGTACCCGCCGCGCGTACCGCGGCCGGGGCCTGGCGAAGCTCGCCAAGCACGACTCGCTGCGCCGGGCGCGCGCGGCCGGGTACACGGACGCGTACACCGGCAACGACGCGGGCAACGGCCCGATGCTGGCGATCAACCGCTGGTTCGGCTACGAGATCTGTGCCACGGAGGTGCGGCATGTCCGTGAGCTCGGCTGATTCCTCGCTCCTGGTCGCCCTGGTGAAGGCCGGGCGGACCAAGATCAGATACCCGGCGGACCTGGTCCGCGACGACGGCACGCGGATCACGGTGCGGGCGCCCTGGGCGGCGCCGGCGGTCCGGGACTTCGGCTTCGTACGGTTCGAGCCCGGGGACGTGTTCACCGAGCACTACTGGCGCGACCGCTGGTACGCCGTGAAGGAGGTCCGGACCGGGACGGGCGGGCTCAAGGGCTGGTACTGCGACATCACCCGGCCCGCCGTGCTGCGGGACGGGGAACTGGTGGTGGAGGACCTGGACCTCGATCTGTGGGTGTCGGCGGACGGCTCGTCCGTGCTGCGGCTGGACGAGGACGAGTTCGAGGCGAGCGGCCTCGCCGGCCGCGACCCGGCGGCGGCCGGCGCGGCCCGGCGGGCACTGGACGAGCTGGAACGGCTCGCCAGGACGGACGGTCCGGCCGCACTGCTCGGGTGACGCGTCCGGCGGCCGGGACGGCCTTTCGGTCCCCCGCCCCGGCCGGATGGGGCGGGGCGGATCGGCCGGGCGGATCGGCCGGGCGGATCGGCCGGGACGGACCTGCCGGGGCGGAGGACGAACGATCACGCACGGCCAACCTCGGAGAACCGACTCTCCGTGATGACCAGCTCAATTAAAGTGCTCAGGTCAGCTCCCCACCCGGTGACCTGAGAAGGAATCACGGATATGCCCACTGAGACGTTCGAGTTTCAGGTGGAAGCGCGCCAGCTTCTGCAGATGATGATCCACTCGATCTACTCGAACAAGGACGTGTTCCTGCGCGAACTCGTCTCCAACGCCTCCGACGCGCTCGACAAGCTGCGGCTCGAAGCGTTGCGCGACGACTCGCTCGGCGCGGACGTGTCGGACCTCCACATCGACATCGAGGCCGACAAGCAGGCCCGCACGCTGACCGTGCGGGACAACGGCATCGGCATGTCGCACGACGAAGTGGTCCAGCTCATCGGGACGATCGCGAATTCGGGCACCGCCGCGTTCCTGCGCGAACTCAAGGAGGCCAAGGAGTCCGAGGACGCCGCCGCGGCCGAAGGACTGATCGGCCAGTTCGGGGTCGGGTTCTACTCCAGCTTCATGGTGGCCGACGAGGTCACCCTGCTGACCCGGCGCGCGGGCGAGACCCGGGGCACCCGCTGGACGTCGACCGGCGAGGGCACGTACACGATTCTGACCGTCGACGACGCCCCGCAGGGCACCTCGGTCACGCTCCGACTCAAGCCGGAGGACACCGAGGACCGGCTCTACGACTACACCTCCCCGTGGAAGATCAGGGAGATCGTCAAGCGGTACTCGGACTTCATCACCTGGCCCATCAGGATGACCCCGGAGACCGGCGCCGACGCGACGGACACCGGGGAGGGCTCCGACGACGCCCCGCGCGAACCCGAGACCCTCAACTCGATGAAGGCCCTGTGGGCACGCTCGCGCGACGAGGTCTCGGACGACGAGTACCACGAGCTGTACAAGCACATCAGCCACGACTGGATCGATCCGCTCGAGACCATCCGGCTCCAGGCGGAGGGCACCTTCGAGTACCAGGCACTGCTCTTCATCCCGTCGCACGCGCCCCACGACCTGTTCATGCAGGGGTACAAGCGCGGCATCCAGCTCTACGTGAAGCGCGTCTTCATCATGGACGACTGCGAAGCGCTGATGCCGCCGTACCTGCGCTTCGTGAAGGGTGTCGTCGACGCGCAGGACCTGTCGCTCAACGTGTCGCGCGAGATCCTCCAGCAGGACCGTCAGATCCAGATGATGCACCGCCGCCTGGCGAAGAAGGTGCTGTCGACGGTCAAGGACATGATGACCGCCGCCCCGGAGCGCTACGCCACGTTCTGGCGGGAGTTCGGCCGCGTCGTCAAGGAAGGGCTGCTGAGCGACTTCGAGAACCGCGACGCCATCCTCAAGATCGCCTCCTTCGCCACGACCCACGACAAGGACGAGCCGACCACGCTGCGGCAGTACGTGGAACGGATGAAGGAGGGCCAGGAGCACATCTACTACCTGACGGGCGAGTCCCGGCAGGCCATCGAGAACTCCCCGCACATGGAGGCGTTCCGGGCCAAGGGCATCGAGGTGCTGCTGCTCACCGATCCGGTCGACGAGGTGTGGGTCGAGGCGGAGCCCGAGTTCGACGGCAAGAAGCTGCGGTCCGTCGCCAAGGGCGAGATCGACCTCGGTACCGAGGAGGAGAAGAAGGAGGCGGCGACCGAGCGGGAGAACCGTCAGCAGGAGTACGCGGATCTGCTCTCCTGGATGACGGAGCGGCTCGGCGAGACCGTCAAGGAGGTGCGTCTCTCCTCGCGCCTCACCGTCTCGCCCGCCTGCGTCGTCTCGGACACGCACGACGTGACGCCCGCCCTGCAGAACATGTATCGCGCGATGGGCC
This sequence comes from Streptomyces sp. NPDC047982, assembly GCF_043204165.1. Classification (NCBI taxonomy): domain Bacteria; kingdom Bacillati; phylum Actinomycetota; class Actinomycetes; order Kitasatosporales; family Streptomycetaceae; genus Streptomyces; species Streptomyces sp. NPDC047982. Next base: position 73,606 of record NZ_JBIDBS010000006.1, on the reverse strand, counting down.
AGCCCGTTCCGGACGTCAAGCGCATCCTCGAACTCAACCCGGCGCACCCGCTGGTCGGCGGGCTGAACCGGGCTTACGCCGAGCGCGCCGAGCAGGACACCACGGGTCTGGAGGAGACGGCCGAGCTCCTGCACGACCTGGCGCTGCTGGCCGAGGGCGGGGAGCTGGGCGACCCGTCGCGCTTCGTGAAGCTGATGGCCGACCGCCTCGAACGCACCCTGTGACCGAGGGCCCGCCACACCACCGGCCGGGGACGCGTCCCCGGCCGGTTGCCGCTCCCCGGACGCCCGCCGGGACCGTGCCCCCAAGCGGCCGTCAGTCCCGGCCGCGCTCCCGCACGTCGGCGTGCGGATCCGGCTCCTGCGGTGCCGGGCGGGCCTGTGCGATCCCGGCGACCAGCTCCACCTCGTACCCCGCCGCGTCCTCCAGATAGGCGGCGACGTGCTCCTCCCCGCCCGCGTGCGGGTAGCGGTCCGGGAAGAGCTGCCGCCAGCCGTGTGCCGGAGCCTCGGCCACCAGCGCGTCGAGGGTGGCCCGGTCCCGGACGTGGAACGCCAGATGGTTGAGCCCGGGGCGGCACCGGTCGTGCACCTGACCGGTCAGATCGGGCGACTGCTCGGCCACCACGTAGCTGTCGCCGCGTCGCCAGCTCCGCCCGTGCTCCCAGTGCTGGTACGGGACATGGCCCAGCTCACCGAGCAGCCAGCCCCAGCCGCGCTCGGCCGTCGCCAGATCGGGCACCCACAGCTCGATGTGGTGAACCCCTCCGGTGCCCGTCCCTCCGGCCGGCAACGGGACGGCGCGGCGGGCGCCGTGCGGCTGGTACGCCACGGGGTCGCCGTCCTCGTGCCAGTGGATCAGGAAGTGCTCCCCCGCCCGGTAGCCGTCGAGCCCCGCGCGGCAGTAGGCGACGCTGTCGTCCGGGAGCGCGTCCAGCGGGAACCACTCCAGCTCGGAGCACTTGTCCGGTTCGCGGTTGCAGGGCGGGCGGGCGGGATCGTACTCGGCCTCGAAGAACCAGCCGGTCCTGGGACTGCCGCCGGGGCCCCGGTGCTGCATGACCAGCGCGACCCGCAGCTCGTCCAAACCGAGCTCGACACCGATCTCCTCGGCGGCCTCGCGGATCATCGCCTCGCGGACGTCCTCGCCGTCCTCGACGTGCCCGGACGGACAGTGCAACAGCCCGTCGGCGTATCCCGTGCCGGCCCGGCGGGCGAGCAGCACGTCCGGGCCGCGGCGCAGGATCAGGTGCACGTCGACGACCTCGGTGTGCCGCCGCGGCGGTTCGGCACGGGCCACCAGTGCGTAACGCTCGTCGTCGACCGGCCCGCCCCACAGGTCCGGGTCGCCGGAGAGCGGCTCGTGGTGGACGCGCTCGGTGAACTCCGAGAGCAGCCCGGTCAGTCGACCGGCGGGCAGACCGACCCCGCCCCACACGCCCTCGATCAGGATCAGCCGGCCGCCGGGCCGCAGCAGGTCGAACCAGTGACGCAGGGCCGCCGCCGGATCGGGCAGCAGCCACACCACGTGCCGCACCATGACCACGTCGAACCGCTGTCCACCGACCGGGGGCCGTGCCGCGTCCCCGAGGAGCACCTCGGCCCCCGTCCCGGCGAGCTTGGCCCGCGCCCGCTCCGCCATGCGCGGGGACCGGTCGACCGCGGTGACCCGGTGCCCCTGCCCGGCGGCGAGCAGCGCGAGGCTCCCGGTGCCGCACCCCAGGTCGAGCACCTCGGAGCGGGCGCCGGGCAGCCAGCTCTCCAGCCGCCGCGCCCAGGCGTGCCGGACCACCGGGTCGAGCAGCCCGTGGTCGGGCTCCTCGTCGAAGGAGTCGGCCGCGGAGTCCCAGTCGATCGTCGTCATGGTCCGATCGTGCCATCCACCACCGACAACGGCGTGCGCGTACGGGCGGGCGCGACCGCCCCGTTCCCGTGGCAGAACGACCCCCGGCACACCGTCGCGCACATGGTCGCCTGGGTGAACGCGGAACTGATGAAGAACGCCGCGGAAATCGGCCAGCTCCGCCTCCAGCGGGTGGCCGACGGGCCGTCGGCCACCCACCGGACCTGACGGACGCACGGGTCACCCGCAACCTGCGCCGACACGACCGCCCACGGCCGGGATCAGCGTGCACGGCAACCCCGGTGTCCTGGCCGTGACCTCCGCGGAACGTCCCGGACCAGGCCCGCGCCCGCCGCTCCCGGTCCGGACCGGGAGCGGTCACCGTGCTAACCGATGACCGAGGCGCAGGTGGTCGGTGTGGCGCGGGCGGGGTCGAGGGCGTTCGCCACCTCGTGGTAGGCGATCCGGTCGAGGGTGCCGATCGCCACGTGCTCGGAGACGTCGAGCGGGCACAGGTCCTGGACCACGACGTTGCGGACGTTCGGCCCGTCCAGGAACTGCGTGCGGTACGGGGTCACGACCTCGTCGTACTTGGTCGCGATGACCGTGTACCGGACTCCGGGCACGGTGTCGCCGCCCGCGTTGAGCTTGGTGAGGAAGGGGGAGCCCGCCACCTGGTCGGCGAGGGCGGGGGTGTTGGTGTTGAGCAGGTGCTCCACGCCCGGGAAGTACGGCAGGAGTTTCGTCAGGCCGAGGAGGGTGGTGCCGTGGTTGTCGGGGGCGATCCCGATCAGGGCGTTCACCTTGGCGGCTCCGCCGAGGAACTTCAGGTAGTAGTTCGGCATCATCCCGCCCTGGGAGTGGCCGACGAGGTCGGCCTCGGGCGCTCCGGTGGCGGCGAGCACCTTGTCGACGAAGGCGGCGAGCTGGCCGGCCGACTTGTCGATCGGGCCGAGGCCGTTGAAGAGCGGGACGCCGGGCAACTGCCCGTAGTCAAGGGAGTAGACGCAGTATCCGCGGTTGACGAGGTAGGGGGCGAGGGCCAGCCAGTTGTCGATCGAGTTCCCGAAGGTTCCGTGGACCAGGACGACGGGCCGGGGGTGGGCCGTGGAGGGCTTGCAGGAGTAGTCGTTCCAGCCGCGGGACGTGGCGGCGGTGGACGTGAGCGTGGCGGGTTCGGCGGCGGCCGTGGCCGTGGCCGTGGGGGCGGCGACTGCGGCGACGGCGAGGAGCAGCGCGGCGAGGGTTCTCCGGGCACGGAGGACGCGCGACGCACGGGTCCGGGGCAGCATCGTGTGGTCTCCTTGCGGCTCAAGGGAGTTGCGATGGGTGTACGCCCTGCGGCCCGGACCACAAGTTCTGACGGTCTGATCTTCCGTGTGCTCAGGCCAAATTACGCATGGGCAGGGAGGCATGGGAAGTTACGCGTCGGTAAAAACTGATGACTCAGCGGATATGACGCGGCGTCACGCCCAGCGGGCGGCGCGGAATTCGACGGCCCAAAGGGTCGGAACGGGCGGCACGGGCCCCTCGTGGACAGTGCGCAGGGGCCAGCGGACAGCACGGGAGCCGACGGGCAGCGCGGGGATCAGTCGTCCGCGAGGCGCCCCGGCATCACGGCCCGTGGGCCGTACTTGTCCCGCAGCCGGTCCGCCACCGCCTCGATCCGGCGCGCCCGTTCGTCCGCCGGATCGAGCGACAGCTGGTGCGCGGCCCGTTCGGCGTCCGTCAGCCCCTCCGCGCGCAGCGCGATCCCCCGGACCCGGGCTCGTTGCAGTCCGAGCGAGTCGTGGATCCGGTACGCGAGGTCGGTGAGCGCCGCGGAGTGGGCGGTGGGTTCCGGGAGCGTACGGCTGCGGCTCAGCGTGGCGTACCCGGTCCGGGTGGCATGGCGCACGAGGACCGTGAGCCCCCTGCACACCTGCCCGTCCCCGCGCATCCCCGCGCCCAGTTCCTCGGTGAGCGAAAGGAGCGCGCGGCGCTGCCGCTCCTGGTCCAACTCGTCGTACGGAAAGGTCCGTTCGGCGGTGACGGACCGGGCGGGCGCACCCGGCGCGACCGCTGTGCGGTCGATGCCTCGCGACCGCTCCCACAGGTCCCGCCCGGTCCGCACGCCGGTGATCCGTTGCAGGGTGCCGAGCGGGGTCGCCGCGATCCGGCCGACGGAGTCGAGCCCGTAGCCGCGCAGGGTGCGGGCCGTCGCCGCCCCGACGCCGTCCAGCGCCGTGGCCGGCTCGGCGGCGATGAACCCGGCTCCCGCGCCCCGGGGCACCACGAAGGTCGTTCCGGGGGCCGCCCGGCGGGCCGCCGCCCGGGCCAGCATCGGATTCTCCCCCGCCCCGATCGCGCAGTCCACGCCGTGCAGGGCGAGCGCCCGGACCCGGATCACCGAGGCCAGCCCCCTCGCGTCCTGGCCGAAGTACCGCAGCGCGCCGCGCACGTCGGCGAGCGCCCCGTCGGGCCGGACCGCCTCGACCATCGGGGTGAACGTGCCGAGCAGGGCGAGCAGTTCCTCGTAACGGACGGCGTCCGGGGGGCCGCCACCGACCATGCGGAAACGCAGGTACAGGATGCCCAGCGCCTCGGTCCCCGGTACTCCCGGCACATCCCGGTCGATGCCGCTCATCCCGCGCTCCCCGGGCTCTGGTGCCACAGCTTCCTGCCGGTGGCGACGCCCTCGCCGGGCGGCTGGAGGTCCGACCAGGGGTTCATCTCGTACCCCGTCGGCAGCCGGACGCGGCGGCCCTCGCCGTCGGGCACGCGAGTCCCGGCTGCGGGCTCCCCGGGCGAAGGCTTCCCGGCCCGGGGCTCTCCGGCCGGGGGCTCCTCGGCCGGGGGCTCCTCGGCCAGACGGGCGGCGACCGCGTCGAGCCCGCCGGTGCGCCGCAGTTCGGCCAGTTCCGCCAGGTTCCAGGCGGCCGAGCCGACCACGCTCAGGCTCCGCGGTCCGCGCCGCTGCACCACTCCGCGCACCAGCAGCAGCCAGGAGTGGAAGACGGTGTGCGCGCAGGCCGCGTGGCTGTCGTCGAAGAAGGCCAGGTCGACCAGGCCGGTGCCGTCGTCCAGGGTGGTGAAGACGACCCGGCGGCCGGAGCGGACCGGCGGGGTCTGGGTGGCTGCCTTGGCCCCCGCGACCAGCACGGTCTGCCCGTGCCGTGCCTCGCGCAGCCGCTTGGCGCAGACCGCTCCGAGCTCCTTCAGGAACGCGTGGTGATCCTCCATCAGGTGACGGGAGACGTCCATGCTCAGGACGCCCAGTTCGGCACTGAGGCGTTCGGCCTCGTTGAGGTCCGGCAGCCCGACCGAACCGGTCCGGTGGCCCCCGCCGAGCGGAAGCTGCTCACCGGCGCCTGAACCGGAACCGGCGCCCCGCTGGACGTGGCGCAGCTCGGACAGGTGCAGCAGCAGATCACGCCGGTTGGCACCGAACGCGTCCAACGCACCCACCTGGGCGAGTCGTTCGGCGACCGGCCTGCCCGGCCTGGCCCGCTGCCAGAAGTCCAGCAGTGAGGTGTAGGGCTGCCCGGCCTCGATCCGGGCGACCTCGGCTCTGCTGATGCCATGGACGTCCGAGAGCGCGAGCCGCACCCCCCAGACCCCGGAGCCCTCCCCTGAGCCCCCGGCACCCTTCCCGCCAGCAGGCACCAGTTCGATTCGATGAGTGGCCGCCGAGCGGTTCACGTCCAGCCCCAGCACCGGCACCCCGCGCCGTCGCGCGTCCGCGAGCAGCAGCCGCTTCGGGTACATCCCCGGGTCATGGGTGAGCAGCCCGGCATAGAAGGCCGCCGGGTGGTGCGCCTTGAGCCACGCCGACTGGTACGTCGGTACGGCGAAGGCGACCGCGTGCGCCTTGCAGAAGCCGTAACTGCCGAACGCCTCGACGATCTCCCAGGTCCGGGCGATCACTTCGGCGTCGTACCTCCGCTCCGCCGCCCGCTGCGCGAACCACACCCTGATCCGGTCCTGCGAGGCGGGGTCGGAGAGTCCGCGCCGCACCCGGTCGGCCTCGTCCCGTCCGCAGCCGGTCATGATGTCGAGGATCTCGATGATCTGCTCGTGGAAGACGACCACTCCGTACGTCTCGCGCAGCGGCTTTTCCAGATCGGGGTGCGGGTAGCGGGCGGGCGCCCGGCCGTGCCGTGCCGCGATGAACGGCCGCACCATGTCGGCGGCGACCGGACCCGGCCGGAACAGCGAGATGTCGACCACCAGGTCGTGGAAGCCGGTGGGCTGGAGCCGGCCGACGAGATCGCGCTGGCCCGGCGACTCGATCTGGAAGCAGCCCAGCGTCTCGGCGCTCCTGATCAGCCGGTACGTCTCCGGGTCGCCCGGCGGCACGGCGTCCAGGTCCACGTCCTGCCCCGAGGCCCGCTTGATCTCGGCGACCGCGTGCGCCATCGCCGACTGCATCCGTACGCCCAGTACGTCGAGCTTGAGCAGCCCCAGGTCCTCCACGTCCTCCTTGTCGAACTGCGCCATCGGGAAGTGCTCCCCGCTGGTGGGCACGACGGGCACCCGGCGCGGCAGGGACGCGTCCGAGAGGAGCACCCCGCACGGGTGCATGGCGATGCCGCGCGGCAGGCCGTCCAGCGCCTCGACCAGTTCCCAGAGCCGCCCGTAGCGGTCCTTCTCCCGTGCCACGTCGCGCAGTTCGGGCAGTTCCGCCAGGGCCGCGCGGGCGTCTCGGGCCCGGATGTGCGGGAATGCCTTGGCGAGCCGGTCGGTCTCGGCCGGGTCCATGGAGAGCGCGGCGCCGACGTCCCGGATGGCGTGGCGCACCCGGTAGGTCTCGGGCATGGAGACGGTCGCGACCCGTTCGGCGCCGAAGCGTTCGAAGATCGCGCGGTACACGTCGAGCCGCCGGGCGGACTCGACGTCGATGTCGATGTCGGGCAGCACGGCGCGGCGCTTGGAGAGGAAGCGCTCCATCAACAGCCCGTTCTCGACCGGATCGGCGTGCGCGACCCCGAGGAGGTGGTTGACGAGGGAGCCCGCTCCGGACCCCCGGGCGGCCACCCTGACCTTCATCTCCCGTACGTCGTCTACTACTTGAGCGACCGTCAGGAAGTATGAGGCGAAACCGTGATGGGCGATGATGTCCAGTTCCCGGCGCAACCGCTCCCAGTAGTCGCGCCTGCGGTCGTAGCCGCGCAGCACCATTCCGGCGGCGGCGCGGGAGGCCAGCACCCGCTGGGCGGTGCGGTGGGCGGCGCCGACGAGGTGCGGTTCGGGGAAGTGGACGGCACCGAGGCCGAGGTCGCCGTGGGGGTCGACGACGCAGGCGTCGGCGGTGCGCCGGGTCTCCGCGAGCAGCCGCGCCCCGGCGCCCTGCCCGAGCCCGGCGGCGGAGGCGATCCGCTCGGCCGTCTCGGCCATCGCGCGGGCGTCCTTCAGCCAGCGCTCGCCGCTGTCCAGCGGGGCGCGGCGGGGATCGACGGGCACCAGCAGGCGCGCCGCGTCGAGCACGTCGGCGACCGGCCCCTGCCCGGGGTCGGCGTACCGGACGGCGTTGGTCAGCACGGCCCCTACCCCCTGCTCGGCGGCGAAGCCGACGGTACGCGCGGCGAGCCGCAACGATCCGGGGCCGGTGCCCTCGCGCCCGTCGTGGTGGACGGCTTCGAGGCGCAGGTCGTCGCCATGGATCTCCCGCCAGGCGGCGAGCAGCGCGGCGGCCCGGTCCGGACGGCCGGCGGCCAGCGCCCTGCCGACGTCGGAGGCGGGGCCGAGCAGCACGACGAGCCCTTCGCCGGGCAGCGCGGACCGGTCGACGAGGGGCTGCCTCGCCCTCGCGCCCGTACCCCCGTCCGCACCGGGCGCAGGTCCGGTTTCGGCGTACGCGGCACCTCCGGCTCCGGCGTACGCGCCCCCGACCCCGGAGTGCGCGGCGGTGACGAGGCGGCACAGTTCCGCCCAGCCCCGCGCCCCGTCCCGGGCGAGGAAGGTGACTCGGGGAGCCGATTCGTCGACAAAGGCACCGCCCCGGACCGGTGTCCGCTGCCGATGCGCGCCCCCGCCCTCTCCGGCACGCTCCGCCCGCGCGGCCCCCGCCGCGGCTCCCACCGCGAGCTCCACCCCGAAGATCGGCCGCACCCCGGCCCGCTCGCACGCCTTGGCGAAGCGGACCGTTCCCGCGAGCGTGTCGCGGTCGGTCAGCGCGAGTGCGTCCATCCCCCGCTCCGCGGCGCACCCCACCAGCCGCTCCGGGTGCGAGGCCCCGTACCGCAGGGAGAACCCGGAAACAGTATGCAGATGCGTGAACCCTGGCATCCGCACCTCCTGGACCGATCCGCACTCACCACCATCCCCTCGCTCTCCACCATAAACCACTTTTCGAACATTCGTACGACACTCAAGGGGGTACGAGCGGGGACAGGGCGCACCCAGCGCCCATGCCCGTGTACCGTTCAACCGTTTGGCCCACTTTTCCCGCACTAACGGCCGATACTCCGGATTGTGAGGACATGACTTTCGTCGACGAGGTGAAGAACGCCGTCACTCCACGAGCCGCAGTGCTCGTCATCGGTGTACTCGCACTGCAACTCCTCTTCATCGCCTCCTACGTCGGGGCCCTGCACAAACCGAAACCGACGCAGATCCCCTTCGGGGTCGTCGCTCCCCAGCAGATGTCCACGCAGCTCCTGACCGAGTTGGAGAACCTCCCGGGCGGCCCGCTGGACCCCCGCGCGGTCGCCGACGAGGCCACGGCCCGTGAGCACATCCTGAATCGCGAGATCGACGGCGCCCTGATCGTCGACCCCACCGGCACCACCGACACCGTCCTCGTCGCCTCCGGCGGCGGCACCGCCATGGCCGACACCCTGACCAAGACCCTCACGAAGGTGGAGCAGGCCCAGCAGCGCACGGTGCGGTCCGTGGACCTGGCCCCCGCCTCCGCTCAGGACTTCAACGGGATCTCGTCCTTCTACCTGGTGGTGGGCTGGTGCGTGGGCGGTTATCTCTGCGCCTCGATCCTGGCGATCAGCGCCGGCGCCAAACCCGCCAACGGGAAGCGCGCGCTGATCCGTACCGGCGTCATGGCGCTCTACTCCGTACTGGGCGGAATCGGCGGCGCGCTCATCATCGGCCCGATTCTCGGCGCCCTGCCCGGAAGTTTCTGGGGCCTGTCGGGGCTGGGGGCGCTGACCGTCTTCGCGGTCGGCATGCTCACCCTCGCCCTCCAGGCCCTCACCGGCATCGTCGGTATCGGCCTGGCCGTCCTGATCGTGGTGATCGCGGGCAACCCGAGCGCCGGCGGCGCCTTCCCGCTGCCGATGCTCCCGGACTTCTGGCGGACGATCGGCCCCGCACTGCCGCCCGGAGCCGGTACCTGGGTGGCCCGCTCGATCGCCTACTTCAAGGGCAACGCGATCACCGGACCGCTGCTGGTGCTGTCCGCCTGGGCGGCGGTGAGCACGCTGGTCACCTTCCTGGTCGCCATGCGCCGCACCCCGCAGGACATCGCCGACGCCCCGCCGCCGTTCGGCTCGGTGGTCGACGCCGACGACTGATCCGCCCCGCGCGGCTCGGCGACCAGCCGTTCTCCCGCGGTTCGCGGTTCGTCGCGATCTCGTCGGCACCGGGCACGCCGCATCGCGTCATGCCGGCGGACCTCACCCGTTCGGAGCCTGCACGGCGCGGACTCCGGCGACGAGCGTCGACCACGCGCACCGGGCGGCCCGCCGCCGCGGACGGCGCGGCGGGCCGCGGCCTGGGCGATTCGGCTGAAGTACCGCACACATGAGTGATCGAGGTGAGCCCGGCGGGAAACCGTGTCCGGAAAGTCCGCGCGTACCGCCGACAGGACGGAGAACGGGTCATGGCCACCACGGCCGGCACGGCCACGGAAGAGCCGAGCAGCCTCCGGATGCCGGGCCTCGCCCTCGGCGTGGGGCTCGGCGGGTTCCTCGACGGCATCCTGCTGCACCAGCTCCTGCGCTGGCACCACATGCTCAGCAGCACCAACCACGACCGCATCGGGGTGAAGTTCTACAACCCGAGAACGGTGTCCGGGCTCCAGATGAACACCCTGTGGGACGGCATCTTCCACACCGTGTGCTGGATCGCCGTCCTGCTGGGCCTGGCCCTCCTGTACTCCCGGATCACCCACAACCGGCGGGCGGTATGGACCTCGCGGGTGCTGTGGGGCTGGATCCTGGTCGGCTGGGGTCTGTTCAACCTGGTCGAGGGGCTCCTGGACCACCAGATCCTGGGCATCCACCACGTCCACGACGGCCCCCACCAGGTGTGGTGGGACGCAGGCTTCCTCGCCCTGGGCGCCCTGCTCGTCGTCTGCGGCCACCTGCTCCAGCGCAGCGGCCGCCCCTTCGTCCCCGGCGCCCCCCGTGGCGCCGAGCGGGCCGGGAGCCGCGTCTGATGGGCGACATGCACCCCGCCCACCACGGGGCCGGCGCCATCGGCGCGGGGACGGCGCTGACCGCGCTGGTCCTGCTCGCCGCCGCGGTCGGCTGTCTGCTCGCCGCGCGCCTGGCCCGGCGCCGCAACCCCGCCCAGGGCTGGAACCCCTGGCGGACGGCCTCCTTCCTGGCCGGGCTGGCCCTGCTCGCCGTCGCTCTGCTGCCGCCGCTGGCCACGGCGGCGCACGGCGACTTCCGCCTGCACATGGCCCAGCACATGCTGATCGGCATGTACGCGCCGACGGCACTGGCGCTGGCGGCGCCGGTGACCCTCCTGCTGCGTACCCTGCCGCCTGCCGCGGCCCGACGAGTGACGGCGGTCCTGCACAGCCCGCTCGCCCGGCCGGCCACGCACCCCGCGGTGGCACTGGCGCTCAGCACCGGCACCCTGGGGCTGCTGTACTTCACACCGCTGTACAACACCGCTGCCGACCACCCGGCGGGGCACTGGCTGATGCACGCCCACTTCCTCGCGTCCGGATACCTTTTCGCCTCCGTCGTCGCCGGCCCCGACCCCCTTCCCACCCGGCCCGGCGTGCGGGCGCGGCTGGTGTACCTGGGCGCCGCGATCGCCGTCCACGCCCTGATCGCCCAGGCCATGTACGGCGGAATCTTCGTCGACGTCCGCGCCCCCGTCGACCAGGTCCAGCAGGCAGCGGAGATCATGTACTACGGCGGTGACATCGCCGAGCTGCTGCTGGCCGCCGCGCTGGTCGCCACCTGGCGGCCCGAGCGCCGCACCTCGGCAGCCGTGCCGTCGCCCCCACGCCCGAAGCCGCATGCGGCGGGAGCACACTGAACCGACGGGCCGGCTCCCGCCGCTCGCGGAGCCCCCGCCCCGGGATACTGTCCGCCAGGCCCTGTCGTCGAACTGCCGCCGGCCGAACGACAGCACTTCGACGACAGAGCACGGTTCGGATCAGGCCCCGGGGCGAGGGGCCGCACGTGGGAGGGGTGCGTCATGAGTGGTACCGGTTCGGCGGACGGTACGTGGAAGCCGAGCGACGCGGAGGGCGGGGAGCTCTCGGGCCGATGGTGGACGTGGGCCCTGTCCGCCCCCGACGACCGCAGCCCGGTCAAGGACACGACCGGCGAGTACGCCGACTGGAACCAGCCGGACGACCTCTGGTTCCTGGCGGGCACGTACGGCGGCCGCGTGGTGCGGCGCTGCGCGGTCCCCTCGGACCGGCCGCTCTTCTTCCCCGTGCTCAACATGCAGCACCCACGGTCGTACTCCAGGGTGCCCCTGTCCATGGCCGTGGCGGAGGCCACCGCGTCGCTCAACGGCCTTCCGCTGCCGCTGCGCGAGTTCACCGCATCGTTCAGGACGGAGTCGACCCAGCGCTACACATGGGGTCTCTGGGGAGGCATCGCGCCCCTGCTCCCCGGAGAGTACGTTCTGGAGATCAGGGCCAGGGCCACGAACGGTTTCTGGGTCGACACGACGTACCACCTGGAGTCGACGCCCGCCGTCTGATCCCGCGCGCTCCACGGACGGCCCGGCCGTCGGGCCGGTTGCTGCTCACCTCTCCGGGAGCGCCACTTCCGCCCAGACGGTCTTGGTCAGGCCGTCGCGCACGGTGAAGCCCCAGCGGCTCGCGCAGGCGCCGACCAGAAGAAGACCACGACCCGAGTCGGCGTCGGCCGAGACGGGGCCAGGTGGTGACTGGGGCGGGAGGTGGTCCGGGCGGGTGTCCGTCACCTCGATACGGACTGCCCCGCGCAGGAGATGGAGCGTCAACCGAAAATCACGACCGGGCAGGTGGCCGTGGGTGATGGCGTTGGACGCCAACTCAGCCGTGACCAGGGCGACGGTCCGGACCGACTCCGAATCGTACGGAACTCCCCACCACTCGGTGAGCTGCTGCACGGCGAGAGTGCGCGCCAGCCGTGCGCCGCGCCTGGTGCTGCTCAACTGGATCCTGAACTCGGCTGTGGACGTGCTTGGTTCTTGGGTACTTGCGTGTTGCGTCACCGGACCATCGTGAGCGGGTGATCACCCCGCTGACCAGGTACGACGGCCGTACGGGACAGCGGCGGTACGAGCACGGCGCGGAAGGGCCGCCCAGATTTGTACGGGCCCTGTACGGGTGCCGTACGGGACGGTCACCGTATCCCCGGAAAAGGCCGTTCCGTTGAACCTTTCCCAGACGTAGTGGAGTTGAGGAACGCTACGGGTGCCTGGGACCGGCGGAACGGTCACGGAAGGAGTGGTGACGGCCATGCGCGACGTACGCAACAGCCGTGCAGCGAAGACCAAGGAGGACAGCGACCTGCCGGGGGTGTGGGTGGCCTACGGCAAACTCCTCCAGCACCTGCGCAAACGAGCCGGGATGAACCAGCAGGCGCTCGGCGATGCCATCGGCTACTCCCAGGAACAGGTCGCCTCCGTCGAACAGGGACGACGCCCCGCGAAGGAGGCGTTCACCGTAGCGGCGGACCAGACTCTCGCCTCGGGCGGGCTGTTGCAGGTCCTTCAGGCCGACGTGGACCGAGCGAAGCTGCCGCAATTCTTCCGCAACTTCGCGCTCATCGAGGCAGAGGTACTGAGCCGGTTCTCGTACGACCCGCTGCTGGTGCCTGGCCTGTTGCAGACGGAACCATACGCACGGGCCGTGTTCGCCGGGCACTGCCCGCCGCTGAGCGAGGAGATCACCGATCAGCGTACCGAGGCACGACTGGCACGCCAGAAGCTGCTGACTCGGGACCCACTTGCGGAACTGTCGTTCATCATCGGTGAAGAGGCACTGCGCGACCCGGTGGGCAACCCGGAAGTAATGCACAGACAGTGGCAGCACCTGTTGGAAGTAGGTGCTTTGCGCAACGTAGAGATTCAGGTGATGCCCGCCAAGCGCGGGTTCCATCCGGGTAAGAACGGGCCCTTCGTGACGGTACAGACGAAGGAGCTTCGACACCTCGGGTACTTCGAATCACAAGGCATCGGCTGCGTCGTCAGCGATCCGACGGAGGTCAGCACGTTCGGTTTGCGGTATGGCAAGCTTCGCTCGCAGGCCCTGAATGTCGAGGAGTCTGCGCGGCTCATCGAACGGCTGGCGGGAGAGGCATGAGCACGAAGCAGGTAACCAGGAGCACGGACGAGCTGCGCTGGTTCAAGAGCAGCTACAGCGGATCGGACGGCGGCGACTGCGTAGAGGTGGCCGTCGACCACAGCACCGTGTGCGTACGGGACTCGAAGGCGGCGGACGCCGGACTCGTGCTCCGGATCGAACGGGGCGAATGGGCGGCATTCGTCACGTTCGCCCGCGGGTAGCCCGGCGAGGCACCGGCAGTAGGGTGAACGCACTCCCCAAAGACCTCCCTCGTTTCCCAACGCGCCGTCCCCATAAGGACTCTGATGGGCCATCATCGATTCGGGGCGGGAAGCCGGGCACGCCGTGCCCGCACCACACAAAGGAGGCGCGGAGTGCGAAGTCGGGTGCACGCGAAGGACGGGCGGCATCTGATGGTGGAGCGCCTGGGCGATCCGCACGGCAGACCGGTCTTCCTGCTGCACGGGATGCCCGGCAGCAGGCTCGGTCCGGCCCCGCGCGGCATGGTGCTGTACCAGCGCAAGACACAACTCATCGCCTACGACCGGCCGGGCTACGGGAGCTCCGACCGGCTGCCGGGCCGCTGCGTCGCCGATGCCGTGCAGGACGTACGGGCTATCGCGGACCACCTCGGGCTCGAACGGTTCGCCGTGGTGGGGCGGTCCGGGGGTGCTCCGCACGCGCTGGCCTGCGCCGCGCTGATGCCCGAGCGGGTGACCCGTACCGCCGCGCTGGTCGGGCTGGCGCCCTGGGGCGCCGACGGGCTCGACTGGTTCGAGGGGATGGCCGCCTCCAACGTGCTGGCGTACTCCACCGCGGCGACCGATCCGGACGGTCTCGCGGAGTCGTTCATCTCACGGTCCGCGGTGATCAGGAAGAACCCGGTCCGGCTCATCGACGACTTGCGCCGGGAGCTGACCGAATCCGACCGGATGGTGGTCAACGACGCCGGGGTCCGCAGCATGCTGCTGCGCAACTACCGTGAGGCGTTGCGCACCTCGGCATGGGGGTGGATCGACGACGCGATCGCGTTCAGCCGGCCGTGGGGGTTCGATCCCGCTGACATCCCCGGCCCGGTGATGCTGTGGCACGGCGAGAAGGACGTGTTCACACCGGTGGGCCACTCCCGCTGGCTGGCCGAGCGCATCCCGAACTCGACCGTCGTGGTGGAACCGGCCGCCGCGCACTTCGACGCCCTGCATGCCCTGCCCCGGATCCTCAACTGGCTGCTGGAGCCGGTCACGGGATGAGAGCGAAGCCCGGGGGCGCCCGACGGTCGCCGGACACCCCCGGACGGTCACACCTGCATCGGTTCCAGCTCGCGTTCGAACCGGCGCTCGTCCCGCGCGATCCGGGTCATCGGGTGGTCGTCGCCGAGTTGCCGGGCCAGTTCGTCGCCCGTCTCCGCCCGCAGCCGCGCCGCCTCCTCGCCGTTCCCCATCGCGTCGAGCGTGACCGCCATGTTCGACATCATGGCCAGGGTCTCCGGGTGATGCGCCCCGAGTACGTCCTTGAGCTGTCCGGCCAGCTTCCGCTCGGTCCTCAGCACCAGCTCCAGATCGCCCCGTTCGGCCGTTGCGTTGGCGAGGTTCATCACGCAGAACAACGTGTTGGGGTGCTCATGCCCGTACACCTCCCGCATCATCGCCACCGCCCGGGTCAGCGCCCGCTCCGACTCCTCCACCTGGCCGACCCCCAGCTGGTAGACGGCGAGGTTGTTCATCGCCGCCAAAGTGGTCGGATGCTTCTCCCCCGGCACCTTGACGTACTGGTCGACGACCTCCTGCGCGGTGTCCCTCGCCTCGGCGGGCTCCCCCGCCGCGTACAGGTCGGCCGCCATGTTGAGGTCGCAGGCGAGCCATTCCGGGTTGGCCGCCGTGAACTTGGCCCGGTACCGGGCGCGGGTGGCGACCGTGAGCCGGCGGGCGTCCTCCAGTCTGCCCGCCCTGCGCAGCGAGACCGCCAAGCTCTTCGCCGCGCTCAGCGTGCCGGGGAACATGCGCCCGAGCGTGGCCTTGTAACTGTCGTACGTACGACTGAGGATGTTGACGGAGTCCTCGTACCGCCCGACATCGCGCAGGTCGCGGGCCAGGTTCATGGCCGAGGACAGGCTGTACGGGTGCTCCGCCCCCAGCACCTCGACCCTCTGGTCGAAGACGTCCTGGTCGATCTCCCGGGCCCGCGCGTACTGCCCCACGGACCGCAGGATGAACGCCAGGTTGTTCGCCGCCGCCAGGGTCCTGGGGTGCGACTCGTGGAAGATCTGGTTGAACCCCTCGGTGGCCTCGGTGGCCAGCTCGATCGCCCTGGTGTACTCGCCGAGCGTGCCCAGGTCCGTCGCCAGGCCGCTGATGCTCATGTACGTGTGCGGGTGCTCCGGGCCCAGCACTTCCTGCTGGACCGCCAAGGTGGTCTCGTCCAGCTCCCGCGCCTCCACGTAACGGCCGCGCGAGCGGTAGATGTTGGCGAGGTGGAAGCAGAGGTAGAGGTACTGGATGTCCCGCTCGCCCAGGGTCTCCTTCCATATGGCGCGCAGTTCCTCGCACAGGGCCATCGCGGTCCTGAACTCCCCGCGCTTCCAGAGGTATCGGACCCGGTCGATCAGCAGCCTGCGAGCCTCGGGCTCCTTGCAGTTGCGGGCGTCGGAGGGTGCCAAGTGCGGCCAGATGGTCGCGAACTGCGGCCAGGTCGCGGGGTTGTCGATGGGTTCGTCGTCGTCGGGCCGGGCGCCTGCGAGGATGCGGTGGACCGCGTGCCGGGCGTTGCGCCGCTCCTCCTCGCTGAGTTGCGCCCGGATGACGGCCTGGACGAGGCGGTGCACCTGGATGGAGTTGGACACCTGGTCGACCTTGGCGAGGGCGAAGCGACCGATCTCCCGGATGACCCGGCCCAGCACCAGCTTTTCCTGGAGCGAGGGATCGTACGGTTTCAGCGCCTCGATCATCTCCTTGCTGTAGAGAAGGTTGCTGGAGATCGGCTCCGGGGCGAAGAAGGCGCAGAGCTGGAGCAGCCGCACTGCGGCGGGCGAGCGCTCCTTGAGCCGTTCGATGGAGATGTTCCAGGTCGCGGCGACCGGCTGCGGGTAGCCGGCCGGCTGGTTGAGGGCCAGGACCTCGGCGGCCTGTTGGGCCAGCTGTTCGAGATACGTGCCGACCGGGGTGGCGGTCTCCGCGATCCAGGCCGCCGCCTGCTCGACGGCGAGCGGCAGGTCGCCGACTGCGGTAGCCACCTGGTCGGCGTCCTCGACACTCAGCCCGGGGGCCCGGCGCTGGAGGTGCTCGACGGACTCCTCGCGCAGGAAGACGTCGACGGGCAGCGCGTCACCGTGCTGCGACCACGACTGGTTCCGCGAGGTGACCAGGATGTGCCCGGAACCGCCCTGCGGGAAGTACCGCCTGAGCCGCTCGGGGTCGTCGGCGTTGTCGAAGACCAGCAGCCAGCGGTCCGTGGGCACGCCGCGCCGCAGCAGGTCCACCGCCTCGCGCGAGGCGGCGGCCATGTCGTCGCCGCCCTGGGCGCCGATCCGCGCGGCCAGCTCGGCGAGCGAGGCCACCACGTCGTCGGTCTGCTCCGACGATATCCACCAGACCAGGTCGTAGTCGGCCATGAAGCGGTGCACGTACTCCAGGGCCACCTGGGTCTTGCCGACGCCGCCGAGGCCGTACAGGGTCTGCGGCTGGGGCAGCACGACGGCCAGGCCGCCGCCCAACTGGTCGCGCATCCGCTCCAGGACCAGGGAGCGGCCGGTGAA
Source organism: Streptomyces sp. NPDC047982 (assembly GCF_043204165.1). NCBI lineage: Bacteria > Bacillati > Actinomycetota > Actinomycetes > Kitasatosporales > Streptomycetaceae > Streptomyces > Streptomyces sp. NPDC047982. The sequence continues at coordinate 56,549 of NZ_JBIDBS010000006.1, read as the reverse complement.
GCCGGGGTTGCGCGGCGGCGCGTTCCAGATCCTGGGGACGGTTCCGGGAAAGCGCGGTCCGGGCGCCACCCCGTCGGTGAGCTGCACGGGCCTGTCCAGGGCGCGCAGCAGGGCTGCCGTCGCGTGCACCTCGTCGAGCCGGAAGAGGTCCACGGGGTTGCGGTCGATGTAGGGCGCCGACAGCCGCACGTCACCCACCCTGACCGGCAGCAGATGGCGCCGACCGCCACCGGGGTCCTCGGCCGCGGCCCGGTTCCAGGCGCTCACGGCGCGCTGCGACTTGAGGTACGCGTTGGAGAGCAGCACCATGGTGCGGGCCGAGTTGTCCGCAGCCGTATGCTCCACGCCCTCCCGCTCGGCGGACATGTCACGCGGCACGACCCGGAATCCGGCCCGGGTGAGCACGGACTCGATCCAGTCGGCCCACATCCGGTTCTCCGCCACGTAGTTGAGGAAGAGATCGGCGGGCAGGGTCGGCCTGCGCCGGGTGAACGCGTCGCGGATACGCAGCCGCACCTCCTCGGCTACCGGCGGCATCGAGGTGATCCGCCGGTCCGTGATGACGGCGGTGAGCCGCTCGAAGGCGGAGAGCAGCGAGTTGGTGAGACCGGCCTCGTCACCGAAGGTGGCGAGCGTCTCCTCGTACGCGTAGTAAGGACGGTACGGAATCTCCACCGCGCCCCAGTAGGCGGTGAGTTCGTCCCCGGACAGATCGCGCGGCAGCCGGTCGAACTTCAGCCGCGCCAGGGCCCGTCCGGCGTCGGCCTTCTCCTTCTCGCCCTCGTCGATGCGCATCGGGACGGGGTAGATGGCGATGGGGCGGCCGGTGTAGCGCTCGGAGATCTGCCGGGCGACGGAGGCGGCGCCGTCGATGGACTGGTCGCTGAGGGTGAAGCAGTCGACGAGGATGTCGGGCAGGTGGACGGTGCAGATGTCGGCGATGTCGCTGAGGCCGGTCCGGCTGTCGATGAGGACGTAGTCGTAGTTGGTCTTCATGTCGTCGCGCAGGGCGTCGAAGAAGTGACCGCCGCCGAGCCGGTCGTAGAAGTTGTCCCAGTCGAAGGTGGAGACCGTCGCGGAGTACTCGCGGTTCTGGCGCCCCGCGGAGACGAAGTCGAGCGTGCCTCCGTGCGGGAACTCCCAGCCGAGCGCCTCGGGCGTGAGGGACACGGCGTGCGGCTGGATGCGGGCGTAGTCGCGGTGCCAGTCGTCGGCGCGCTGGGCGGGGCTGGTCGCGGCCCACGCGTACTCGGTGATCAGGTCGATGACGCCGGTGGTGGCGCCGAGTGTCGAGGGGTCGAGGAAGGGGTGGAAGAACCGGTGGAGCCCGGGCGCCTCCAGGTCCCAGTCGACGGCCAGTACCCGTTGCCCGTTGGCCGCGAGTATCCAGGCGGTGTTGGCGAGGGCCATGGTGCGCCCGGTGCCGCCCTTGTACGAGTAGAAGGTGACGATGCGCCCGTCACGACCGGCCGTCATCCGTGTCCTCCGCATCCGTCGCAGGGTCGTGTGTCTCGGGGACGTGGTGCGTCTGCGCCATCGGCCCCGTCAAGCGTGTCCGTTCGGGCTGTCCGCCACCGGCGGCGGGCGGGTAGACCGCCGCATGCCGCAAATACTGCTGGGCGGCCACCTCCACCACCTGCGGCAGGAGTTGCCCGAACGCCTCCATGCTGGGTACGCCCTTGGCGGCCGCGCGGCAGAAGGCCCGGCCCTGGCGCATCTTGGTCGGCATGGTCCGTTCGAGCTTCTCGGTCAGTTCGGCCTCGGCCGCCCGGCTCTCGCCGTCCTCCCGGTTCCACGGCACGACCATCGTCACCCAGGGGCGGTTCTCGGCGTCGAAGGCGGCGAGCCGCCGGCGCCGGTCCTCGTCCTGGAGGGCCCAGCGGTCGACGAGCAGGATCTCCGGCCTGCTGGGCGCCTGCTTGCCCTCCGGATGCCCCGACTGCTCGTCGAACGAGGAAATGGTCGCCTGGTAGTTGAGGGAGCGGACCAGGTCCTCGGCGACGTAGGCCAGCGGCCGGACGGCGGCGGGGTGATAAGGGTTCCAGTCCTGCGGGGTGTCGCCGTAGTAGTCGGCACTGCGCCCCTCGGGCAGGTCGTGCCGGGTCGGTGCGGCTATGGTCACCTGCATCGGACGGGGGGCGACCGTACTGTTCGGCGGACCGAAGGCACTGGGAGCCATGCGGTAGTCGACGGGGCGCCCGGTGCCGAGCCGTATGGTGTCCGCCACGTTGACTATGCGCTTGGCGAGTTCGTACACCGCGCGCTCGTACTCCTCCGCGAAAAGCCTGAGTTTGATGAGCCCGTACAGCCCGTCGCTGACGTAGCGGTCCCCGAAGTCGCGGTGATTGAACTGCAACCGCTCTGCGGGGCCCGGCAGTTGGCTGGGCGGCACCGGAACCCAGAGCGCCGGGACGATCGCCTCGGCGCGCTGGTTGGAGCGGGCGTGGTGGTGAATGGTGCGCTGTGCGAAGGCGTACCACTCCTTGCCGCACATCTCGCTGGCGAAATAGCGCGGCGAGAACAGCGGAACGAACACCCGGCAGGTGGCGAGCACTTCGCCCAGTCGCTCCGACCAGCCCTCACCGGCGCCTATCTCCCGGTCGATGAACCCGGCGGACGCTCCGGCGGGCAGATCGGTCATGGCCATCACATGGCCGCAGAGATCCTGGAAGAGCCGCTCGACCCACATGTCGGGGTCGGTTCCACGGCCGTACCCCGGTGTATGGGCATAGCTCAGGAAGAAGTACGGCCGATGGTCCGCCGCTCGCTGTTGTGTTGTTGCGTGCACACGACCCCCGTCCTGTGTGAGCACCCGCATCCGAGGTGAGAGATGAATGCGAGCGAATTCATCATTCCGGAGCGGACGTTGCTCCACCCCCATGGCGTTCGGTCATTCAACGCCGTTTTCCGGTCATAGGTTCCCGGATTCAGCCGATCTTTTCCTTGATCGAATTCGGTCTGTGAGCCTTTCTCCCACTTGTCCCGTGTGTACCGGTGTTGCGCAGGAACACCGAACTCTAACGGAATATCGGCGCCGAATTCTCTCAGATCTCTTTTCGCATCAGATCCAACAGCCGTTTCCCGTGGACGGTCAGTTCCGCGGCCCCCTCCAACGTGTCAAGTGCCTCCGGTACGCCTTCCAGCCATCGTGACCCGAAAGCCCCCAATGCGATCCGTTCGTAGGTTTCGGACAGCAACCGGGAAAATGGAACGAATTCTTCCTTCCAGGGCATTCGATGGTCCCAGGAGCCGTCTGCCGCGTAAAGATCCGTGACATCGCGAAGCGCCCGCAATTCGGCGCGCCGGAAACCGCGGAGCATCCCGAACGCCAGCTCCTCGGGCCCGCCGTCCACGGGGATCCCCAGGGCACCCTGTCCGTGCCGCCCGACGCAGCTCTCCGCCGGGCCCAGCCCGGTCAGCGGGGTGAGGGTGGTGAGGAAACCCGCCATCTCCCGGACGCGTCCCGGGGCCTTCGCCCCGATCACGGCCCACGCCTCGTCGATCCTGGCCGCCAGACCGGCGGCGGCGCGGTCGTCGAGCGCGGACGCCGCGGGCGAGGAGAAGCAGTCGCGGAACGGGTCGAGGTCGTCGAGCACCAGCCCTGGGACCGAGCCGGGCACGCGGCCGGACGTCGAGACACCGGGCTCCGCACCCGGTACCGGGCCGGGCGCGGCCAGCCGGCGCAGCGGCCGCCACGCGGACGTCGCCTCCCGCAGCCGCACGACGTCCGTACCGGCCGCGCCGGCCCCCTCGCGCCGCACGACGAAGCCGTCCCCGGCGCCGCGCACCAGAGCCGTGCCGCGCTCCCCCGCGTCCCCGATCCGCGCCTCGCCGAGGCCGGGAAGGAAGAGACGGCCGTCCGAGAACGTCACCCGGACGGGCACGTCCAGTCCGGCCCGCACGACGGCCGCCGCAAGGTACGCCGGCAGCCCTCGCGCCACCCGGGCGGCCCCGGGCCGCTCATGGACCAGCTCCAGCGCGTGGAGCAGCCAGCCGCGGGTGTACGGCAGGGCCAGCACCTCGTCCAGACCTCGGGCGCCCTCCTCGGACTTCTCGATGGCGGCGGCCAGCTCCCAGGCGCTCGCCCACTCCTCGCCGCCACGCCGCCCGATGTCGGCGTTCAGTCGGGCGAGGAGGGTGCGGGTCAGGTCGTGCTGGACGGCGGCCAGCTCGGCGGGATCGGTCACCGCGGGTGCGACGAGGGACTGCGCCGTGCGCGCCTCGACGCCGCGCACCAGGGCCTCCAGGTCCGCGCAGTACACGGACGGGTTGGCGAAGGGGCCGTCCGGTCCCGTGGGGTCGTAGCGGTGGGTGTAGAGGCCGCCTCCGCACGACCGTACGACCGGGCATCGCCGGCAGGTCTCGCCGACGCCTGCCAGCCCCAGCTGACGGGCCCGTACCCCGGGGTGGGCGGCCACCTCGTCGAAGGCGTGGCCGAAGACGTCGAATCCGGTGGCCGCCGCGCCCTCGTAGGCGCTCTTGAGCGAATCGACCTGCTCCAGCCGTCCGTCTGTCTCCACCACGACGAGATCGGTGGGCGCGAGTCCCAGGGACTCGGTGAGGCTGGGGCCGCCGCTCAGGGTGGAGAACACCGAGGAGAACATCCGCACCGGTGCCGGACGCCCCCGCTCCTCCCAGCGGTCGAAGACCGCGAGGAGCCAGTCGGCGTAGGCCGTGGGTGATCCGTCCGGGCGCAGCGGCGGCCGGTCCCATGTGGCGTGCGGTAGCAGGAAGTCGATGAGCGGCGGTTCGAGTTCGAGGAGGGCGTCCAGGACCGCGTGCGGGTCGTTGCGGATGTCGACGGTGCACAGCAGGCCGAGGTCGAGGTGGCGGTAGCGCTCCTGCCGCAGCAGTTCGACGGCCTTGAGGACCAGGGGGTGGCTGCTGCGTCCGTCGGCATAGCGGCGGTGCCGGTCGTTGGCGGCGCGGTCGCCGTCGAGGGAGATGCCGACCCTGACGCCGAACTCGTCGAAGAGGTCGAGATAACGCGGGCTGAGCTGGGTCCCGTTGGTGTGGATGCGGAGATCGAGCTCCGCGACGCCTTCGAAGGCGGAAGTGAGCGCTTCGCAGACGCGGCGCAATCGGGCGGGGCCCGCCAGTAGGGGCTCCCCTCCGTGCAGGATCACTGACACGGAGGGCAACGCATGCGCTGTGGCATGCTCGGCCAGGCGCTGAGCTGTCTGGAAGATGACTTCGTCAGAGATTGTTCTGGGGCGGGTACGCCAACTCTGATCTGCATGTTCGTAGACGTAGCAATGGTCGCAGGCAAGATCGCACCTGCTGTGCACTTTGAGCACGAATTCGCGGAATGGGACCAGGGGTCCTGTCATTCCCTCAGTCTAGCCAGCATGCGGCGCGAATCAGAGCGCGGAACTGAAGGTGGACGCCTGGGTGTGGCGGTCGGCGGGGGCCGAGAACACTCGGCCGAGTTTGCGGTTGGCTTCTGCGCCGCGGGTGTCGATCTCGGCGAGCGACGTGCGGCCCTTCTTCGCGACAGCGAAGGCACGAGGGGATTCTGAGGTCTTCACGGCCATCCTTGAGGGGGAGTGTTGCGGATCACGAACAAAGCAGCCGGTTTCCGCATCATCACAGTGTCCGGCGAAACGACTTTACTCCCCTCAACGGGCTTGGCAACCGCGGAGATCCACTCGTCACACGAGTGGCATACAGAACGCATCAGGCGTCACGGAAGGCGTTCGCGTACGCGCCCACGACCGGGGGGAATGCGCCGGTGGAACGGGTGCGCGACCCGGCTTCCGCCATGGACCACCGGCGTCCCGGAATGCCTCTGGCCGACGCGTGCGCGGCAGGCGGCGCACGCACGTGTCGCGGCGGGCGGAACGCTCCGGCGTCACAGTGGGCGGGGCGCCCCGTCGGCCGGTGGGGCTCCGGTCGCCCGTACGCCCTTCATGCAGTCCATGATCCGCTCGTGGGTGTCGCCCACGACATCCGTGATCCTGGCGCGGACGTACACGGACTCGACCTGCGCCACGAAGTGTTCCGAGAACGCCCCCACCAGCACCGTCTCATGGCTCCCGGCCCCCACGAGGGGGAACCCCGCCCCGAAGTCGATGAGCCGGAAGTCCTCACCGGCGACCAGCCCCGCCCCGGTCAGCTCGTCGCAGGCGGCGGGGACGCTGCACCACGGCGTCAGGTCCCGCGCGTCCCTCATCACCACCCTGCAGTCCCAGGACTCGACGACGGCGAGGTGCTGGCCGCCGTTCATGACCCCGACCCGCCACGCGGGCACGCCCCGCGCGAGTTCACCGGTCGACCAGGTGGCCCTCCAGCCCAGGTACGGCCGCACCGTGCGGGCGTACTGCGCGCGGGCCAGCACGGCGCCCGCCGCGACCGCGAGCAGACTGCCCAGCGCCTCTGCGTCGAGGAGTTGCAGTCGCCACGGCCACTCGGTCCGCGCCCCGGCCGACACATTGGCCCGGACCATTTCCCAGACGAGCACGGCCACCAGCAGGACAAGGAGGGCCATCGGCACGGCGAACAGCAAAATGCTCCTGCGGATCCGCCGTTGGGCGTCGGACCATGGATCCGCGTCGCCGCGGCCTGCCTGGCTCATGCTCGAAATCTCCCCCGGGACGATGGGCAGCGAGAGGTGCACCATCGGTAACAGCCCTTGGAATACTGTCAGTTGACCCGACACCCCGCAATGCTCCGGGTCGCACGAGAGGGCGCGGACGGGCAGGCACCGGGCACGACGGGACCGAGAACGACCGGGCGGAACCGAAATCGGCCGGGCGGGGCCGAAAACGGTTGCAGGCACGGTCGCGGCCGTTGCCGCACCCGACCGGGCCACCTACCCTCATGCCTCCACCACCGCAGAACGCCTCCACCACCACAGACGGGGAGTGAACATGACGGCGATTCCCGGACCGCTCCGGAGCATGGTGTTCAGGAACGCCGACCTGCCGGAGCTCTTCCACCACACGGACGCGATCGCCGTCGCGAGCCAGCGGGAGGCCGTGAACACCACCCGCGTGCAGCTGATCCTGCTGGTCCTGGGCACGGTACCGGCGGCCCTGCCCTGGCGCGCCGAGCTGGGTGACACGTTCCAACTCGTCGATGCCATCGGTGTGTTGGCCTATACCGGCGTGCTGATCACGACCTACGTCGCCACCCGGCGCAGAGCGAAGTCGCAATGGCAGCTCAACCGCTCGGCGGCGGAGTTCATCAAGTCGATGTGCTGGCGCTACTCGGTGCACGGCGCCCCCTTCGACTCAAGTGCGCCGCACCCGGAGGCGTTGTTCGCGAACCGCCTCGAAGAGGGGCTTCAGGAGCTGTGCAAGGTGGGCTGGACCGATCCCCGTGACCTGACGGCGGACTCGGGCGGGCTGATCACCGATTCCATGCGGGAGTTACGCAACAAGGCGTTCACCGTGCGCAAGGAGACGTATGTCCGCGACCGGCTGATCGAGCAGCGTACGTGGTACCGCAGGCGCCAGGAGATGTCACGGCGGGCCACCCTGCTCTGGTCGAGCACGATCGCCGTACTGACCGCGCTGGCGCTGTTGTTCGCTCTGCTGCGGACGTTCTCCGTCATGCAGTCCTTCGCCGTGACCGGGGTCCTGTCGGCCGCCGCGGCGGCCTGCCTGGCGTGGAGCGAGATCCGCCGCCACCACCCGCTGATCTCGGCCCACTCGCTGGTGGAGCAGGATCTGGAGTCGATGCAGGTGGCGATGGAGACCACGCTGACCGAACGACAGTGGCCACGTGCCGTGTTCGAGACCGAGCGCATCGTCTCCCCGCAGCACACCGACTGGCTCGCCCGCCACCAGTGAGGCGCCGTCGGGGGAGGCGGACCGCGGTCAGTCGCGTTCCACGCCGTCGCGCCAGATCACGGTGACCGGGCGGCCCAGGCGGCGGGCGTAGGTCACGATGTCGCCCGTGCCGCCGAGACCACGGGCCGGCCTGCCGTCCCACACGGCGAGCAGCCGGTCGCAGTGGTCGGCGATGTACGCGCCCGCCGCGTAGTACGCCTCGTCCGTGGAGTGCGGGAAGTCCAGCCGGACCTCGCGGGCCGCACGTTTCTTGAGGGCCCGGTAGCGGCCGAGTTCGGCCGCGTCGGCGAAGGAGGACTCGTAGTCGCCGCTGGGAACGACCACGGTCAGGTCCGCGCCTCGGGCCAGGGCGAGATCGGCGAAGAGCTGGTCCGCGCCCACCGCCAGGCTGGACAGCGCCTCCAGGGAGCCCTCCAGGCCGCGCAGGGCCGCCTGGATCCCAGCCAGCACGTGCGCGTGGGCCTCTCGCGGAATGCTGCGATGGCCGGTCACTCCGATGCGATTCACGGATCCGCAACCCCCTGAGGTGTCTGCCGGGGGTTCCCCGGAGGGCTCCTCCGGGAGGCACAGCATCCGCCCCCGTTCGCTCCTGCATGACCGACCTGCCCCACATCCTCTCAAAAGGCTCGGGGCGAGCGGGAGCCCCTGCCCAGGATTCGGGCAGGGGCGAGCGGGGCCGCCGGGGCCGTTGTTCCCGAAGCGAATCGGCGGGGCGTCACCGGTTCGGGCCCGCCGCACCCGCTGAGGCCGACCACCTCGTCGGAGAAACGTCTCAGCCGCCGCAGTCGCAGTCGCAGCAGTCACAGGACTCGCAACAGCTCCCGCAGTTGCTGCAGCAGTCGCACGCATCGCAGCAGCTGCCGCAGTCGCACTGCTGGCACAGACCCTCACGGCGCTGATGGGTCCACGGGTCCTCGAAGGTGCCGCAGCACATCTGGCAGGTGCAGGCCAGCCCCGCCCACACCAGGCAGCCTGCGATCAGCCCGCGTCGGTCGCGCGGCGGCTCGGGCGGCGGCAGCGGCGGGCCACCGGGACCTCCTGGACCCGGGGCGTACGGGTTGTCCGGGCTCGGGGCGTACGGGTTGCCGGGCGGCGGCCCGTATGCTCCCCCAGGCCCGGCGCCCGGCGCGGAGAAGGTCCCGCCCGGGACCGTGCCGTGAAGGCTCTCGTCCGGAAGCACGCCGTGAAGGGTCCCGGACGGCGCCACGCCGTCGGTCCGGTGCGAGCACGTCGTGGTGCCGAAGGACCGGTCCACCGACTGCCGGAGCTCATGGACCAGCAGCACGTGGGCCAGCCTGCCGTCGGTGAACTCGGCGTCCCGCAGCGCCAGCCGTACGCCGCGCACGGCGTCGTCGCACAGCCGCCGGGCCTCGGCCCGGGAGGTGCCGGTCGCGGTGAGCGGGTTCCAGGCACCCGACGTCGCGTCAGCTTTCTGGTCCTCCACGGCGTCAAGCAGGTGCGCCAGGCGTCCGAAGAGGCGCCCCGCCTCGGCCAGCGGCTCCGCGTTCAGCGGCCGGCCGGCGAGCATCGCGGTGTGGGCGAAGGCCGCGGCGGTGGCGGTCTCGGTCGGCTCGGTGACCGTGAGCAGCGGTGTTCCGGGCCCGGCGAGCAGTTCGATGCCGCTCTGCCGGTCGACCGCGTCGACGAGGAGCGTCGTGTCGAAACCGAGTTGCGCGCCGGTGCGCGCGCCCGCGCGGTCCCACCCCGCGGCGACCCGGCGCGCGGCGGCTGCGATCGGACGGCGCCTCATCCAGCCGTCCCCGTCCGCGACGTGGTCCCGTACCTTCGCGGACGCCAGCACCAGCGAGACGGCGGCGGCCAGCCGGGCCCCCTCGCCGCGGGCGACCGGAGCGGTCCGCATGGCGCGCAGCGGGCAGGGCCCCGCAGTCCGGCGCCATCCCGTGGTGCGCTCGGACTGAGCCTCCGTCAGAACCGAGACGATCAGGCCGTCATAGTTCGTGACGATGCGGGCGAACTGTCCGTGGTCCTTGCGAAGTGCGAGGCAGAGCCCGCAGAGATGGGCCATCCACTCGGTCCGCATCCCTTCGGACAGCCGATGGGCACACGGCCTGACCATTCCGAACACGACGATCCCCCGAGTGTCGTCCGCTGCTGTCGCGCCGGGCTGGTGCACATGCGCGACGTGCATCGTAATCGAGCCATCCGTTCACCCGGACGCGCTCCGCGTCACCCGTACGGACCGGTGCATCACATTTTCTTTCTTTCAGACCATCAATGTGGGACAAACCCTGACGAACCGCCATATCTTCTGCACCAGTACCGTCACGAATCCCCTGCGCGCCGACTATCCACTTGGCGCACGATCCGCATCATGGACGACCATAGGGATACGAAAGAGATGCGGAGCAACACGGAACCGCGGTGAGAGGAGGCGTCCATGGGATCGGTGCGCAGGGCGAGTGCCTGGCTGGGCCTCGTAGAGGACAACGACGAGCGGTACTACGACGACGAGTACGCCGAGGTCGCGCACACCGGGACCGGTCAGGTGTGGGTGACCGACCCCCGGGTGCAGGCGGCCCCCGGGAAGGCCGAGGAGACGGACCGTCGGATCGCCACCGTCACCCCGGACAGCTTCCGGGACGCGCGGGCCGTCGGGGAGCTGTTCCGGGACGGCGTTCCGGTGATCGTGAACCTCACGGCCATGGACCCCACGGACGCCAAGCGCGTCGTGGACTTCGCCGCCGGGCTGACCTTCGGACTGCGCGGTTCGATCGAGCGGGTGGCCACCCGCGTCTTCCTGCTGACCCCGGCCGACACCCAGGTGCTCAGCGGCGAAGCCGCCGGCCGGCCGGCCGACGGCTTCTTCAACCAGAGCTGAGCGGGGCGCTCCCCCGACCGTCCTACCGGAACGCGTCGAGACCGGTGAGCGCCTTGCCCAGCACCAGCTGGTGCATCTCCACGGTCCCCTCGTAGGTGAGCACCGACTCCAGATTCGTCGCATGGCGCATCACGGGGTACTCCAGCGAGATCCCGTTGGCGCCGAGGACCGTGCGCGCGGTACGGCAGATCTCGATCGCCTCCCGCACGTTGTTGAGCTTCCCGAAACTGACCTGCTCCGGGCGGAGCGTGCCCGCGTCCATCCGCCGCCCCAGGTGGTGGGCGAGCAGGATCCCCTTGTGCAGTTCCACGGCCATGTCCGCGAGCTTGGCCTGGGTGAGCTGGAAGCCGCCGATGGGCCGGCCGAACTGCTCCCGCGTCCGCGCGTAGTCGAGCGCCGCCTCGAAACTGGCGCGCGCCGCGCCCATGGCACCCCAGACGATGCCGTAGCGGGCATGACCGAGGCAGCCGAGCGGCCCGCGCAGTCCGGTCACCCCGGGAAGCACGGCATCGGCCGGCAGCCGCACGTCGTCGAGGACCAGTTCGCTGGTGACCGAGGCGCGCAGGGACCATTTGTGCCTGATCTCGGGCGCGGAGAAGCCGGGGGCGTCGGTCGGCACGACGAACCCGCGGACCCCGGCGCCCGGCCGGCCCTCGTCGGTCTGCGCCCAGACGACGGCCACCCCGGCGACCGAGCCATTGGTGATCCACATCTTGCGGCCGGTGAGCACCCAGTCCTCGCCGTCGCGCCTGGCGTACGTCCGCATCCCGGCCGGGTCGGAGCCGTGGTCCGGCTCGGTGAGGCCGAAGCAGCCGATGATCTCCCCGGCGGCCATCCCGGGCAGCCACCGACGCCGCTGCTCCTCGGAGCCGTAGCGGTGGATGGCGTACATGGCGAGCGACCCCTGCACGGAGACCAGCGAGCGGATCCCCGAGTCCGCCGCTTCGAGTTCGAGGCAGGCCAGCCCGTACTGGACGGCGGTGGCGCCCGCGCAGCCGTAGCCGCTCAGGGACATCCCCAGGGCGCCGAGCGAACCGAGTTCGCGGGCGAGTTCGCGGATCCCGGGCAGTTCGCCGTTCTCGTACCACTCGGCGATGTGCGGCAGGATCCGGTCGGCCGCCCAGTCGCGGACGGTGTCGCGGATGTCCAGGTCCTCGGTGCCGAGCAGATCGTCGATGCCGATGGGGTCGGCGGGGTCGAAGGGCGGGAGCTTCGAGGACGGGGTGGTGGACATGGGAGTGCCTCCGGGCGGCTCGCGCGTTGCCGGGCCGGACGGCACGGGCGGTGTCACGGAGCCGGGTACGCACCCGGCCGGTCCCGCTCCCCGCGCCGTGGGGCCGGCCGACCCGGAACCAGCAGTGTCGGTCACGGCGTCGTGCCGACGTTACGGCTCAGTGCCCCGCCCGTCCAGAGCCGGTCGCCTCCGCGGGGCGGCGGTCGGCGGGCGCCGGGGACGAGCGTCGCGCGGAGCCCTCGCCGGGGGCCTGACGCGCCGCGGGAATCCCCTCGCCCGCACCGGTCCCCTCCGGGGCGGAACAGGCCGGACCCGGGCCCTCCGGTTCGACGGGGACCGGAGCCGGCTCCTCCGTCCTGCGCGGCAGCCGCAGCGCGGCGAGCGCCCCCAGCAGCAGGAGGGCCGCGCTGACCAACAGCGTGACGTGCAGTCCGGTGATGAAGGAGCCGCAGGCCGTGGTTCGCACCGTCTCCCCCAAAGAACCGCCGATCCGGTCGGCCACCTGGTACGCCTCGCCGAGGGAGTGCGCGGCGGCCTCGCTGTCGGCGGCGGAGACGCCCATGTCGGGGAGCTTCGCGAGTCCGGGGGCGTACGCGGCGTTCATGACGCTGCCGAGAAAGGCGATCCCGATGCCCGCGCCGAGTTGGTAGGAGGTCTCGCCGATGGCCGCCGCGCCGCCCGCCCGGTCGGCGGGGGCGTCGCTGAGCATGGATTCGTATGCCGCGAAGAGCGTGGTCTGGAGCCCGAAGCCGAGTGCCACGAAGGCCGCGGTCAGCAGGGCGGGCCTGTCGTGCCGGCCCATAGCGGTCAGGACCAGCACCGAGGCGGCGGTGAGCACGAACCCCCAGACGACCATCCTGCGCGGCCCGACGCGGTGCAGCGTGTACGAGCCGGTGGCGCCCGCCGCCATGGCGGCGAACGTGAGCGGCAGCAGCCGCAGACCGGTCTCCAGCGGGCTCAGGCCGAGGACGAGTTGGAGGTACTGCACGGCGATCAGTTGCAGCCCGACCAGGGCCAGCATCGCGACGACGATGCAGCCCACCGCGGTGGAGAAGGCGGGCCTGGCGAACATCCCGATGTCGATCAGCGGATGCGTACGCCGTTTCTGACGGCGCGCGAACAGGGCGAGCAGCACTGCCCCGACGAGCAGCGGGACCAGCGCGGTCGGGCTGAGCAGCGCCTCCCCGGCACCTGCCCGCTTCACCCCGAGCACCACCCCGAGCACCCCTGCCGCGGCCATCAGCGCGCCGAACACGTCCCACGGGCCGTCGCCACCGCCGCGGGACTCGGGCAGCAGCAGGCGGCCGACGGGCAGCACCAGGGCCATCAGCGGGATGTTGATCAGGAAGACCGAGCCCCACCAGAAGTGCTCGACGAGAAAGCCGCCGACCACGGGCCCGGTCGCGGCCCCGACGGCGGCGACCGCCGACCAGACGCCGATCGCGACGGCCCGCTCGCGGCGGTCAGGAAAGACCTGACGGACGATCGACAGCGTGGCGGGCATGATCATCGCCCCGCCGACGCCGAGCAGGGCGCGCGCCGCTATGAGCACGCCGGGGGAGCCGGCCAGCGCGGCAATCGCCGAGGCGATCCCGAAGAGCGCGTAACCGAGCAGCAGGACGCGGCGGCGGCCGACCCGGTCGCCGAGCGTCCCGAAGAGGATCAGCAGCGAGGCACAGACCAGCGGGTAGGCGTCCACGATCCACAGGAGATCGACGGCACTGGGCCGCAGGTCCTCGGTGAGGGAGGGAACCGCGACGTGGAGCACGGTCGCGTCGAGCGCCACGAGCAGCAGGCTGAGGCAGAGGACGACGAGGACGACCCATCGATTGGCACCGCCGGCCACCGGGCGTGACCGGGCTCGGGCTTTGGTCGTCCCGGACATGCATGTACCTCCCAAAAGGTCCCTCGCCCTCGGCGGGCCGGCCGGGTACGCGGCGGACGCACCGCCCCTCGGGGCCCGGCATTCGACGGGCGAGTGGTCCGTCAGCGTACGCGAGTTCGGAGAACTCACACGTGGCCCATCTCATACCTCGACGCGCCGTGGAGTGCGGCCCGCGTCACGCGGCGGGTCGCGCTCGCCGCCCCGGCCTGCGCGAACGATCTCCGCGCCCGGCACAGAAGGTACTCGCCCCGCCCCGCGGAGCGATCGCCGGGCCCGCCACCGGAGCGTTCGGTGACCGGGCGGGCACCGTCCGTCCTCCCCCTCGGTTCCGTTTGTTTTCGTACCGACACCTCCTGGGATTTTCCGGCCGCGTTAAACACCCTTCCGAAATAAGTGCGAAATGAATGATGTAAAAGCGCTCCGATGCGCTTCTTCGGATCCGGAATTAAGGCATCGGCGAGACATAGCCCACATCACATCGTCATCACAAAGAGACCTGAACGCCCTGGTCGCGCACTCACTCGCTGTAACGTCGATTGGGTGCGTACCGACATCTTTGCCCGCCTGGACCGGGAGCCGGAGCCGCCGAAGATAGAGCCGCCGCGGATGAGCCGCCACCGCGTCGCCCTCTTCGGCGGGACGTTGGCGTTCTACGTCGCCATCGTCGTCGCCGTGCTGACCTCCTCCTGGCTGGTGGCGCTGGACTGGAAGGTCATGCTCTTCCGGCCGTATCAGCAATGGCCGGAAATCCATGCGTTCCTCGACTACTACGTCGTGCTCGGCCAGCGCGGTCCCACCGCCACCATGGTCGCCTGCTGGCTCGGCTGGCGCTCCTGGCGGCAGCACACGCTGCGGCCCCTGCTGACGCTCGGCGCGGCGCTGCTGCTGCTGAACGCGACGGTCGGCGCGGTCAAGATCGGCCTGGGACGCCTCGGCCCGCACTACGCCACGCAGATCGGTTCCGCGGAACTCTTCGCCGGCGGCGACATATTTCCCTCGGGTCACACCGCCAACGCGGTGGTGACCTGGGGAATCCTCGCCTATCTGGCCACCACTCCGAGGGCCAGGCGCTACTTGTCGGCCCTTTCGGCGATCGTCTCGCTCGGCGTCGGGCTCACCACCGTCTACCTCGGCACGCACTGGCTCAGCGATGTGCTGCTGGGCTGGGCCGCAGGACTGCTGATCCTGCTGGGACTGCCCTGGGTCGAGCCGCTGATCGCCCGGACCGAGACGTGGATCTTCGCGCAGCGCGAGAGCCTGCGGGGACTCGGCCGTCCCGCGCCCTCCGCGCCCGTCACGGTCTCGGGTCCCCGGACCGAGTCGTTCCCGCTGCCGGACGGCGAGGACGCCCCGGCCGCAGGCACGGTCCCGGAACCGGTCGCCGTGGGCGGCCCCACGGCGACCGCCACGGTCACGGGCCCCCGTCCGCACGCCCATCCGGCCCCGCCGTCGCACCCGCTGCATCTGCCGCGCTCGGAGCGGACCCCGGTCACCCCCACCGGCAGCCGCCGGACGTCGACCCCGGACCGGGCGCCGCGCGGCGGAGCGGCGTCGGCCCGGCCGGTGACCGGCGGCTGACCCCCGGGAACGGTGAGCCCGGTACGGGTCCCCGCTTCCCGACATGTGTGAAGGCCCCGACCTGCCTGAGGTCGGGGCCTTCGCACATGTCTTGAGGTCGGGGCCTTCGCACATGTCAGGAGCCGGGCTCAGCCCACCCAGCAGCGGGTGACGACCGAGTCCGCGACCTCGAAGTTGATCCGCCCGGCCCGGAACTCCATGGTGATGACCGTGCCCGGCGGCAGGGATCTGACGGTGGTCCAGCCACGGTCGCGGGCCCGCCGCTCGGCCGCGTCCGCGGCGAGGCCGACGTACGAGCCGGGTGAGTCCTGGGGCTGGACGGGACGGTTCGGCACAGGCTCCATACCCCTCACCGTAGGTGGCCGGGGACCGCGGGGAAAGCCGGGACCGGGTCCGTCGCACGGCGTCCCCACATCCCTCGCCGGTCACACTTGTGTCACAGGATCACGACATCGGTTCCCTCGCGGTCACCCGCCCCGAACACACCGTCCACGCCTCGACGGACAGTAATCGGAAAAACTCGCGGACGATCGCGTGAAGAGCCCGGAAAACCAAGCCGAATACCTCGTTCCGAAAGGCTGGAATTTCCCTGCCCAATATCCGGCGGGAACGCTCGCGCCGCCGAGAATTCACGCTTCCTTATGGCACCCTTATCGTCTGGTCACAAATTCGCGTCACGCGGGACGGAAGGACGCACGATCCCCGGACGGCGGGACGCGGACGGGTGCGCGTACACCGCCCGCGCGGCGGCCGGGGCCCGCGCCGGTGTTTCGACGCCACCGGCCGCGCGGTGCCCGGTTTTGGGGCCGGACCGGGTCCGCCGGCCGTCGCCGGTCAGGCTCCGGGCCCGGGTCCGACCCGTACGCAGAGGCCGTTGTCGCCCGTGTAGCAGCAAGTGGCCCGGGCCCCTCCCCCGATGTCACGGCCCGGGTAGACGAAGACGTTCTTGCGGTCCCACACGTCGTCGAGGAGGCGGGAGATCCGTACCGCACCGGCCTGTTCATCGGCGACGGCCCCGGGCACCAGCCAGAGCGTCCACAGCCGCTCGTCCCCCACCGGCCCGTCCGTCAGCCGGCCGAGCGGCAGCGTGAAGGCGAACGCGCCCTGCCTCCCGGTGACCGGCACCCGGCACACCCGGTCGGGGGCGTCGGCCCTCCTCGCCTCGACATGGGCGCCGTCGCCGAGCCGGACCCCGTACAGGGTGCCCTCGACGGTCATCCCGCTCCCGTCGAAGGTCACCGGCCCGGCCTCGGCGTGCGGTGAGCGGATCCAGCAGCGCAGGGCGAGCCGGCCGTCGACGGTCGGGTACGGGATGCGCACCACGACCCGCCCGTCCTCCGGTACACGATCGATGAGCAACCGCAGGTCCCTGATCCCGGGCTCGACCGCCGTCTCCGCGTCCTTGCCCGTGCCCGGCCGTCGCACATGGACGTCCCAGCGGCCCTCGGCGGGCTCCACCGTGCTCGGCAGCACCGCCCGGAACCGCCCCTTCCCGGCCGGGTCCAGGGGAAGCCGGAGGGTGGCACCGTCGCCCCTGCCACCGCGCAGCCGGAGGAGCAGTTCGAGTGCCTCCCCGTCGCCACGGCCCGGGCCGGAACCGTCGTGACCGGAGCCGGGACCGTCGGGGCCGGGGCCGTCATGGCCGTCCGGACCGTCGGGGCCGTCGGGGCCGTCGGGGCCGGATCCGGCGGCGGGAACGTCGACTTCGAAGGTGATCGTCCCGTCCGGGCCCGCGACGCAGTCGGCCCGTGGTGTCCGCCGCTCCGCGGCGACGGTCGTGCGTTCTGCGGGTACGGTCATGCGGACTTCCTCCTGCGGATGACATCGGCGGCCGTGTGACGCAGGGCGTACGCCCCGTCCAGCACGGTGCTCCGGGCCCGGTGCAGCGTGCTGCGCAGCGCGCCGTGCGCGCGCTCGCGCGGGGGCCGGGAGACGAGTTCGGTGAAGAGCCGCTCGTGGCGTTCGGCGATCCGCGCCGGGTCGAAGCGCTCGGACGCGGCCAGCGCGGCGCGTCCGAAGCGCTCCCGGGCCTCGTCGTCCTCGATCAGGCCGAGGAGGGCGTCCTTCAACGCCGCCGGGTCGCCGACGGGCACCAGCCGTCCGTCGGTGCCGTCCCCGATGATCTCGCGCGGGCCGTGCGGGCAGTCGGTGGCGACGACCGGCAGGCCGCAGCGCATCGCCTCGACGATGGTCATGCCGAAGGACTCGCGGTCCGACGTGACCGCGGCGATCGACCCCTTGGGCCATTCGGCCTCCAGGGGATTGACCGCGCCCATCAGGAACACGTGGTTGTGCAGGCCGAGTTCGCCGATGAGCGCGAGCAGCGCCCGGCGTTCGTTCCCGGTCGCGTCACCGGATCCGTAGATGCGCAGCCGCCAGTCCGGGCGGACGGCGACCACGTCGGCGAACGCGCGGACGAGCAGGTCGTACCGCTTGACCCTGTGCAGCCGGCCCGCGGCGACGACCCACTTGCCGGTGCCGTCGGCGGGTGCGATCCGCGGCTCGGGCACGCTGTTGGGGATGGCCTCGATGCGCACGCCGGGCAGCTTGAACCCGGCCCGGTAGGCGCGGGCGTCGGCCTCGGTGACGGTGGTGATCGCGTCGAGCAGGGCGTAGCGGTGCCCGATCTCGCGGCGCAGGCGGTAGCCGTGGCTGTCGAGAGTGAGGTGCTCCTGCCCGATCCGCACCGGGCCGCGCCGGGTCTGCCTGCTGATCTGCACATTGAGCCCGGGGCGGGTGCCGACGACGACGTCCGCGTCCAGGGAGCGCAGATGGTTCGCCACCCGGGCGTCGGTCAGCCGGCTGTACTGCCGGTACCTGCTGTCACCGCGCGGGAACACGGACGCGGGACGGGCGTGCTCGGCGGCGTCGCCGTCGTACGCCGGGCTCTTCTTCCGCAGGTCGACGAGGTGGCCGAGTCGGACGCCCGCCGGGGCTCCCAGCACCGGAACGTCCCGGTGCCGGAAGACGGACACGATCTCCACGTCATGGTGCTCGGCCAGCGTCGCGGCGAGGTTGAACGTCGTGCGGATCGTGCCCCCGACCCCGTAGGCGTTGTGGAGCAGGAAAGAGATGTGCATGAAGTGCCATGGCTCCTGGTTCGACTGATCAACAACGGGCCGCACTTGCCAGGACGGGCCGGACCAGCCGCCGGTTCACTCCACCCCTGGACCAGTTTCAGCCATTTTCGCGTTCACCTGTTTTCCTGACTTATCGACGTATCAGTGAACCGCTGCACAGCAGATTGGCCCACTCCCTGCGGCGCCAATCTCTACATATGGGGTGTAACAGCCCTTCGGATCGAGAGATTCACTCTCTACGTCAGATGGTTCGATTACGTTCCCTTTCTCGCGTGACTCCAGCCGCGGATCGCCCGTTGTCCTTTTCATGAGCCGGGAAGCGCCCGGCGCACGCACCGAGTTCGAGGAGCCACCCGTGCCGCGCATGCTCGACGTCAGCGAGGACGTACGCGCCGAGATCGGCGACGCCGAAGCCGACCGACTGCTCGTCGGCGACAACACCCCGGGCAGCTACGACTGCACCTCGTGCCGCACCCCCGGCGACTGCGCACACGAACGCACCAGCACGGTCCTCTTCGTCGGCGAGGAAACCGCCGTCCTGGCCTTCGCCCACGCGAGCTGCATCCCCTCGCAGGTCGTCAGGGTCGCGGAGGAGCAGTTGCAGGGCGCGGTGCGCAGCATCACGGGCGGGCAGGCCGAGGAGCAGGGGCGGCAGGTGCTTCCGGAGGGCATCGGCGCCGAGCAGGCCGTCCTCGGGATCACGAGTGGACTCGTGCTGATCGACGACGATCTCCACCCGGCGCTCGTCGTCGAGCCGACGGGCACGATCGTCCGCCCGGGCACGGACGGCGGCCAGGGCGACGAATTCCTCCAGCTGCTCCTGGAACAGGGATTCCAGCCGGTCCACCGGATGGAGCAGGTGCCCTCGGCCCTGCCCGGCTGGTCGATCCTTCTCGCCATGGGCCGGCTGCACGCCGTGCTCCAGCCGGGCACCGACGGCGGGCCCCAGGTCGCCTGGTGGCAGGCGCACGCACCGCTCCAGGTCACCGAGGGCTGGCGGACCGCCGCCAACAAGACGCGGACGGTGCTCGTCTACGCCGCCCCGGCCGGGGCGATCGGCCAGCAGCCCCGCGAGGACCTGCTGCGCGACGCCCTGGACAAGGCCGCCGCGAACGGACTCCTGGTCGCCGCGGCGATGCCGCTGGCCGGTACCTGATCACGTCCGTCGGGCCAGAGCTGTGGCGAACAGTTATTTCTCGGCCGGGCCCGCATCCGAAGTACCGCGGGGTCGTTGGCAGATACGTGCACTCATACGACTCCTCCCATCAGCGCCCGAGCCCGATCCCTGCCATGCGCCCCTCTCGGGTGCCCTCGGGCGGTCAGTCCCAGACCCCGATCTACGACGCGCTGTACTCCGAGTACCGGCGGTCGTTCCGGGCGCTGCCGGGTGATCGTAGCGGTGAGGAGAATCTCGGCTTCGTGGCCTTCGGCCTCGGGCTGTCCGGCGGGCGCGCCCCGCTGAGCGGTCACTCCTCCGGTCACCCGGCGGGCCTCTCCACCGGCCTGTCCGTGCACGGCTCGTCCGCCGCGCACGTCGGGTCGCCCGGACGCCATGGCGCCGGCCCGGCCGCTCACACCGGCAGTCCCACCGCCTGGCAGCGTGTGGGACGGCACTCCGGGCGGGCCCAGGCGGCTCTCCCGCCGGGCTCGCGCACCACCTGAACCGCGTGACGGAGCCCCGGACCACGTCGAACCGGTCCGGGGCTCCGTCACGCGCGCGGGGACGTCACTTGTTGCGGCCGCGCTTCTCGCGGACCCGCACCGAGATGTGGATCGGCGTGCCCTCGAAGCCGAACTCCTCGCGCAGCCGGCGCTCGACGAAACGCCGGTAGCCGTGCTCCAGGAAGCCGGAGGCGAACAGCACGAACCGCGGCGGCTTGGTGCCCGCCTGGGTACCGAAGAGGATCCGGGGCTGCTTGCCGCCGCGGACCGGGTGCGGGTGGGAGGCGATGAGTTCGCCGAGGAACGCGTTCAGCCGTCCGGTGGGAACACGGGTCTCCCAGCCGGCGAGCGCGGTCTCGATCGCCGGGACCAGCTTCTCCATGTGGCGGCCGGTGGCGGCCGAGATATTGACCCGCGGAGCCCACGCGACCTGCGCCAGCTCCGTCTCGATCTCGCGCTCCAGGTAGTAGCGCCGCTCCTCGTCGAGGGTGTCCCACTTGTTGTACGCGATCACCAGGGCGCGCCCGGCCTCCACGGCCATGGTGATGATGCGCTGGTCCTGGACGCTGACGGACTCGCCCGCGTCGATCAGGACGACGGCGACCTCGGCCTTCTCCACGGCGGCGGCGGTGCGCAGCGACGCGTAGTAGTCCGCGCCCTCCTGGAGGTGGACGCGGCGGCGGATACCGGCCGTGTCGATGAACTTCCAGGTGACACCGCCGAGTTCGATCAGCTCGTCGACCGGGTCGCGCGTGGTGCCCGCGAGTTCGTTGACCACGACGCGGTCCTCGTTGGCCACCTTGTTGAGCAGCGAGGACTTACCGACGTTCGGACGGCCGATGAGGGCGATCCGCCGGGGGCCGCCGACCGCGGTGCCGAAGCGCTGTGCCGGCGCCTCGGGCAGTGCTTCGAGCACGGCGTCGAGGAGGTCGCCGGTGCCGCGGCCGTGCAGCGAGGAGACCGGGTGCGGTTCGCCGAGGCCCAGCGACCAGAGCATGGCGGCGTCCGCCTCGCCGCTCTGTCCGTCGACCTTGTTGGCGCACAGCACGACGGGCTTGCCTGCCCGGCGCAGCAGCTTGACGACGGCCTCGTCGGTGTCGGTGGCACCGACCTTCGCGTCGACCACGAAGACGACCGCGTCGGCCGCCTCGATCGCGTACTCGGCCTGGGCGGCGACGGAGGCGTCGATGCCCAGCACGTCCTGCTCCCAGCCGCCGGTGTCGACGACCTTGAAACGGCGGCCCGCCCACTCGGCCTCGTAGGTGACGCGGTCGCGGGTGACGCCGGGCCGGTCCTCGACGACCGCCTCACGGCGGCCGATGATCCGGTTCACCAGGGTCGACTTGCCGACATTGGGGCGGCCGACGACGGCGAGCACGGGCAGGGGTCCGTGCCCCGCCTCGTCGATCGCGCCCTCGATCTCCTCGGCGTCGAAGCCCTCCTCCGCGGCGAGCTCCATGAACTCCGCGTACTCGGCGTCGCCAAGCGCTCCGTGCTCGTGGCCCGAGCCCCCGGAGTGAATCTGGTCGTTCATGAAGTCCGTTCCTCTTTGCCTCATCGTCGAGGGGGCGCCCGCGCGCGGCCCCCAAAACAAATAATAAGCAACGAGTCCCCCGGTGCCGCGGCGGGGGCCCCGCCGGCCCCCCACCCCCCCGGGGAAACCCCGGGCGCCACCCCCGGGGGGGTG
>NZ_JBIDBS010000006.1:0-34781 GCF_043204165.1 Streptomyces sp. NPDC047982 | reverse complement strand
CCCACACCCCGCATCCCCCTCGGGGACTGTGTCCTCGTCCGCGGGCCGTTTTTGTTAGTTTGTCTATTAGTTCTTGCTTACTTCTTAGTCCCGGGGGGGCGGGCCCGCCCCCCCCCCCCCCACTACTCAAGTCTTACGCAAGGAGTCCGCGTGTCCCTCGGCGGGCGCACGGCAGGCCCCTCAGCGCCCGGTGAAACGCCGGGCCTCCTCCAGGTGGGCGGTCAGCCGGACCTGGATCCGCGCCGTCGCCGCGTCCAGCGCCGCGCGGGTCCGGCGGCCGTCCGCCGCCGCCGCGAACGCGTCCCCGAACACGACGTCGACCCGGCTGCGCAACGGCGGCAGCGCCGGTATCAGCCGACCGCGTCGCTCGGCGCTGCCCAGGACGGCCACGGGCACGATCGGTGCCCCGCTGCGCACCGCGAAGTACGCGAGCCCGGCGCGCAGGGCGGCGAAGTCGCCCTCGCCCCTGGTGCCCTCGGGGAATATCCCGAGGGCACCGCCGTTCTCCAGCACCCCGAGGGCGTGGGAGATGGCGGTGCGGTCGGCGGTCGTGCGGTCCACCTTCAGCTGACCGATTCCGCGCAGGAACGGGTCGAGCGGACCGACGAACGCCTCCTTCTTGATCAGGAAGTGGACGGGCCGGGGCGCGGTGCCCATCAGCATCGGCCCGTCGATGTTGTGGGAGTGGTTCACCGCGAGTATGACCGGTCCGGTGGCCGGCACCCGCCACGCGCCGAGGACGCGGGGCTTCCACAGCCCGTACATCAGGCCGATGCCGATTCCGCGTCCGACCGACGCGCCGCGCGGTGAGGGTGCGGCCGTGGTGGCTCGGGTCACTTCGCGGTCCGCTTCTCCTCGACGAGGGTGACGACGCACTCGATGACCTGCTGGAGGGTCAGCTCGGTGGTGTCCACCTCGACGGCGTCGTCCGCCTTGGCCAGCGGCGAGGTCTTGCGGCCGGAGTCCGCCGTGTCGCGCTTGATCAGCGCTTCCTTCGTGGCGGCGAGGTCGGAGCTCTTGATCTCCTTGCTGCGGCGGGCGGCACGCGCCTCCGGCGACGCGGTGAGGAAGATCTTCAGGTCGGCGTCGGGGAGCACCGTGGTGCCGATGTCGCGGCCCTCGACCACTATCCCCCGGTCGGCCGCGGCGGCGATGGTGCGCTGCAGCTCGGTGATCCGGGTGCGCACCTCGGGGACGGCGCTGACGGCGCTGACCCTGGCGGTGACCTCCTGGGTGCGGATCGGGCCCGAGGCGTCCGCGCCGTCGACGGTGATCGTCGGGGCGGCCGGGTCCGTGCCGGAGACGATGACCGGCTTGGCGGCTGCGGTCGCCACCTGGGCGGCGTCCTCGACGTCGACGCCGTTGCTCAGCATCCACCAGGTGATCGCCCGGTACTGGGCGCCGGTGTCCAGGTAGCTCAGGCCGAGCTGGGCGGCGACGGCCTTGGACGTGCTCGACTTGCCGGTGCCGGAGGGTCCGTCGATGGCGACGATCACTGCGGCCGGGGCCGTCCGGGCGGCGGCGCTTGCGGTTTCCACGGCGGTGGACACCTTCCTGGTACACGGGGTGGGCGGACGGGGGCGCGCGCGAACCCGCCCCGCACAAGGTTACCGAGTGTCGAGGCGGTCCTCCGCACCCCTGTGGGCGGCAGCCCCCGGGCCGCCGCCCGTACCCGCCGCCGGGAGCCGTCGCTCCCGGGTCCACCGGTCGTCCGGGGACGGCGCCGCGCGGGAACGGTCCCTGCTCAGGGGGCCTACTGCCGTATGGCCCAGCCGCGCTCGCGCAGGGCCGCGCTCAGTCCGGCGGCGGCGCTCGGCTCGACCATCAGCTGGACCAGACCCGCCTGCTGCCCGGTGGCGTGCTCGATGCGCACGTCCTCCACGTTGACCCCGGCCCCTTCCGCGTCGGCGAAGATCCGGGCCAGCTCGCCCGGCCGGTCGCTGATGAGCACGGACACCATCTCGTACGAGGCGGGTGCCGCCCCATGCTTGCCGGGCACCCGGACCCGGCCCGCGTTGCCGCGGCGCAGGACGTCCTCGATGCCCTCGGTGCCCTCGCGGCGCCGGTCCTCGTCGGCGGACTGCAGCGCGCGCAGCGCCCGTACCGTCTCGTCGAGATCGGCGGCGACCCCGGCCAGCACGTCGGCGACCGGCCCGGGATTCGCGGAGAGGATCTCCACCCACATCCGGGGGTCGGACGCGGCGATCCGGGTGACGTCCCGGATGCCCTGGCCGCAGAGGCGTACGGCGGTCTCGTCGGCCTCCTCCAGGCGGGCGGCGACCATCGACGAGATCAGCTGCGGAGTGTGGGAGACCAGGGCGACGGCCCGGTCATGGGCGTCGGCGTCCATGACGACCGGGACGGCGCGGCACAGCGCGACCAGTTCCAGGGCGAGGTTGAGGACCTCGGTGTCGGTGTCGCGGGTCGGAGTGAGGACCCAGGGCCGCCCCTCGAAGAGATCGGCGGTGGCGGCGAGGGGGCCGGAGCGTTCCTTGCCCGCCATCGGGTGCGTACCGATGTACGGGGCGAGGTCGACGCCGAGGGCCTCCAGCTCGCGGCGCGGACCTCCCTTGACGCTGGCCACGTCGAGGTATCCGCGGGCGACGCCGTCCCGCACGGCACCGGCCAGCACCTCGGCCACATGGGCGGGCGGCACGGCGACGACCGCGAGGTCGACACGGCCCTCGGGCGGCTCGTCCGTACCGGCGCCGAGCGCCGCCGCGGTGCGGGCCGACTCGGGGTCGTGGTCGACGAGGTGGACCTGGATGCCGCGCCCGGCCAGGGCGAGGGCTGCGGAGGTGCCGACGAGGCCCGTTCCGATGACGAGGGCGGTTCTCACTGGGCGATGTCCTTGCGGAGGGCTGCGGTGGCACCGAGGTACACATGCGTGATCTCGGACTTGGGAAGGTAGGTCTCGATGTGCGCGAGGATCCGCACCACGCGGGGCATGGCTCCCGCGACGTCCAGCTCCTGTGCGCAGATCAGTGGCACGTCGACGATACCGAGACCGCGCACCGCGGCGGCCGGGAAGTCGCTGTGCAGGTCGGGGGTGGCGGTGAACCAGATGCTGATCAGGTCGTCCGCGACGAGGCTGTTGCGTTCCAGGACGGCGGTGAGCAGGGCGCCGACCCGCTCGGCCATGTGCCCGGCCTCGTCCTGATCCAGCTGGACGGCTCCGCGGACCGCTCGAACCGCCACGTCGTGCTCCTGACTCTCGCGTACGTGATCCTTCCGCGCGACCAGCCTAGCTAGTGCCGCATCCGGCAACGTTCGCCCGGTCGCCGGAGGGGCGCGGCGGTCCGGGGAGCGGAAAACTCCCGGTGCGGCGCGCGGCCGCTCGCGTAGCCTCGCGGCATGATCACCCCCGATCCCGAGACTCTCGTACGCGATCACACGGTCTACTCGTGCGTGATGGGATCGCGCGCCTTCGGGCTCGCCACGGACGGCAGCGACATCGACCGGCGCGGCGTCTTCCTTGCGCCGACCCCGCTGTTCTGGCGGTTCGACAAGCCGCCGACGCATGTCGAGGGGCCCGCGCAGGAGCAGTTCTCCTGGGAGCTGGAACGCTTCTGCGAACTGGCCCTGCGCGCCAACCCCAATGTGCTGGAGTGCCTGCACTCGCCGCTGGTGGAGCGCATCGACGACGTGGGCCGTGAACTCCTCTCCCTGCGCGGGGCGTTCCTGTCGCGGCTGGCCCATCGGACCTTCGTCCGTTACGCCTGGGGGCAGCGCCGGAAGCTGGAGGCGGACGTCCGGCAGTACGGGGCGCCGCGCTGGAAGCACGCCATGCATCTGCTCCGGCTGCTGGTGAGCGGCCGTGACCTGCTGCGCACGGGCGAGCTCACGATCGAGGTGGGCCCGGCCCGGGAGGAACTACTGGCGGTGAAGCGCGGCGAGGTGCCCTGGCCGGAGGTCGAGCGCCGGATGACCCGTCTCGCGGAGGAGAACGACGAGGCCGTACGGACCTCGCCGCTCCCCCCGCACCCGGACCTCGCCCGCGTGGAGGACTTCCTCGTCCGCACGCGCCGGGCGTCCGCGCTGCGGCCCGGCCCGGGGTGACCGCGTGTTCCCGCCCCGTCCCGGAGGGGTGGCGGGTCAGGCCCGCCCGGCGGACGGGGAGGTGGAGGCCCGTCGCGCCGGCCGTGCCCGCACCACGAGGTCGTGCAGGGCGTCGAGTCCACCGGCCGTCTCGGGGAGCCCGGACCCGGCCTGCGCCCGGTCGAGCACCTCGTGCAGCCTCTCGACGTCCCGGGACACCGCCGCGCCGTCCACGTCCTTCGCTCTCCCGTGCTCGGCCTCGGCCTTCGCGGCGATCAGCTCGGGCAGATACGCGGGGGCGCTCCCCTCGCCGAGCAGCGTCGGCAGATGCGCCATGACCTCGCCACTGCGCATCAGATGGATGCCGGTGAGCAGCGCCCGGAACGTGTAGAGCAGGGGCTTCAGTTCGCCGGTCCTCTCATGGAGGCGCCACTGGGTGCGGGCGAAGCCGCGGTAGTGGTGGGCGTGACGGCGGGTGAGCACGGCGGGGGCCAGGTCCACCAGTTCCGCGTGCGGTCCGCTCGTGCGCACCACGAGCGGGGACAGCAACTGCTCCAGCACGTAGCCGTTCGGCTTGAGCATCAGCCGGACGAACTTCCGCAGATCGTGGGTGACGAGGTCCATCTCGACCCCGTCCAGGTCCCACATCCGCGTGCGCGTCTTCTCGGGCGGCCGCAGCCCGAGGAGGTCCTCCGCGGGCAGGAGATGGACCCCCCGGAGGTCCACGTCCGAGTCCCTGGACGGAAACCCGTACAGATGCGCCCCGGAGACCGTGGCGAACAGAAGCGGGTGGCGTTCCCCGGCGAGGACCCGGCCGAAGTCCGTGACCGGCAGCCCGGCTTCCTGGAGTTGCTTCGTATGCATGGATCATGCATCCCAGAGCGCCCCCAGTGCCAGCAGGTCGCTCCGGTACTCGATCCGTTCCGACCATTCCCTGGGCCAGGCGCCCGCACCCAGGTGTGCACCGGCGAACGCGCCGGTGAGGCAGCCGAGGGAGTCCGAGTCGCCGCGGGTGCAGGCGGCGCGGCGCAGCGCGGTGACGGGCTCCTCGGGAAAGAGCAGGAAGCAGTGCAGGGCCGTGGCGAGTGCCTCCTCCGCGACCCAGCCGTCGCCGGTGGTCTCGCAGGGGTCGGTCTCCGGGGACGGGTCGCGCAGGGCGTCCTGGACGCGGGCGAGGGCGTCGAGGCATTCCTCCCACCCGCGCCGGATGTACTGCTCCGGGGAGGAGTCGCCCGCGTAGCGCCAGAGCTCGCCGAGCCAGCGCGTGAGATAGCGACCGCTGTTCTCGTACGCGTAACTGCGCAGCTGCCCGATCAGGCCCGTCGGCTCCGCGCCCTGCGCCAGCAGGTGTACCGCGCGGGCCGTCAGGTCGGACGCGGCGAGGGCGGTCGGGTGGCCGTGGGTGAGGGCCGCCTGCAACTGGGCGGCGCCCGAGCGCTGTTCGTCGCTCAGCCCGGGGGCGAGCCCGACCGGCACGACCCGCATGTTGGCGCCGCAGCCCTTGGATCCGGTCTGGCTGGCCTCCTGCCACAGCCGGTCGCTGTCGAGCAGCCGGCAGGCAGTCATGCAGGTGCGGCCGGGGGCCCGGTTGTTGTCGGGTGAGTGGTACCAGTCGACGAACTCCTCGCGCACCGGGCGGACCAGTCGCAACGGGGTGAGCAGTCCTCGGTCCATGGCGGTGCGCATGCCCCGCGCCAGAGCCAGCGTCATCTGGGTGTCGTCGGTGACGTACGCCGGTTTCGGCAGCGGCATCCGCCGCCAGGGACCGCACTTGGCGAGGATCGACGGCACGTTGTTGAACTCGGTCGGGAAGCCCAGTGCGTCGCCGAGCGCGAGCCCGGTCAGTGCGCCGGTGGCGGCCTGCTTGGTGGTGGTCCTGGTCACGATCACGTGGTTCTTCCTTCCGGTGTCGCAAGCGGTCGTCCGGTTGCCCGCAGTGGCCTTCCGGGTCAGGAGCGGCCTTCCGGCCTCAGGAGCGGTGGGTGCAGGGCGGTGGCGGCGCCCGCCCGGTAGAGCGCGGCGGGCTTGCCGCGTCCGCCGGTGCGGCGCGGCGGTCCTTCCACGGCCTGGACGAAGCCGGGCGCGGTGAGGACCTTGCGCCGGAAGTTGGGCCGGTCCAGCGTGACGCCCCAGACCGTCTCGTAGACCTGCTGGAGTTCCCCCAGGGTGAATTCGGGCGGGCAGAACGCGGTGGCCAGGCAGGTGTATTCGAGCTTGGCACCGATCCGGTCGTACGCGTCGGCGAGGATCCGGTCGTGGTCGAAGGCGAGCGGACCGGTGGCCCGGGCGTCCCACCAGCGGGCGCTGGCCGCGTCGCCGCCGCCACGCGGTTCGGGCAGGTCCGGGACGAGCGCGGCGTAGGCGACGGAGACCACCCGCATCCTCGGGTCGCGGTCCGGGTCGCTGTAGGTGCGCAGCTGTTCCAGGTGGAGCGCGGAGGCCGTACCGGGTGTCAGCCCGGTCTCCTCGGCGAGTTCCCGGCGGGCGGCGTCCCCGGCGGACTCGCGGGGCCGGACGAAACCGCCGGGCAGGGCCCAGCAGCCCTTGTACGGGTCCTCGCCCCGCTCCACGAGCAGGACGTCGAGCCGGGTGGCGCGGACCGTGAAGACGGCGAGGTCGACGGTGACCGCGAACGGTTCGAAGGCGTACGGGTCGTAGCCCGCGGGGACACCGGTGCTCATCGGCGCTCCGGGAGGGGTGCGGCGAAGTCCCACCCGGCTGCGAGCAGGGCGTCGACGGCGGCGACCGCGGTGGCCAGGCGTTCCGGGTGGGGCCCGGTGAGTTCGACGAACCGCCTTCCGGTGCGGGTGAGTTCGGCCCGGAAGCGGTCGGTCATCCAGGGCCGCAGTTCCTCGCCGTCGCGCAGTCCGTCGTCCTCGAACGCGACGCCCTCGTGGTCGGTGAGCAGCCACAGGTGGTGGGGGATCCGGTCGGCGATCTCCTCGACGAGGGGGTTGCGTCCGCCGACGTAGCGTTCGTGCCAGACGGTGGTGGCGAAGGAGTCGGTGTCGCAGAAGAGCACCGGCGACCCGGCACGCGCGGCCGTCTCCTCCGCGTCGTTCTGCGCCTCGGCGATCAGCGGGAAGTCGTCGGTGCCGAAGGTGACGTCCTCCCACTGGGCGTCGGGCCACCGGGAGCGCAGCGCGGCCAGCTTCCGTTCGCTGAACTCCCGTCCGTACTCGGCGACGTACCCGGTGTGGGCCCAGACACCGCCGCGCCGCCGGTAGTGGTCGGTGAGCGCGCGGGCCATCGTCGTGGTGCCGGTGGATTCCGCGCCGAGGACGACGACCCGGCGGGTGAGCGCGGCCCGTACGGGCGGTTCGAGGAAGTCCCAGCAGCCGACCGGATCCTCGCGGACGGCGGTGCCCGAGACCGGGAAGGCCGTGCGGTCGGGGTCGACGCAGACGGACGCGGCACCGAATCGGCGGGCCAGCTCTTCCCCGTACGACTCCGAGGTGAAGACGGCGTCCACCGGCTCGGGCACCGCCCGTGTGAAGACGGCCATGTGCGCGTCCCAGACCGCGGGGTCCTGGAGATCCATGGGGATGTCGTCGACGGCGCCCACGACCCGTACGTCCGGGTGCGTCTCGCGCATCCAGGCCACCCGGTCGGCGAGCGGTGCGGATTCGACGGAGGCGGCGCAGACCAGGACGGTCAGGCGCTCGCACCGGTCCCGCGCGGTGCGGACGAGATGGTGGTGGCCGGCGTGCGGCGGATAGAACTTGCCGAGGACGAGCCCGTGCCCGAAGCGCTTCACGCCCTCACCTCCACGGGCCGCTGCCGCTGCTGCCGCGCGGCGAGATCGCGCCGCCAGTTGCGCAGGCCGGTCAGGCACAGCGCCAGGAAGCCGAGGTACAGCAGGGAGGTGAGGTAGAGCTCCTTGTGCGCGTAGAGCGGGATGTACACCACGTCGGCGGCGATCCAGAGCCACCACGACTCGACGAGCTTGCGGCACTGCCCGTACGTGGCCGTCAGGGACAGCGCGGTCGTCAGGGCGTCCCAGAAGGGCACGGTGGAGTCGGTGGCGCGGTCCAGGAGGACGGTCAGGGCGAGGGTCCCCACTGCCCCCGCCGCGAGCAGCAGGCCCCATTCGGTGCGCGTGGTGCGGCGCACCGGCAGGTCGGGCGCGCCTGGTCCGCCCCCGTGGGTCCAGGTCCACCAGCCGTACGCGGCGAGGGCGATGAAGACGATCTGGAGGCCGGCGTCGGCGTACAGACCGGACTGGGCGAACAGCACGATGAAGAAGAAGTTGTTGGCAATGCCGATCGGCCAGTTGGCGATGTGCTGGCGGGCCACGAGCCAGACGCACAGCGCCCCGCTGCCGAAACCGAGCACCTCGGTCCAGGCGACCGGGGTGCCGAGGACCGTCACCAGGGGTTGCTGCAGGGGATCGAGGACATCCGCGAGACTCACTCCCGCCTCCTTAATAGTCACCCTGACTATAAACCGGAGAGCGGTGCGACGAAAGGCCCGCGGCCGGTTCCTGTCCGAATGGGGCACAGGAACCGGCCGCGGGCCGTGGAACGGGCGGAGCCGGGGCGCCGCGAACGGGGCGGGACTACAGACCGACCTCACGCATCAGCATGCCCACCTCGGTGTTGGTGAGGCGGCGCAGCCAGCCGGACTTCTGATCGCCCAGCGGGATCGGCCCGAACGACGTCCGGACGAGCCGTTCGACGGGGAAGCCGGCTTCGGCCAGCATCCGGCGGACGATGTGCTTGCGGCCCTCGTGGAGGGTCACCTCGACCAGGTAGTTCTTGCCGGTGTTCTCGACGACCCGGAAGTGGTCGGCGCGGGCGTACCCGTCCTCCAGCGGGATGCCGTCCTTGAGCCGCTTGCCCAGGTCGCGCGGGAGCGGGCCCTGGATGGCGGCCAGGTAGGTCTTCTTCACCCCGTACTTGGGATGGGTCAGACGGTGCGCCAGCTCACCGTGGTTGGTGAGCAGGAGGATGCCCTCGGTCTCGGTGTCGAGCCGGCCCACGTGGAACAGCCGCGTCTCGCGGTTGGTGACGTAGTCGCCGAGGCATTGGCGGCCTTCCGGGTCCTCCATGGAGGAGACGACACCGGCGGGCTTGTTGAGCGCGAAGAAGAGGTACGACTGGGCGGCGACGGTCAGCCCGTCGACCTTGATCTCGTCCTTGTGCACGTCGACGCGCCGGCCCTGCTCCAGGACGATCTCGCCGTTGACCTCGACACGGGCCTGCTCGATCAGTTCCTCACAGGCGCGGCGCGAACCCAGCCCGGCCCGGGCGAGGACCTTCTGCAGCCGCTCGCCCTCCTGCTCGGCGCCCGGGAAGGTCTTGGGCGTCCTGATCTCGGGCCTGCCCGCGTACCGGTCCCGGTTGCGCTGCTCGATCTTGGCGTCGAGCTCGCGCGGACGGGACGGGGCGCCCTGCCCGCGTCGGCCGCCGCTCCGGCCGTCTCGGGCCTGCGGGGGCTTCGGGCCGCCCTTGGCACCGCCGCGGGCCGCCGCGCCGCGGCCCTTGCGGGGACCGTCGCCGTCCTGCCCGCCCGGAGTGCCCACGTCGTAGCGGCGCTCCTCCGGCCGGGGCCTGCGGGGACGCTGCTCCTGCCGGCCGTCGCGACCACCGGCACCGGCGCCCCGGGGATTCCGGTCGCCGCCGCTCCGGCCGCCGCCGCTTGCGCTGTTCCTGCCACTGCTTCGCATCAAAATTCCGTCTTGTCGTCTGCGTGGGTATCGAGGGTGTCCGGTGCGTCCGGATCGAACGACGGCACACCCTCTCGCGTCTCGGCCTCGATCGCGTCCGCCTCGGGGAGGAAGGGCGCGAGCTCCGGGAGCTCGTCCAGGCCGCGCAGGCCCATCCGCTCCAGAAAGTAGTTCGTCGTCCTGTACAGGATCGCACCTGTTTCGGATTCCGTGCCCGCCTCCTCGACGAGCCCCCGCTGGAGCAGGGTCCGCATGACCCCGTCGCAGTTGACGCCGCGGACCGCGGAGACCCGGGACCGGCTGACCGGCTGGCGGTACGCGACCACCGCGAGGGTCTCCAGTGCCGCCTGGGTGAGCCGGGCCTGCTGGCCGTCCAGGACGAAGCCCTCGACGGCCGCCGCGTACTCGGGCCGGGTGTAGAAACGCCAGCCGCCCGCGACCAGCCGCAGCTCGAAGCCCCGGCGCTGGACGGTGTACTCGTCCGCCAGTTCGCGCAGCGCGTCGGCGACTGCCGCGCGGGGCCGCTGAAGCACCCCGGCGAGGTGTTCCTCGGTGGCCGGTTCGTCGACGACCATGAGGACGGCCTCCAGCGCGGGCTTCAGCGCGAGCTCCGCGACGGCGGGGCCGGTGGTGTCCTGCTGCGTCATGCCTTCCCATCCTCCTGGACGTCCTGCGCCCTGGTGCCGTTCCCGGCCCCGTCCTGCCGCGCGCCCCGCGCCTCGGCGCTGTTGCCGTTGCCGTTCCCGGTGTCCCGCGCCCCGGTGTTGCTCCCGGCGTCGAACTCGTCCGTGACGACGGGGCCGGCCCCCTCTCCCCCGGCCCAGCGCACCAGGAGCTCCCCGAGGGCCTCGTCCTGGTCGAGCACGACGGCCTTCTCCCGGTACAGCTCCAGCAGGGCGAGGAAGCGGGCGACGACGGTGAGGGTGTCCGGGGCGTCCTCGGCGAGCTCCCGGAAGCCGATCTCCCCCGCCTCGCGCAGCCGCGCCACCACCACCTCGGCCTGTTCCCGCACGCTGACCAGCGGTGCGTGGATGTGGTCGACGTACACCTGCGGCGCGGGCCTCGGCCGCATCGCCTTCACGGCGAGCCGGGCGAAGCCCTCGGCCCCGATGCTGATGACGACCTCGGGAAGCAGCTCGGCGTGGTGCTGCTCCAGTCCCACGGTGCGCGGGAAGCGCCGCCCCTCCGACACCAGCCGGCCGTCGAAGATCTCCGCGACGCGTTTGTACGCGCGGTACTGGAGCAGCCGGGCAAAAAGCAGGTCCCGCGCTTCGAGCAGTGCCAGATCGGCCTCGTCCTCCACCTCGGCGGCGGGCAGCAGCCGGGCGGCCTTGAGGTCCAGAAGGGTCGCGGCGACGACGAGGAACTCGGTGGTCTGGTCCAGGTCCCAGTCCGGGCCCCTCGCGTGGATGTACGTCATGAACTCGTCGGTGACCTTGGACAGCGCGACTTCGGTCACATCCAGCTTGTGCTTGGAGATGAGCTGGAGGAGCAGGTCGAACGGCCCCTCGAAGTTCGCCAGCCGTACGGTGAACCTGCCGTCGTCCGTCCGCCCGTCGTCCGTCCGCCCGCCGTCCGACCGTCCGCCGTCGGCCTGCCCGTCAGCAGCCTTCCGCTCTGCGGACCGCCCGCCGCCGTCGTGCCAGGGCCGACCGGCCGGGACATCGGCATCCACGGCGCACCCGGCCCCGGCCGCACCGGGTCCGGCCGGGACGGACCCGGTCGCGGCGTCCTCCGCCGCCCCGGGTACCGCAGGGGCCGCCGGAGCCGCCCCGTCCCCGGGCGCCGCCACCGGCTCGGGCCCGGATCTCGTGTGTTCCCTCTCCCCCGGCTCCGGCACGGCCCTGCCGCCCGGGCCGCGGCCCAGGGGGCGGCGGGGGGTGCGGGCGGGCTCGTCGGTCGTCGGCATGAGGGTCCTGGGGCAAGGGGGACACGGGCGGCGGGCGGTGGCCCGTACGGAGGGGGCCGGCCGGCCCGCGGGCGGTACCCCGGGCGGGCGGCCGAACGGCCGCGTCGGCACTCCGGGCAGGCTACCGGCGACCCGGTCAGCGCCCGCGCAGCCGCCGTACGAGGATGCTCGCGTCGCCCCGCGACTCCAGGTCGGCGAGCACCACCGCGACCGCCTCGCGGACGATCCGCCCCCGGTCGACCGCGAGCCCGTGCTCGCCGCGCAGCACGAGACGGGCGTGTTCGAGGTCCATCAGTTCCTCGGCCGAGACGTAGACCGTGATCTTCTCGTCGTGGCGCTCGCGGCCGCTGGGCCGCCGGTTCGCCCCGCGCCCGCTGCCGCGCCTGCGCTGCTGCTGCACGGCGGGGACGGACACCGCCTCCCGGTCCGGGGACGACGTCGGCCGGGACCTGCGCACCGGCTGCCCGGCCGCCGTCCCCCGGTCGCCGTCGTCTCCCCGGCCGCGCGACTGCGCCGCGTCGGCGTCCGCCGCCGTGTGCTCCTGCCGGCCGTCGGCCGCCTCGGCCGCGCCCGCCCCGGGCCCGGGATCGTTCTCACCGGCGGGACCCGGCACCCGGGCCTCGCCGTTCGCCTTGCGCCGCCGGTCGACCGGGGACGAGGACTGGAGGCCCATGCCCCCGGTGGTACGGAACAGTTCGTCGGCTCCGGGCAGACTCACTCGGCGTGACACCGGGCGAGCACCTCCCTGGCGAGCTGGCGATAGGCGGCGGCACCGACCGAATTGGAGGCGTACGTCGTGATGGGCTCACCGGCGACCGTGGTCTCGGGGAAGCGCACGGTGCGCCCGATGACCGTGTGGTAGACGTGGTCGTCGAACGCCTCGACGACGCGCGCGAGGACCTCGCGGCTGTGCACGGTGCGGGAGTCGTACATGGTCGCGAGGATGCCGTCGAGCTCCAGCTCGGGGTTGAGCCGCTCCTGGACCTTCTCGATGGTCTCGGTGAGCAGCGCCACCCCTCGCAGCGCGAAGAACTCGCACTCCAGCGGCACTATGACCTTGTGCGCGGCCGTCAGGGCGTTCACCGTGAGCAGGCCGAGCGAGGGCTGACAGTCGATCACGATGTAGTCGTAGTCGGCCATCAGCGGCTTCAGGGCGCGCTGCAGCGTGGACTCCCGGGCGACCTCGCTGACCAGCTGCACCTCCGCGGCCGACAGGTCGATGTTGCTCGGCAGCAGGTCCATGTTCGGGACAGCCGTCTTCAGCAGGACGTCGTCGGCCGACATGCCCCGCTCCATGAGCAGGTTGTAGACCGTGAGGTCGAGCTCCATCGGGTTGACGCCGAGTCCGACCGACAGGGCGCCCTGGGGGTCGAAGTCGACGAGCAGGACCCGGCGTCCGTACTCCGCCAGCGCGGCACCCAGGTTGATGGTCGACGTGGTCTTGCCGACGCCGCCCTTCTGGTTGCACATCGCGATGATCTTCGCGGGGCCGTGGTCGGTCAGCGGACCCGGGATCGGGAAGTAGGGCAGGGGCCGACCGGTCGGGCCGATCCGCTCGCGGCGCTGGCGGGCGGCGTCGGGCGCGAGGGTGGCCGCGTACTCCGGATCGGGCTCGTACTCGGCATCGGGGTCGTAGAAGTGCCCCTGGGGCACCTCGTCGAAGTCGGCGAAGCGGGCGGTCTCTCGGCCACTCTCGTTGCCGGCCATGGCGTTCACGTGTAGGCCGTCCATCATCTGGGGGGCTGTCGTCATGTGCTGATTGGTGGCGAAGGTGCGGACAGCGACGGAGCCGACAGCCTCCGGCCCGTGCGGGCCCCGGCCCCGTGCGGGCATCCCTGGACGAACACCCCCGGGAGTAAATGTCGACTCATTCACAAGTCGTCTTACCTCCTTGGAAGTGACCAGGAAACTTATCGATAGGTCAGCGTGGCACCATGCCGACGATTGGCGACTCTATGGCGTGTCACCGCTTCGCAGCAACACAATCCACCGGACGCGGCCGGTTGTGTCGACAATCGAACACCTCGCTGTCAAGGGTGCGCGGGCATCGAGACGCACCTTTATCTGGGGCACGAATCGGTCGAAGGGCCGCGTTCGAGACGAGTTGAACGGCGACCGGCCGGGTCCGGGCACGCGTCGGGCCGGACCCTGCTCGGCAAGGTCCGGCCCGACGTATGAGGTTGACGGGAGGCGGGGAGGCACCCCTCCCCCGCCGCTTGGGCTGCGGGGAACGTCAGCCGAGGAGCGTGCTGATCTCGACGTGCTCCAGGCCGTGCGCCTCGGCGACCTGGCGGTAGACGACCTTGCCGTCATGGGTGTTGAGACCCTTGGCGAGGGCGGGGTCACGGCGCAGCGCCTCGACCCAGCCGCGGTTGGCGAGCTCCACGATGTACGGCAGCGTGGCGTTGGTGAGCGCGTAGGTGGAGGTGTTCGGCACCGCGCCCGGCATGTTCGCGACGCAGTAGAAGACCGACTCGTGGACCTTGAAGGTCGGCTCGGCGTGCGTCGTCGGGTGGGAGTCCTCGAAGCATCCGCCCTGGTCGATCGCAATGTCGACAAGTACGCTTCCGGGCTTCATCTTGGCGACGAGCTCGTTGGTGACCAGCTTCGGGGCCTTGGCGCCCGGGATGAGCACGGCGCCGATGACGAGGTCGGCCTCGACGACGGCCTTCTCCAGCTCGAAGGCGTTGGACACGACGGTCTGCACCTTGGTGCCGAAGATCTTGTCGGCCTCGCGCAGCTTGTTGATGTCCTTGTCGAGCAGCGTGACGTGGAAGCCCAGCCCGACGGCGATCTGCGTGGCGTTCCAGCCGGAGACGCCGCCGCCGATGACGACGGCCTTGCCGGCCGCCGTGCCCGGGACACCGGCCGGCAGCACGCCGCGGCCGCCGACCGAGCGCATCAGGTGGTAGGCGCCCACCTGCGGGGCCAGCCGGCCCGCGACCTCGGACATGGGGGCGAGCAGCGGCAGGGCACGGCTCGCGGTCTCGACGGTCTCGTACGCTATGGCAGTCGTGCCCGACTCCAGGAGCGCGTCCGTGCACTCGCGGGAGGCGGCGAGGTGCAGGTAGGTGAAGAGCGTCTGGTCCTTGCGGAGGCGGTGGTACTCCTCCGCGACCGGCTCCTTGACCTTGAGCAGCAGGTCCGCGGCGGCCCAGACCTCGTCCGCGGTGGGGAGGATCTGCGCCCCGGCGGCGATGTACTCCTCGTCCGTGATGGAGGAGCCGGCGCCCGCGTTCTGCTCGACGAGGACCTGGTGGCCGTTACGGACGAGCTCGTGCACGCCGGCGGGCGTGATCGCCACGCGGAACTCGTTGTTCTTGACTTCGCGGGGGATGCCGACCTTCACGTCGATCACGGTCCTTGACTCAGAGGGTTACCCGGACATGGCTACACATACCCGGATAGACACTGCGTAAATGGAGACACCGCGAACACACGCGGTACAGCCAGTCTAATGAAGGATTTCATACTGTCTAGCCTTACAAAGCACTAATTTTCAGTCACCACACTACGGATTTCGTAGGCCGCACTCCCGCCTCGCAGCAGACTGTCAGCCAGGCCCCGGTGCAACCGGGCCGCGGCCGGGTCGCCGAGCCGGTCGAACGTGTCGGCCAGCCGCAGTTGCAACGCCGCCTGGAGCCGTACGTCTCCGGCCCGCCCGGCCCAGTGCACCGCCTCCTGGCAGGTCTGCAGCGATTCACGTGGCCGTCCCGCGTACTCCTGCACCCGGGCCACCTCGCTCAGCGCCCGCGCCTGGCCCGGTACGTCGCCGAGCCTGCGGTATCCGGCCGCGGCGGCCCGCCAGTTCCGCAGGGCCTCGTCGTAGTGCCCGGCGCGGGTGTGGACGGCGCCCAGCCGCCCGTACAACCTCGCCTCGTCGGCCTGCTCGCCCCGGGTGAGGCGCTGGGCCAGGGCCCGCCCGTACCAGTCGGCGGCCCGCTGGTAGTCCCCCAGCTCGGCGTAGGCACCGCCCACGGATTCCATCGCGCGGCCGGTGGCGTACGGATCCTTCGCGGCCCGTCCGGCGTCCAGCGCGGCCCGGTAGCGGGCCAGCGCGTCCCGGGTGCGGCCGGTCCCCGCGTCGAGGTCGGCGAGGTTGAGCAGCGCCGCGGCCCGCTCCCGCGGCAGGTCGCGCCGCTCGGCGACGGCCAGGACCAGGCCGTGCAGTCCGTACAGGTCGGGGGCGGCGGCCTCGGTGCCCTCGTGCACGGCCAGCGCCCGCACCAGCGCCGACACCAACCGCCTTGCCAGCGTGTCGAGTCCGCCGTCCGCCACGGCGAGCCGGGCCGATGCCAGCAGGGCCGGCCGACGGCTCCGCAGCCAGTCGCCGGCCGCTTCGGGACCGGGGAAGCGCAGGGACCGCGGCAGCGCGGCGAGCCCGCGACGGGCCGGGGAGTCCTCGGGCTCGGTGGCCATCCGGCAGGACTGCAGCAGCCGTACGGTCCGCTCCAGCATCCGGGCCCTGGCGAGCTGGACCTCCGCGGGCCGGTCCCTGCCCTCCAGCAGCGTCCACAGCAACGGCACGAGGCAGCCGGGCACCTCGTACTGCGACCGGGCCACCCCGTCGGCGCGCAGCAGTCCCAGGTCCACGAAGCCGTCGAGCATCGTCCGGGCGGTGTGGACGGAGCAGCCCGCCAGCGCGGAGGCGGTGTGCACGTCGACCGTCCCGCCGGGAGCGAGGACGAGCAGGCGCAGCGCCCGGGCGGCGGCGGGCGGCAGGGAGTCGTGGACCAGCCGCAGGACGCGGGCCAGGGGGCGGGCGCCGATCGGCTGCTCGGAACCGTCCGGCTGCTCGCGGAGCCGTCGGGTGAGGTCGGAGACCGAGGCCATGGGGTGGGCCGCGAGCCAGCCGCCCGCCATCATCAGGGCGGCCGGCAGTCCGCCGCACTCCTCGGTGAGGGACTCCGCGGTGCGCGGGTCGACGGTGATCCTCACCTGGCCGATGAGGCCGGCGAGGAGACGGACGGCGGAGGCCGCGTCCAGACCGCCGAGCGTGCAGGGACGGACGTCCGGGATGCCGGTCAGCGGGCCTTCGGAGGTGGCGACGACGAGGCAGTCGGAGTCGTCGGGCAGCAGCGGGTCGACGTGCTCGGCGTCCGCGGCGTCGTCGAGGAGCAGCAGGGCGCGGCGTCCGGCGAGCGCCTCGCGGACCATCCGGGAGAGTTCGTCCCCGTCGGCGCCGGGCGGGCCCGTCACACCCATCTGGTCGAGCAGTTCCCGGGCGGTGCGCTCGGTGGGGACGCGGGCGCCGCCGGGCTCGGTGAGCCGGGCCCGGAACGGGCCGTCGCGGCGGTCGTCGGCGGCGAGCAGCCGACGGACGAGTTCCCCGGCGAGCGCGGTGCGTCCGGAGCCGGGGCGTCCGGCGATCAGCAGGACCCGGGCCCGGGCGGGCTTGCGGCCGGCCAGGGTGTCCAGTCCGACATCCTCGACGTCGGCGTGCAGCTGCTTCAACTCACGGTCGCGGCCCAAGAATTGGGGTGATCTGGCGTCGGACGTCCTCTCGCTCCCCGCCGTCTCGGCCGGGCTGCCGGTGTCCACCGCCTGATCCGTCACGGGCCACGCTCCACTTCCGCCGCACGCGTCGCCCGCCGTGGTCCGGTCAGGGCCTTTCGAGCGTAGTTCAGACGTGTGGACGATCGGCGTGGAGCGTGGCGTGGAGGTCCCCCGTTCGGATCATCGCCTTGTCCGATCAGAGGGTCCGATCCGCCTGTACCACCGGGTCCGCCCTGGGCCGCCGGGCCGTCAGCTCTCGAACGGGCGGGCCGGCCACGGTGCCCCGGCCGGGCGCAGCGAGTCGATCCCGTCGCCCGCGCGCACCGCCGCGAGCGAAAGGACGCCCACGACCAGGCAGTTGTTGTGCAGGTCCCCGGCGAGCACGCCCCGTACCAGCTCCTGCAGCGGCACCCGCGCCACCTCCATGTCGGCCTCCTCCTCGGAGACCTCGAAGCGCTCCCCGTCCGCTTCGGAGAGACCGCGGGCGAGGAAGATCCGTACGGCCTCGTCGCAGCCGCCCGGCGTGGTGTAGACGTCGGTCAGCACCCGCCAGTCCTCGGCCTTGGCGTGCGCCTCCTCGTAGAGCTCGCGCTGCGCGGCGTGCAGCGGGTTCTCGCCGGGGACGTCGAGCAGTCCGGCCGGGATCTCCCAGAGCTTCTGGCGCACCGGGTGGCGGTACTGCCGCAGCACGAGGACCCGGTCCTCGTCGTCGAGGGCGAGCACGGCGACCGAGCCGGGGTGGACCTGGTAGTCACGGCGTACGACCGTGCCGTCGGGCATCACCACGTCGTCGGTGCGGACACTGGTCTTGTTGCCGGTGAAGGGCGTCTCGGTCGCGGTGACCTGCCATTCCTCGGGCGTGTCCTGGATACCCATCTACGTCCTTCCACAGAAAACGAAAATCCGGGGTACGCGTCCTGGTCGGACCCGTACCCCGGTCAACGTTAATGCCTGCGTACCGCCGGACTACTTGCCGGACGTGGCGCGCTTCGCGCCGTCGGCCGTCGCGCCCGCCCTGCGCGCGACGGCCGCCTTCACCAGGCCGGCGAAGAGCGGGTGCGGGCGGGTCGGACGGGAGCGCAGCTCCGGGTGCGCCTGGGTGGCGACCAGGTAGGGGTGGACCTCGCGCGGGTACTCGACATACTCGACGAGCTTGTTGTCCGGGGAGGTGCCGGAGAAGACCAGTCCGGCCTTCTTCTCCAGTTCGGCGCGGTAGGCGTTGTTGACCTCGTAGCGGTGGCGGTGACGCTCCTCCACGTACGGCTCGCCGTCGTACGCCTCGCGGACCAGCGAGCCCTCGGCGAGCTTCGCCGGGTACAGACCGAGCCGCATGGTGCCGCCCAGGTCGCCGGCGCCCTCGACGTAGGCGAGCTGCTCCTCCATCGTCGAGATGACGGGGTGCGCGGTGGCCGGGTCGAACTCGGTGGAGTTGGCGTCGGGGATCTCGGCGAGGTTGCGCGCCGCCTCGATCACGACGCACTGGAGGCCGAGGCAGAGGCCGAGCAGCGGCACCTTGTGCTCGCGGGCGTACTGGATGGCACCGATCTTGCCGGTGACGCCGCGGTCGCCGAAGCCGCCGGGGACGCAGATCGCGTCGACGTCGGACAGCTGCTTCGCGGCACCGGCCGGGGTCTTGCAGTCGTCGGAGGCGACCCACTTGACCTTGACCCGGGCCTTGTTGGCGAAACCTCCGGCCCGGATGGCCTCGGTGACCGAGAGGTAGGCGTCGGGCAGGTCGATGTACTTGCCGACGAGCGCGACGGTGACCTCGTGGTCGGGGTTGTGGACACGGTCCAGCAGGTCGTCCCAGGTGGTCCAGTCGACGTCGCGGAACGGCAGGTCGAGCTTGCGCACGACGTAGGCGTCCAGGCCCTCGGTGTGCAGCACCTTCGGGATGTCGTAGATCGACTTGGCGTCCACGCAGGCCACCACGGCGGCCTCGTCGACGTCGCACATCAGCGAGATCTTGCGCTTGATGGCGGTCGGCACGTCGCGGTCGGCGCGCAGCACGATGGCGTCGGGCTGGATGCCGATGTTGCGCAGCGCGGCGACGGAGTGCTGGGTGGGCTTGGTCTTGAGCTCGCCGGACGGGCCGATGTAGGGCAGCAGCGAGATGTGCACGACGAAGACGTTGTCCCGGCCGACCTCGTGGCGGACCTGGCGGACGGTCTCCAGGAACGGCAGCGACTCGATGTCGCCGACCGTGCCGCCGACCTCGGTGATCACGACGTCGACGTCGTCGGTGGCCATACGGCGGATGCGGTGCTTGATCTCATTGGTGATGTGCGGAATGACCTGCACGGTGTCGCCGAGGTACTCGCCGCGCCGCTCCTTGGCGATCACCTGCGAGTAGACCTGGCCGGTGGTGACGTTGGCCGAGCCGTCGAGGTCGACGTCGAGGAAGCGCTCGTAGTGGCCGATGTCCAGGTCGGTCTCGGCGCCGTCGTTGGTGACGAACACCTCACCGTGCTGGAAGGGGTTCATCGTGCCCGGGTCGACGTTCAGGTACGGGTCGAGCTTCTGCATGGTGACCCGGAGTCCGCGCGCCTTGAGCAGGGCGCCGAGGCTGGAGGCAGTCAGACCCTTGCCGAGGGAGGACGCGACACCCCCGGTGACGAAGATGTGCTTGGTCGTCGTGGATGTGGGCTGCATAGCCAAAGGGGGCTCCCGTGGTCGCGGTCTTGAGGGGCGTTCCGGCGCCGCCGTCCGGAGGGGTCCCGGCGCTGCCAGTCGCTGCGGTTCGGGGGCCGCGTCTGCTGTCGCCGACGACCACCGGTCCACGGGCTACCAGGGTATCAGCGACCATGGGGGCCTGCTTCCGGCCACATCCCGCACATGCGCCGCACAAGATCATCGCAAGCCGTTCACGCCACGCCCGATCGGGCGGGCCCGTTGTCAAGACGGTCGCGCGGACCTCCCGGGTGCGTCGTATCCTGCTCGGACACTCGCTGCGGGCGAGGTATCGGGTTCGCAGGTTTCCCCATCTTTCCCCCACCACAACCCCTCGCGGTGACCTCCTGACCCGCAGTAATGCCCTACGGGGTGACATGGCCGTTCGACTGGAGACGCACGTGGCCGGGCGCATCGAGGATTACGCACTCATCGGAGACATGCAGACCGCCGCCCTGGTCTGCCGGGACGGCACAGTGGACTGGCTGTGCCTTCCCCGCTTCGATTCGCACGCCGTTTTCGCGGGACTGCTGGGCACGGAGGAGCACGGCTTCTGGCGCCTGGGTCCGGCGTGGGAGGACGAGGAACAGCCCCCGTCCGCGGCCCGCCGCCGCTACCGGGGCGATTCCCTCGTCCTGGAATCGGAGTGGGACACCCCGCGCGGAACGGTCAGGGTGACCGATTTCATGCCGCCGCGTGACGGCGCCCCGCAGGTGATCCGGATCGTGGAGGGGATCAGCGGCCGGGTGCCGATGCGTTCCGAGTTGCGCATGCGGTTCAGCTACGGCCGTGTGACGCCGTGGGTGCACAAGATCGACGGCCGTACGGTCGCCGTCGCCGGACCGGACTCGGTCTGGCTGGACACCTCCGTCGAGACCTACGGCGAGAACCTGACCACGTACTCCGACTTCACGGTCGCCCCGGGGGACCGGTTCGCTTTCACGATCAGCTGGCAGCCCTCGCACCACGAGCCGCCGGGCCTGCCGGACCCGGAGGGCTCGCTGGAGGCGACCGAGGAGTTCTGGCGCGAGTGGGTCGGGCAGTGCACGTACCACGGGCCCTACCGGGAGGCCGTGGTCCGCTCGCTGATCGTCCTCAAGGCCCTGACGTACGCGCCGACCGGCGGCATCGTCGCGGCCCCGACCACCTCGCTGCCCGAGGACATCGGCGGCTCCCGGAACTGGGACTACCGCTACACCTGGCTGCGCGACGCCGCGATCACCCTGTCCTCCCTTCTGCGCACCGGCTACCGCGAGGAGGCCCGCGCCTGGCGGGAGTGGCTGCTGCGGGCGGTCGCCGGCGACCCGGAGAACCTGCAGATCATGTACGGCATCGCGGGCGAGCGCGAACTGGGCGAGGCCGAGCTGGACTGGCTGCCCGGGTACGAGAACTCCGCCCCGGTCCGGGTCGGCAACGGCGCGGCGGGCCAGCTCCAGCTGGACGTGTACGGCGAGGTCATCGAGGCGCTGCACCTCGCCCA
Organism: Streptomyces sp. NPDC047982; assembly: GCF_043204165.1. Taxonomy (NCBI): domain Bacteria; kingdom Bacillati; phylum Actinomycetota; class Actinomycetes; order Kitasatosporales; family Streptomycetaceae; genus Streptomyces; species Streptomyces sp. NPDC047982. The sequence goes on along the minus strand of NZ_JBIDBS010000006.1, from coordinate 13,520 downwards.
CATGACGGGGCTGACCCGCAACGACTACGCGATGGGCCTCCAGCTCAAACTGATCGAGTACCTGGAGAAGCACTGGGACGAGCCGGACGAGGGCATCTGGGAGGTGCGCGGCCCGCGCCGCCACTTCGTCCACTCGAAGGTGATGGCCTGGGTGGCCGTCGACCGCACCATCAAGCTGATCGAGTCCGGGGACACCGAGGGCCCGGTGGAGCGGCTGCGCGAACTGCGCGACGAGATCCACCGCGACGTGTGCGAGCGTGGCTACGACGCGGAACGCAACACGTTCACGCAGTCCTACGGCTCGAAGGAACTGGACGCCTCCCTCCTGCTGATCCCGCAGATGGGCTTCCTGCCGCCCGACGACAAGCGCGTGATCGGCACGATCGAGGCGATCCAGCGCGAGCTGTCCACGGAGGACGGCTTCGTGCTGCGCTACCCCACCCATGGCGAGGACGCGGGCGTGGACGGCCTGGAGGGCGACGAGGGCGCGTTCCTGGCCTGTTCGTTCTGGCTGGCGGACGACCTCGCGATGATCGGCCGGGTCGACGAGGCCCGCCAGCTCTTCGAACGGCTGCTGTCCCTGCGCAACGACCTGGGACTGCTCGCCGAGGAGTGGGACCCCCGGCTCCAGCGGCAGGTCGGCAACTTCCCGCAGGCGTTCAGCCATGTCCCGCTGATCGACACGGCACTGCGCCTGACGGCGAGCGGGGCGTACGTCGGCTGACCCCGGCGGCCCGTTCCGCGCCCCGGGCCGGTACCTTTCCGGACCGGGGCGACCAGCCGTAGGACCCGAGGGGAAACGCGAGGCCAGAGCCAGTGGAGACGCAGGGCGCAGTCCCCATGGGGACGCAGGGCGGAATCACCGTGCAGCGGGCGCTCGAGCTGCCGGGGCTGCGCAGCGGGCTCCCCGAGGTGGTGGCCGGCGCGGACCGGCTGAACCGCACGGTGCGCTGGGTGCATGCCGGCGAGGTGCCGAACATCGCCTCGCTGCTCAAGGGTGGTGAGCTGCTGCTCACCACCGGTCTGGGGCTCGGCACCCGCCCCGCCGAGCAGCGGGCCTTCGTCCGCAGGCTCGCCGATCGGGGCATCGCCGCCCTGGTGGTGGAGCTCGGACCGCGCTTCGGCAGGCTGCCCGCCTCCATCGTGGACGCCGCCCGCACGGCCGGTCTGCCGCTGGTGCAACTGCACCGGGAGGTGCCGTTCGTGGCGGTGACCGAGGAGATCCACACCGAGATCGTCAACGGTCACTACGCGCTGCTGCGGCAGGCCGAGGACGTGCACCGGCGGTGCACCCAGGCGCTGCTCGGCGGCGGCGGGGTGCCGCAGGTGCTGGGCATGCTCGCGGACTTCGCGGCCAGCCCGGTCTTCCTGGAGACGGCGGACGGGCAACTGCTGTACGCGGCGGGCCCCGGCGCCGGGCCGGTGTCCGCCGATCCGCTCCAGGTGTGGGAGGGCCTGCGCGGCGGCCGGGCGGCACGTGAGTCGCCGCCCACCGGCTCGGTGCTGGTGGATGTGCCGGGCGGCGGTCCGGGGGCCGGTTCGGTACGGGCCAGGCTGGTGCTGCCGGCCGTGTCGGGACCGTTGTTGCCGGTGCACCGGATGGCGGCGGAGCGGGCGGCCGGGATCCTCGCCGTGGTGCTGATGCAGGCCCGTCAGGAGGAGGAGCTCGCCGCGCGTGGCCGGGGCGACTTCCTGACGGATCTCGCGGAGGGCCGGATCGCGCCGGACGACGCACCGGCGCAGGCCCGCGTACTGGGCTTCAAGCCGGGTGCGTCGCCGCTGCTTCCGGTGGTGATGCGGCTGGCACCCGAACTGTCCGGTTCCGGGAACTGGGCGCTGCTGGCGCGGGCGGTGCTGGAAGAGCTCTCGTCGGTGGGGGTGCCGGTACTGCTCGGCGTACGGCCCGTGGAGGGCCGGGTTCCGGTGCTGCTGGGGCTGCGGGCCGAGTCGGAGCGCACGGCGGTCGCGGACCGGGTCGCGGCGGCGCTGCGGGCCGGTGTGGAACGCGCCGGTCTGGAAAGGGCCGGCTCGCATCCGCCGGTCGTGGTGGTGGGCGTCGCGGGTGGCTGGGCGGCTGCCGGTGCGGGGCTTCGGCATGCCGCGGAGACGGCGACGGCGGCGCACGGTCTCGATGACCGGCCCTGGTACGACGCCCGGCGCCTGGACATCGACCTGCTGCTGTGGCGGTTGCGGGACCACCCCGATCTGGCGGCGTTCGTGGAACGGGCGATCGGTCCGCTGCGCGATCACGACCGGACCTCGCGGCCCCCGCTGCTCCCGACACTGGAGACGTATCTGGCCCACGCGGGTCGGAAGGCGGAGACGGCACGCGAACTGCACCTGAACCGCCAGACGCTGTACAACCGGCTGGCCCGCATAGGAGAGTTGCTCGGCACCGATCTGGACGACCCGCAGACGGTGCTGGCCCTGAGCCTGGCGCTGAGGGCCCGCCGTCACACACCGCGGTGATGCAGCAGAACGGCGGGCGGCCCACTCACCGCGTCCGCGGCATCACCAGGGGCTGCGTCAACTCGTCGTAGATGCTGAGTACTTGGACGATCGTGTCGTCCTCCGTGGGCCAACTGGCGGCCTGGGCATGCCCGGCGTCCACCAGTCGCGCGCGCCGCTCCGGGTCACCGAGCAGCCCGGAGACGGTGCGCGCGAGCGCCTCCGCGTTCCCGTACGGCACGAGTTCCGCCCCGTTCCCGACGAGTTCGGGCACTCCCCCGACGGCGGTGGCGACCAGGGGAACGCCCAGCCGCAGCGCCTGCTGGGCCAGCACCGGGCGCGCCTCCCACCGACTGGGCAGCACAGCCAGGTCCGCGGCGGTGAGCAGTTCCGCGACGTCGTTCCGCTCGCCGATGAGCCGGACCGGCAACTCCTGCTCCCTGATCCGGCGTTGCAGAGCCGACCGCTGCCGGCCCTCCCCCGCGATGATCAGCAGCGGCGCGGTGCCGGGATCGCGCCATGCCCGAGCGGCGTCGAGCAGGAGGTCGTACCCGTGATGCGGTACGAGACTCCCGTACGAGAAGACCAGAGGTCGTCCCACCGCGCCGAGTTCGGCTCGCGTCTTGGCCGGATCAATGCTGTCGTCCGGGTGTGGTAAAGGGGCCGAGACCGGCGAGAGCCGGGCATCGCGCGCACCGCGCATCCGTGCCCGGTCGACCAGTTCCGATGTCGTGCCGAGGACAACCGCCGCCGCCCGGGCGGCCCTTCGCTCCATGAGACGCAGCAGCCGCGCCCGGGCGCCCTCGGCGTGAGGGCGGGCATGCCAGGTGACGACCAGCGGGATCCGGCGCCCGCCGAGCGCGAGGGCGGCGCGCACGGCGGCGTGCGGCCCGTGCGCGTGAACCACGTCCGCCGTCGCGCAGGCGGTGCGCAGGGCGGCGACGGCGGCCGGATCACTCCGCCGCGGCACGGGTGCGAATGAAGCCCCCGTGCCGGCGAAGTGGTGGTCGAGCCCGGCCGGGGCACAGACGGTGACGTGCACGCCCCTCGCCACCAGTCCGGCGGCCAGCGAGCTGACGTGGGCGCTGCTGCCCGCGCTGCCGCCGCCCAGGACGTGGACCGTACGCAGCTGTGACACGTTGGTTGGCTCCCGGGGCTCCCGAGTCGGCGAAAAGGGCATCGCCAAGGATGCCAGTCCGTACGGGCGTTCCGGCACAGTCAGGCCACGGTCCTGCGCGTACACCGGCGACCGGCCGCGACGCGCCACTCCCACGGGTGAACTATGCGGCGCGAAGTTGCCGCGTCGACGTGCCGGGGGCCGGGAGCCCGGGCCCCGGCGGTCCGACACCCGCGGCAGATGAGCTCCGGTGCCGCGCCCCGGCACCGCGGCATCCGGGTCCGGGGGTCAGCCGCGCCCGGCGTCCGGAACCGTTCGATCCCACAGCGACCGGACGAGCCCGCTCACCCGCTCCCCGTACACGGCGGCGACGACGAGCCCCGCCGTGTGGGCGAGGAGTCCGGCCCGGCCGCGCCCCGCCACGACGGCGACACCGAGTGCCGCGCCCAGGGCGTGGGCCCCGGTGTCCCCGATCATGGTGCGCTCGCCCAGGTCCTCCGCGACGAGCGCGGCCGCGGCCCCCATCGGCGCGCCGGCGAGCGCGGCGGCGGTCCCGCCTCCCGGCAGCCCCGGGGCACCGAGCGCGAGCACGGTGCCGATGGCAGCGGCGGGACGTACGTCCACCAGATTGACCAGATGCGCGGTCCCGGCGATCACCGCCCCGGCCAGGAGCCGGTCGACGGGACGTTCCCTCATCAGCGCACCGGCCGCGAGCCCTGCCGCCCCGATGCCGAGGAGCTTGACGGCACCGCTGGTCACCTCACCGTCCCGCAGGGCACCGAGGTGGGCGCGAAATCCCCGGCGTGGATCGCCGGCAGCGGCGAGGTCGTCGTACGCGCCGCAGCCCGCCGCCACCAGCACCGCGAGCGACGCGGCACACCGCGTGCGGGCCGGCAGCGGCAGGACGGCCGCCCCGGCCGCGGCGCCGACGGCGACGGCCGGTCCCGCGTACAGATCGACGCTCCGGCCCGCGTGGTTGACGCGTTGCCGACGTTCACGCGGCCGAAGACGGGACCGGGCCCCCAGCGCCCGGTACACGCCCGTGGCCACTGCGGCCGCGACGGCGCCGGACACCGCTGCTCCACGGAAATCTGCTCCCATGCGGGCCAGACTACGCAGCGGCCCGCCGGAGCGGTCCGACGGCACCCGCCGACGACGGGCGGACCCGACGACACGACATGACGGCCGCCGACGACGGGCGGAGCTGCGAAGACCACGGCGTGACGCCCGTCGACGACCGTGGCATGACGCCTGCCGCGACGTCCGTCCGCTACGCGTCCGACCGTGCCGCGGCCAGCAGCTCCTCCGCATGGGCGCGCGCCGTCTGCGAGTCCTCCTGGCCCGCGAGCATCCGGGAGAGTTCCCGTACCCGGTCCTCGCCCTCCAGGACCGTGACCCCGCTGCTCGTCACCGCTCCGTCGACCGTCTTCTCGACCAGAAGCTGCCGGTCCGCGAAGGCCGCCACCTGCGGCAGGTGCGTGACGACGACGACCTGCGCGGACCTGGCGAGCTTCGCCAGCCGCCGCCCGACCTCCACGGCGGCCTTGCCGCCGACGCCCGCGTCGACCTCGTCGAAGAGGTACGTGGGCACGGGGTCGGAACCGGCGAAGACCACCTCGACGGCGAGCATCACCCGGGACAGCTCACCGCCCGACGCCCCCTTGGCGATCGGCCTCGGCTGGGCACCGGGATGCGGCGCCAGCAGGAGCTCGACCTCGTCGGCACCGGACGGCCCGTAGACCACGCTGCGCCCGCCGACATCGATGCCGGAAGCCTCGTCGGCCGCCTCGGTCTGCCGCACGGCGAAGGAGACACGGGCGTGCGGCATGGCGAGGGAGGCGAGCTCCTCGGTCACCGCCTCGGCGAAGCGTGCCGCCGCCTCCGTGCGCGCATCGGTCAACTCCTGCCCCAGTACGGAGAGTTCGGCGCGCAGTGCGTCGCGTTCGGCCGTCAGCTCGCCGATCCGGTCGTCGTCGCCCTCCAGCTCCGTGAGCCGGGCGGATCCCTCCTCCGCCCAGGCGAGCACGGCGGTGATGTCCTCGCCGTACTTGCGGGTGAGCGCGGCGAGCGCGGCGCGCCGCTCCTCCACCGCGGCGAGCCGCAGCGGATCGGCGTCCAGCCGGTCGGCGTACCCGGCCAGTTCACCGGCCACGTCGGCCAGCAGGATCGAGATCTCGCCGATCCGGTCGGCGAGCGCGGCCAGGGCCGGATCGTGGGCGCGCACGGTGTCCAGCGCGCGTCCGGCGGCCGAGACCACCGTCGTCGCGTCGACGCCCTCCGGATCCTCCGGGTTGCCCGCGAGCGCGGTGTGCGCGAGGGCCGCCGCGGAGGCGAGCGCCTCGGCGTGGCCGAGCCGCTCGGCCTCGGCGGCCAGGTCGGCGTCCTCGCCCGCGAGCGGCTCGACCGCGGCGATCTCGTCGAGACCGAAGCGCAGCAGATCGGCTTCCTGGGCGCGTTCGCGGGCGCGCGTGGTCAGCTCGTCGAGCTCCGTGAGCACGGCGCGCAGCCGCCGGTACGCCGTCGCGTACCGCACCAGCGGCGCGGCGACGCCGTCGCCCGCGTACCGGTCGAGGGCCTGCCGCTGCCGGGCGGGCTTGAGGAGCCCCTGCTGATCGGTCTGGCCATGCACGGCGACGAGCTCGTCGGCGAGTTCCGCGAGCACCCCGACCGGCACGGATCTGCCGCCGAGATGGGCCCGCGAACGCCCCTCCGCCGAAACGGTACGGCTGATCAGCAGGGCTCCGTCGTCGAACTCGGCCCCGGCCTCCTCCGCCCGCGCCGCCACGGCGTCGCCCTCGGACACCGTGATCCGCCCCTCGACGACCGCCGCCCTGGACCCGATCCTCACCAGGGCGGGGTCGGCGCGTCCGCCGAGCAGCAGCCCCAGGCTGGTGACGACCATGGTCTTGCCCGCTCCGGTCTCACCCGTCACGGCGGTGAATCCGGGCGACAGCTCGACCACCGCGTCGTCGATGACTCCGAGCGACCGTATCCGCATCTCCTCCAACACGGACACGACCTTACGAGGTCCGGGCCCCGAAGTGCGACGGGCCCCGCCTGCGCGCTTCACTCTCCCGTGTGCACCTGGAGCGTCCGGTACCGCCGCCGGGGGAACGTCCGGCGATGCGTGCGGGACTCCTCGCCACGCGGGACGGCGGGTGCGTTCGGAACGCCTCGCCGGCCGGGACGGCCGGTCGGTCGGTACGGAACGCCTCGCCACCCGGAACGACGGGTCGGTGCGGGGCGCCGCGCCCCCAGGACGGCCGGTCAGTGCGGGGCGCCGCGCCACCCCGAGACGGGCAGGGCGAACTTGGCGACCAGGCGGTCCGTGAACGAGGCGGGGTGCAGCCGTGCCAGCCGCACCGGCACCGTGCCGCGCCGCACCTCGACCCGCGCACCGGCCGGCAGCGCCACCGTCCGGCGTCCGTCGCACCAGAGCACCCCGTGCGGGGCGTGCTGCTGGACCTCGACGGCGAGCACCGAGTCCGGCGAGGTCACCAGCGGCTTGGCGAACAGGGCGTGGGCGCTGATCGGGACCATGAGCAACGCCTCGACTTCGGGCCAGACGACGGGACCGCCCGCCGAGAAGGCGTAGGCGGTCGATCCGGTCGGGGTCGCGCAGACGATCCCGTCGCAGCCGAACCCGGTCACCGGACGGCCGTCGATCTCCAGCACGACCTCCAGCATCCGCTCGGGCGACACCTTCTGCACGGCCGCCTCGTTGAGCGCCCAGTCCGTGTGGACGACGTCGCCGTTGCTGAGTACCACGACGTCGAGCGTCATCCGTTCCTCGACCTGGTACGCCCGGGTGACGACCCGGTCGACGACCTTGTCCAGGTCGTCGCGTTCGGCCTCGGCGAGGAAGCCGACCCGGCCGAGGTTGACGCCGAGCATCGGCACCCCGGAGGCGCGGGACAGGTCCGCGCCGCGCAGCAGCGTCCCGTCCCCGCCGAGCACGATCAGCAGCTCGCAGCCGTCCACGGCCCCGGGGGTGGTGTCCGTGACCGTCTCGACGGATGGCGGCAGCGGCAGATCGGCCGCCTCGATGGCCAGTACCCGCACGCCGAGGCCGCTGCGCAACAGTCCCTGTACGACGAGTTCGGCGCTGCGGATCGCGGCCGGGCGGCCGGTGTGTGCCAGAAGAAAGACAGTTCGTGCCGCATTCGTCGTCAACGAGGCCCCTCCGCCACTGCGCGGTCGACATCCGCGGGATCCAGCTCCGGTGCACCGGCCCGCAGCCACAGAAAGTACTCGACGTTTCCGGACGGGCCCGGAAGCGGGCTCGCCGTCACCCCCCGTACCCCGAGCCCCAGTTCCCAGGCCCTGCGTGCCACCTCCCGCACCGCTTCCGCCCGCAGTGCGGGGCTGCGCACCACACCGCCGCTGCCGAGCCGTTCCTTGCCGACCTCGAACTGCGGCTTGACCATGAGGACCAGGTCGGCGTCGGGGGCGGCACAGCGCGCCAGGGCGGGCAGCACCAGCCCCAGCGGGATGAACGAGAGGTCACCGACGACCAGGTCCACCGGCTGCCCGTCGATCGCCTCCGGCGTCAGTTCCCGTACGTTGGTGCGGTCCTTGACCGTGACGCGGTCGTCGGACTGGAGCGACCAGGCGAGCTGCCCGTAGCCGACGTCGACGGCGACGACATGGCCCGCGCCGGCCCGCAGCAGGACGTCGGTGAAACCGCCGGTCGACGCGCCGGCGTCCAGGGCACGCCGCCCCTCGACCACCAGCCCGAGGGGTACGAAGGCGGCGAGGGCGCCCGCGAGCTTGTGGCCGCCGCGCGAGACGTACTCCGGGTCGCTGTCGTCCTTGATCACGACGAGCGCCGCACTGGTCTCGACCTGGGTGGCGGGTTTGGTCGCGGTGTTGCCCCCGACGGTCACCCGCCCCGCGGCGATCAGCTGGCTCGCGTGCTCGCGCGAGCGGGCGAGTTTACGGCGTACCAGTTCGGCGTCGAGGCGGCGACGTGCCACTCCTGCCACGTTCGGTTCAGCTCCTGTTGTCGTACGAGGGCATCGGCGCGGGTACCGGTGCGGGTGCGGGGCCGGCGTCCAGCGCGGTCAGCGTCGAGCGCAGGCCCTCGTGTACATCCTCGTACACCTGGACGTGTCCCTCCGCCGGAAGGTGGTCGGCATCGGCGAGACGTCCCAGCCAGGCGTCGACCCCGGCGTCCCCCGTGAGGGTCCGGGCGATGCCGAGAGGTGCGGGGGCGCCGGGCTCGGGAAGGGGCGCGGCACCGGGGGACGCGCCCTCGGCGACCGGGGCCGGCGACGCCGCCGCGAGAGGCGCCCCGGGCGCTGTCGCGGGCATTGTTCCGGCCGCCGCACCGGGCCCCGGCATCGAGTCGCTCATGCGGGAAACGCTACCGCGAAGGGCTGCGGTACCGTCGGTCACGATGGCGACCATGGCTGAGTGCCGCAGCGCACTCGACAGACTTTCCGACAATCTCGCGGGAGCGAACGGCGACGTGCGCAGCGCGGCCGCTCTGGACCGTTCGCTGAGCTGCCACGTCCGGGACCTCGACGTCACCTTCACCGGCCGGCTGGCCAATGGCCGGATCCAGGTGCTGGACACGGTGGACGGGCCGCCCCGCGAGAAGGCCGAGATCCGGCTGGCGATGAACGGCGACGATCTGGTGGCGATGGTGGACGGCGAGCTGAACTTCGCGAGGGCGTGGGGGGCGGGCCGGGTCCGGCTGGAGGCCGGGTTCCGTGATCTGCTGAGGCTCCGGGCGCTGCTGTAGCGGCGGTAGGGGCGGTCCCGCTCGTGGCGGCGGTACGAGCGGTCCCGCTCGTGGCGGCGGTACGGGCGCGGGTCCCCACGGGACGGCCCGGCCGGTCGCCCGTCAGCCATCGGCCGACAAACCCGCCGGCGCCCTGTCCGCGCCGCCGTCCCGCGCCCCGCGCGTGGTCGGGACCACCAGGGGCGTACCGGTCTCGGGGTCGTCGATGACCTGGCAGCGCCGCCCGAACGCCCGCTCCACCAGCGACGCCCGGGCCGGGCCCGCTCCGTCCCGCCGCACGAACCGAACGTGCGAACGACAGCACCCCCGGCACAGCGAATTTCGGTGGGCCCGCCTGAATCGCTTGCCGATCGCCGGGAGCCACCACCGGCCTACAGACCCAGCCGGGCGAGCGCCTTCCCCGCGTCCAGGCCGCACGAGCCGTCCCCGGCGTACGACCACGCCGCACCGCACAGCGCGCGCAGCCCGTCGAGCACGTCGTCGCCGTCCCCCTCCAGCGCCAGTTCCTCCCCCGCCGCCGAGGCACTCCAGCCGCGGCAGCAGAACCGGTCGCCCTGCGCCCGTGTCACCTCGGGCTGCCCCGTCAGCAGCCCCCGCAGGTCCGCATCGACGTAGGTGGGCCGGTGCTTCGGCCCGGCGGCCACCAGTCGGGCCGCGTCCGTCACTCCGGTGAGCACGAGCAGGGAGTCCACCCCGCCGTTGAAAGCGCCCTCGATGTCCGTGTCCAGCCGGTCCCCGACGACCAGCGGGCGCTCGGCCCCGGTCCGCAGCACCGTCTCCCGGTGCATCGGCGGCAGCGGCTTCCCGGCGATCTGCGGCTCGGCCCCGGTCGCGATGCGCACGACCTCGACCGCCGCCCCGTTCCCCGGCGCGATGCCCCGGGCGCTCGGAATCGTCAGGTCGGTGTTGGACGCGAACCACGGCACCCCGCGCGCGATCGCGTATGCCGCCTCCGCCAGCCGCCCCCACGTCATGTCGGGCCCGCCGTAGCCCTGCGCCACCGCGGCCGGTTCGTCGTCCGCCGACTCCACCGGCACCAGACCGCGCTCCCGCAGCGCGACGCGCAACCCCTCGCCCCCCACCACGAGCACCCGCGCCCCGGCCGGCAACTGATCGGCCATCAGCCGGGCCACCGCCTGCGCGGAGGTGATCACGTCGGCGGGCTCGGCCGGAACACCGAGTTCGGTCAGGTGCGCGGCGACGGCGTCCGGCGTGCGCAGCGCGTTGTTGGTCACGTACGCGAGGTGCATCCCGCCGTCACGCGCGGCGCCCAGGGAGTCGACGGCGTGCACGATGGCGCGACCGCCCGCGTACACCACCCCGTCGAGATCCAGCAGAGCCGTGTCGTACGCCTCGTTCAGGGCGGTGCGGCTGCCGCTCGGCCTGGTTCTGCTCGCCTGACTCATTCTTTGCGCTCCTCGGTACGGACTCCTGTCCAGATCATCGCGCATCCCGGCCGCGCACTTACGATGCAGTGATGAACACATCAGGTCCGGCCGACCGAGGACTGCGTCTGGTCCCGTTCCGCGGACTGCGCTACGTCCCCGAGCGGGTCGGCAGTCTGGCAGCGGTGACCTCACCGCCGTACGACGTCGTCGTGCGCCCCGACGGACTGCATCACCTGGAGTCGGCGGATCCGCACAACATCGTCCGGCTGATCCTTCCGCAGGCAAAGACGGCCGCGGCCCGCAACAAGCAGGCGGCCGAGACCCTGGGCCACTGGCTGGCCGAGGGGATACTCGCCCCCGATCCCGAGCCCGCCCTGTACGTCTACGAGCAGCGGAACGCCGAGATCCTGCAACGCGGCATCGTCGGGGCGCTGGCGCTCTCCTCCCCCGGCGAGGGCGTGGTGCTGCCGCACGAGGACGTGATGGCGCACGTCGTCGAGGACCGGGCCGACCTCATGCGTTCCACGGCCGCCCATCTCGAACCGCTGCTGCTCACCTATCGCGGCGACGGTGACGCCTCGGGCGCAGCCGGTGTCGTCGAGCGGACCATCGACCGCCCGCCCCTGCTCACGACGACCACGGAGGACGGTTTCCGCCACCGGCTCTGGGCGGTCACCGATCCGGCCGACCGGGCCGAGATCGAAACGGATCTCGCCCGCCACCAGGCCCTGATCGCCGACGGCCACCACCGCTGGGCCACTTACCTGCGCCTTCAGCGGGAGCACACCGCGCCCGGTCCCTGGGACTTCGGCCTGGTCCTTCTCGTCGACACGGCCCGCTATCCGCTCCGGGTCCGCGCCATCCACCGGCTGCTGCACCACCTGCCCGTCGCCGACGCGCTCGCCGCGCTGACCGGCCTCTTCCGCGTCCGTGACGTCGAGGGCCCGCTGTCCCATGCCCTGGACGCGCTCGCCGGGGCGGCGGCGGAGGGCAACGCCTTCCTGCTCGCCGGCGACGGCGGCTTCCACTTGGTCGACCGCCCGGACCCCGCCCTGCTGCACCGCACGATTCCGGCCGACCGCCCGGCCGCGTGGCGGTCCCTCGACGCGACGGTCCTGCACGCGACCCTGCTGGAACACGTCTGGCGCATCCCGGACGCCCCGGAGCACATCGGGTACATCCACGACGCCGCGGCCGTGGTGGAGCAGGCCGAGCGACGCGACGGCACGGCGGTCCTGATGCATCCGGTGCGTGAGGACGTGGTGCGCGACCTTGCCCGGCAGGGGGTCACCATGCCGCGCAAGTCGACATCCTTCGGCCCCAAACCGGCCTCCGGGCTGGTGCTGCGGAGCCTCGCTCTCGACGACTGATTCCCGGCAAGGAGAGAGGGGCTGCACCCGCTCGTGGCGTGCCGCCCCTCTCCCATGTCTCACACCTCGGACGGACCTTCCTCGTCCCGGGTGTCGTCCTTGTCCTCGGCGTCGCACTCTTCCCCGGCCGGGGCGTTGTCCGCCGCCGGGGCGTCCCCGCGCTCGACCCCGCCCTCGCTCTCGTCGAGGGCGTCCACGAACTCGACTCCGTCAAGCTCGGCCAACCGGTCGGATGCGTCCGTCACGCCGTCCTTGTCGGCCTCCAGCGCCCTACCGAACCACTCGCGTGCCTCGTCCTCGCGCCCGGCGGCCAGCAGAGCGTCCGCGTACGCGTACCGCAGTCGCGGCGTCCACGCGTGCACGGCGTTCGAAGCGAGCTCGGGGCTCTGCAGCGTGACAATGGCGGCGTCGAGCTGTCCCATGTCGCGGCGGGCACCGGCGGCCACCAGCCGCATCTCGACCTGACCGGCCTTGTCCAGCTTCCGTACCTCGGGCTCACCGGCCATGGCCAACGCCCGCTCGGGGCGCCCGAGTCCACGCTCGCAGTCGGCCATGACGGGCCACAAGTCCACCGAGCCGGTCATCCGCCTGGCCGCCCGGAACTCGGCGAGCGCCTCGGAGTACTTCTGCGTGGCATACGCGGCGAACCCGGCCGCCTCGCGCACGGCGGCGACCCGCGAGGCCAGCCGCAGGGCGACCCTCGAGTACGTGTACGCCTGCTCGGGGTCCTCGTCGAGCAGCCGGGCCACCATGACGAGGTTCCTGGCCACGTCCACGGCGAGGGTCTTCGGCAGGCTCATCAGCTCCTGCCGCACGTCCTTGTCGATCTCGTCACCGGTGACGTCATCCGGGATGGGAAGCCGCTTGACGGGCTCGCGGTCACGGTCGTCACGCCGCCCGTACCCGCCCCTGTCGTCGCGACCTCGGTAGCCGCCCCGGCCATCACGGTCGTCGCGCTGCCCGCGGTATCCCCCACCCCGGCTGTCGTCGCGCCGGTATCCGCCGCCCTGACGTCCACCGCGGTCGTCGTCGCGACGCGGACCCCGATACCCACCACGGTCGTCGTCCCGACGCGGACCCCGATACCCACCACGATCGTCGTCCCGACGCGGACCCCGATACCCACCACGGTCGTCGTCCCGACGCGGACCCCGGTCCCGATCCCGGTCACGGTCATCGCGGCGGAACCCACCACCAGTCCGGTCGTCATCACGACGGAACCCGCGATCGCGGTCGTCCCGCCGATCATCCCGCCGGAACCCACCACCGGCGGGCCGGCCCTCGTCCCGACGGAATCCACCGACGGAGCCACCGTGGCTGTCGTCGCGCCGGTATCCGCCGCCCTGACGTCCACCGCGGTCGTCGTCCCGACGCGGACCCCGGTACCCACCACGGTCGTCGTCCCGACGCGGACCCCGGTACCCACCACGGTCGTCGTCCCGACGCGGACC